>WLOK01000051.1 GCA_009699315.1 Actinomycetota bacterium
ATCGGCCCCTTCTCGGCGGCGACTTCTCGTCGTAGATGACGAGCCGATCATGGCGGCTCTCCTGGCAACGGCTCTGGAGTCCGGTGGATACGAGGTGCGTACGGCACCAGACGCACCCAGGGCTCGGGCAGACCTCGACCGATTCGATCCGGACATGGTGGTGCTGGACATTGCGCTGGGCCGCGGTCCAAGTGGGATTGATCTTGCGCACGTAGTGCTTCGTCGCCATCCGGGGGTGGGCATCCTCTTGCTCACGAAGCATCCGGATTTGCGTACTGCCGGGTTTGCTCCAGAAGATTTACCACCGGGATGTGGCTTTCTTCGCAAGGAGACGGTTACGGATACCGCCGAACTACTCGCTGCCGTCGAGGAAGTACTTTCTGATCAAGCGGCGCGAACACTCGACTATCAATCTCCGTCTGGAAAACTTGCGGTTCTGTCGCCACGTCAACTTGAGGTGCTACGCATGGTTGCGCAGGGACTCACTAGCCCTGAGATTGCCCGCCGCCGTCACACCACGACAAGTGCGGTGGAGAAAATGCTGGGCAGCATCTACCAAGCGCTCTCCATTGAGCCGAGCCCCTCTGTGAGCCAACGGGCTGAGGCTATGCGCGTGTTTATCGCTGAAGCGGGACTACCGGATCGCCAGTGACGATCGCTAGCGGTTCAGGTGTCGGCTTGAGAGCAGCCCCTGCGCAGAGTAGGACACTCGCCGTACTCACGGGAATGACGGCCAATGAAATGGTCGCGTGGCCGGTGATTGTCATAAACCTCGCATGGGCAATTTTTCGCCACTTCCTCGGCGGCACTTCAGATGTGGGTGGAAATCCGGCCTTGAGGATTCTCATCGTGACGTTGTCCGTCGCGCTGGAGTTTGTTTTGCTTGCGGTGCTTCGGCGAATTCTTCTCGTGCACTTGCACGGCGTCATACGAATAGTCTGTGCATTCGCTTCGTATGCCGTAGTTGGCCTGGTTCAAGGCGGTGCGCTGTATTTCGCGTTAACAAGGGCGAATCTGCTCGATTCTGGAGCAGGAAATGCTGCATTCCGCACTCTGGCGGGGGCCGTCTCTGCAATTGCCGTCACTAGCACCACCACTCTCGCGATGACAACCATTCGTGAGTATCGTCAGCGCATCGCGCGACTGACTAACGAACAAGATCGACTCCAAACGCTTCTCGCTGAGTCCGAAGTCAATGTCCGCGCACAGCATGGGAATGCGGCTCGACAGATAGAAGCGATTATTGAAGATGAATTGATCGCATTACCTGTGTCGTCGGTCGATGAGACTCTCGCGGCAATGGAGAGTCTCATCTCAGAAACCGTAAGGCCGATCAGCCATCAGCTTGCTATGGAAACGGTTGTTTCGGTAGTTGCCGCACGGTCGGTTGACGACGTTCACGCGTCGTGGCGGGAGACGATGCGAAGCGTCGCAGACGACGGCAGATTAATGCCTGTTCCCATCACTCTCGGAGTGATGTTCGTGGGAGTCCCGGCACTCTTTGTTCTATATTCACCGCCACGAGCGCTCATTGCAATTCTCATTGGCTCTGTGGCTCTTCTGGGTTCGTTGTTTGCCGTCGAACGAATCGTGGGGGCTGCCCTCAGGCAACTTGGCACGGCATTGCGCGCTGTAGTCCTCACTCTAAGTTTTGTTGCGGCCACTGTGCCGACAGCGGTTCTAGTGCCTATCTGCGTGGGTCCAGGGCCGGATCAATTGTTCGTCCGTTCGATTCTTGTAGGTGCACCAGCCTTGGGGTGGCTCGTGGTGATTGCGGCAAGTCTGCGTCGTCAGGTAATCCACATAGACGAGGTTCTGCAAAAATCCAACTCTTCACTTCGGTGGGCAATCGCGCGTAGCCACATGTTGCAGTGGCACAGGCGTGGACAGTTGGCGCGAGCTCTGCATGGTCCCGTGCAGTCTGCGGTGCACGTCGCAATCTCACGGCTCAGGGGGAGCGTACAAAGCGAAACGGCAAACTCTGAAAGCGTGATTGAGATGCGTAACTCATTGCGCGATTCCCTCGCGGGACTTCTGGATCAAGACGAAGTGGCGCCCGATTTGAAGACACAATATGCAGGCATCGGCGACACCTGGGCCGGAATAGTCGAAGTCGCTATTGACATTCCAGATGACCTGATGAGTGCTGTACAGGTGGATCTCGTGTTGGCAGCATTCGCTGGAGATCTGGCACAGGAGGCAGTCTCCAACGCCGTCAGACATGGCGGGGCATCTTCGGTGTGGATCTCCATGGAACGGCCCGAAGCAGATGTAGTGACCTTGACGGTGCGCGACAACGGGCAAGGCGTCAACCCAAATCCGGGGCGGGGTCTGGGCAGCCAACAGCTTGACGACTGCGCACTTGAGTGGTCGCGGGGACGGGACGAAGGTTTCAGCTTTCTCCGTGCGCAATTGGCGATGGCTCTACCGCAACAGAAATAACTGTGGGGCCGGCCAAGCGGCCGACCCCACGCGTAGTTGTTGAAGCGGTTTAGGCGAGAGCCTTCGCTTTGAGCGCATCAAACTCAGACTGATTGATCGTGCCCGCGTCGAGGAGAGACTTTGCCGTAGCGATCTGATCTGCGGGTGTGGCTGTTCCGGCGGCCTGTTGGATGTAGGCCTTCTGGGAGGCCTCGGCGGCCTTAACCTGCGCCTGACGACGCTCGGTCATGCTTCGACCCCGAACGATCAGGTAGACGAGCAGGGTAATCGGTCCTGCGATGAGAATCGCGATGACCCACAGTGCCTTTGCCCAGCCCTTCAGCGTGTGATCGGCGAAAATGTCGACCACGACCATGAAGAAGACCATGAAGTACATGACCATGAAGAACAGGACGAGCAGGGTCCACAAAATGTCTGCGAGATGCATGTAGGAACTTTCTGGTGAGGGGAACCATGGGCGGCTCCGAACCCTCATCGTAGGCGCGGGCTCTTTCGAATGGACAAGTCGGCGGGTAAACCCCGCCAAGTGTCCAGGTGGGTGTCGTAAAGTTTCGTGCGGCAAGATGCCGCCATGAACGAGATCGAGATTTCGGTGTTGGACCCCGAAGCCTGGGTACGTGCACGTGCGGTGCGTCTCGCGGCATTGACCGAAGACCCGGACGCTTACGGAGCTCGGGTCGAGGGTGAGGCCAAACTGAGCGCGGATCAGTGGCGTAACCGCCTCGGGAGTGACTTATGGGTGGTGGCGAGCGTTCGTGGATTAGATGTGGCCATCATGACGGTGGCCCCCACAGTCCCTGCCCTAGTCGAACCGAGTTGCCCGGTAGATCCGCTGACCTGTGCATGGGCGTATGGCTGTTGGGTGGCACCCGAGATGAGGGGGCAGCGGATCCCGACCAGATTTGTTGATTTCCTGGATCGTGTGGCGCCCGAGCATGGCTGGATAAATCTCGGACTCGGCGTGTTTGTCGAGAACCGGAAGGCCAAACGCGTCTATGAGCGCATCGGATTTGCCGCGCTCACTGAGCCGCTGGAAAGCTCGAGCCGGCCCGGTACCTTCTTTCAGCCGATGTTCCGGCCCGTGGCGGGCTAGTCTGAAGTTCCACTGAAAGGATCACTCATGCGCATGCGACGGATCGCGGTGCGAGCGTCTGTTATCGCGGCGGTTGCCTGTGGGTTAGCGCTTGCTGAGATTCCCGCGGCATCAGGAGTTCCGACGTCTATGGTCACTATCTCTGCTAGCCGGGTCGGGGCCGGTGTGCACGTCGTCGGAGAGGTGTTTTGCCCCAGCGGTTGCAGCGGCGAACTTGTGCCCATGGTGAAACTCCCTGGTGCGTTGACGTATACGCCAGGAAGAGCGCGACCGCCTTACAGTAGCTGCGCGGAGTTCACATGGGACCGTCATATACGTGCGGGCCGCACCATCAGTGTCTACTTCACTGACGGAGTGGTCGAATCCAATGTTCTTCAGATCACGCCGACCAGCGTGGGTGCGGGCGTGCGGTCACGCAGTGTCGTGGCCGTCCCCTGCTAGGTCGGGAGTGGAGATTCGAGTCGTTTAGGGACGAAGGTTCGTACCGATGTCAGGTTAAGTAGATCTTCCAGAGAAAGGCTCAATCATGCGCGTTCGGAATCTACTTATTGGAATGTCTGTTACTGCGACGGTCGCTGCGGGGCTAGCCATTGCGGTAGCGCCCTCGGCATCTGCGGATCCGACGTTGACGCTTACGATCATGGCCCAACGTGTAGGTGCAAGCGTTCATGTCAGCGGAATGTTGTCCGCACGGACTGCGCACGATGTGTTTATACCAATGGTCAAACTACCCGGTGCCTCGACTTTCACAGTCGGGGTGGCACGTCCGATGGAAGATTGTGGATCCTTCACCTGGAACCGTCATATACGTGCGGGCCGCACCATCAGTGTCTATTTCACTTACGGTGCAGTGGAGTCCAACGTCATCGAGATAACGCCGACCACTGTCGGTGTCGGCGTTCGATCACGCGATCGCGTGCCGCGCTGTTAGGCGGAGGCGGAGACCGGAGTCGGTGCAGGTCGTCGGCTCCGGGCGATCGAGAGGAACAACGGCATCACTATCGCCAGATAGGCGACCCACGTGATCAACTGCAGCCAAGTCGGCGAAGGCGTGAAGCCAATGGTCCCGCGCAAGATTGAGCCGAGCCAACCGTCAGCCGGGATTGCTCCGCTGACATCGAATGGGTGATCGCCGAAGAACGCGCCGTCCGGGAGGATGCCCACCTCCTGCAACTCGTGTACGCCGTAAGACAAGACACCTGCGGCGATGATGATCAATGCCACGCCGGTCCATAGGAACAACTTCGCGAGATTGATTCGTACGGCGCCTTTGTACACAACAACGCCTAGCCCAGCTGCGACTGCGAGTCCGATAACCGCACCAAATACATCGCCGCCCGACCCACCGCTTGCATTCGCTCCGGCAAACAAGAACAGCGCGGTCTCGAGTCCTTCACGGATGACGGCGAGAAATGCAATCGCGGCTAAGGTCCATGCTCCGCCGGCCATCGCCTGATCTACCTTGCCGTGCAGGTGTGAGCGCAACGCCTTTGCATGTCGCGCCATCCAGAAGATCATCCACGTGATGAGGCCGACGGCGAGGATGCTCGTCAACCCAGCAAAGGTCTCCTGTGCCTTATCACTGAGCGACCGTTGAGTGACCTGGAGCGCGAGCGCGAGGCCGAGTGAGATGGCAATGGCCGCCCCAACGCCGATCCAGAGGCGGGGGAGCAAATCGCGGCGATCGAGCTTGACGACGTAGGCGACGAGGATCGCCACGATAAGCGCGGCTTCGAGGCCCTCTCGGAGTCCAATCAAGAACGTGGCCAGCATCAGAACCCCAATCTCGCATAATGTCTAGAAACTCAGGTAAGGCTATCCTAACTTGTTACTGGCCGCAGCGCCGAGAGGGGTAGGTCCCCACGGTGTCAGATCTCTCAAGATCATCTCATTCCGCGTGATTTCTTGTTGTGACCGGCGAATCTTGTGGTTATTCGGCGCATTGGAGGACCGTGATGACCCCTCGTTCGCGTAACTGGCTGGTTGCGATAGCCGCTAGTGGCCTTATTTTGGCGGGTGCGCCGACCGTGCTCGCCGCTACCCAGGCGCCCAATCCGGTGACGAATGTGTCAGCACAGGCCGGCGACGGATCCGTAACGGTCACGTGGCGTAAGCCAGCGGCTGGTACGGCTCCCAGTTCATACGTGGTCACCTCTAACCCAGGCAACAAGAGGTGCACCGCGGATGCGCCCAAAGTGACCTGCAAGGTCACTGGGCTGACTAACGGTACGAGCTATACCTTCACGGTCTTGGCGAAGAAGGGCACGGCCGAGAGCACAGGAACCAAAAGCGCTGCCTCAACGCCAGTAGCCCTCGCCACGTCCATCACCGGAAAGATCACCGGCACCCTCACCCGTCTATCTAGCAGTAGCGCTTGCACGACTAACACACCAGATTGCAATCTCGTTGTGTCGGCGATCCTTGCTGATGGACGGATCTTCACCGATGTCGTGAAGCGCAGTGACGGCACTTTCTCCATCGCGGTGAGAGCGAAGTCAACAGATCGTGCAGATCTCACTCTGCACCTGTCGCGACAGAACGGCGGGTACGTAGGACCCATTCTGTTGAAGTCTTCGGGCAATGATGGGTATCTAGGTCTGGCGGCCACTTTGGGTGACACGACGGCGCTCGGCAACATTGCATTGGCAAGTGTTGGTGCGTCAGGGGCTGCGCGTACTGCCTACGCCAAGGTGGTAGACCTCAAGCAGGCGGTCGGCAAGGTGAAGATCCTCATGTGCAGCGGGTCGCCGCAGGGGGCTGGCAAGGCTGGATATGTAAAGGTGCGCAATACGTGTGGACATGCCCACTTCACCACGCGCATGAAGGTTGGTGCAGTTTCGGAGGACCCGCCAGCTGCGTGCTCTGGGTTCATCAGTGATCAGACCGGCGACGCGGTGCTGTCCCAAGCCTGCTGGGATGGCCTCTCCACAATGATGGGCCAGTCCTTCACCAGTGCATGTCCTGCGGGTTCGAGTGTCGGCAAAAAGCAACGAGAGTTGTCCTCGGCTTGCCAGAACTTCTTGATGAATGCCGGCGGTGGTGGAGGTGGCGAGACTGACGAATGCGCGAACGAGCATTCGGGCGTTGACACAGAAAAAGATGGGCTGCCCAACGCGATAGACGTTGATGACAACGGCAATGGCATTGTCGATATGGCTGATCCGGGGACCAAAAACTCGTGCACCATTGAGCCATACAAGAGCGTGCGAACTGATATTGGTTCTGGTACTCCAATGAATTATGCGGCAGTGCGCATTGGACTGGTGAACGACGAAGAGTTCAACACACAACTCAACGATTTGCTCGGTGGTTCGAACTTTGGCATCGCGTACTACGTGTTCTCCACCCGCTTCTTCCCCGGCGCGAAGGTCGACAGCGATGGTGTTATTCCTGCGGTGTGGATCACCTGCAAGGGAGTTGTCTGGTGTGATCCGAACACCTCGAAGGCAGTCCTGGGCACCAATGTAGAAACTAAGAATGCTGATGGAGTCGCCTCAAGCGGAGGGAATCAGCAGAACTTCTTCGAGTACTCACTCAACGAGCCGTGGGTAACATCCGGTGTCGGAGACGGGTGCGCGACCGAGTGGTTTGATGCACCCTGTTGGAGCACAATCACGAAACCCATGCGTTTCGGCGGTGCAAGTTCTTCTTGCGACACCATGCATTACCAGCCGTCCTATTCCCCGAGGGGAATTCCGACCGATGCCCGAAACTTTTTGTGGCAGACCGTCTGTCATCAGGACGTCGGAGGCGGTAAGTCAGGAGTCCGGACAGTTCAGGGAGCTTCCATCATGGCCAATCTCGGTCAATTGCCCGGAAGCCCGCGGGCTCAGGATGTTCTTTCGCCACTTGACGTAATGACTTTGAACTACCCCGCCGAACAAGGCGGTGTTTCATCGGTCGCAACGACATTGGGGACCTACCCGATCACCGCGCCAATGATCAAGACTCTGGGCGGAACCACCGTCGACTACACGCAGCCCCACCCCCTTGGCGCCATGACGGGGGGAACAAAGGCAGTTGTCTGGGACAACGAGAAGGGTAACTTCACTGTTGAGTTCTATCGTCCGCAGCGTTCACAGTTCCCTGGCGAGGAAGGAGGGACGGGACTACATGACCTGCATGGTCTCAACTATGGCCTGGAGATCGAGGTCGGTAGCGTGCAGTTCGGCTGTGGGCAAGGCAGTGCTACTGGATCAGGGGGACTGCCCGATGTGACATCTGCCTATGTGGCTAACGCAGCGGTCTGGTCTGTCAACGCGGGCAATGATTCGTATGCAAACTTCCTCGCTCCATTGCGCGACAATAAGGTCGTCGACTCCCCAAGCGAGGTGCCCGGCACCAGTACGCTCTCATTGAGCGTCGACCTGATCCAGTGCATTCTTGATCGCAAAGACTGGCTGATGGGCCAGGGCATCGACGTAGCGTCGATGAACCTGCCTGAGGGTTCACCGGTTGACGGTTCTGCGACCAACTGGAAGTCCACCACGGGCTTGTCAAGCAATGGTGAAGGCAACTGCATTCACGTCAACCTCAACGCTCGGGGCGAGGCCAAGACCGGTGGGACCGACTCGGCTGCTCAGGGCTTCTGTCTGCAATTCGCGCCCGGGACCTTTTCGGGGCAGCAGTAGCGTTTGGCTCTGGGGGGACTCCCCATGGCCGTGTGGGCTAGATCACATCGAAGTCCAGGTTCACAGCCAATTCCCATGCTGTGCGGTCACTTCAGGTACGGCCTGATCGTGTCCTGTCTGTTATCTTGGCAAGGCAGTAAGCCGAATTGGGGCGCGAGTCCTCAAGCCGGGGACCCACGTTCGTGGGGCGAATCTGGTGCCTAGGCACTAGTAGGGCAGTCCCAGCCCGAGCCCGTCAGCTGACCCGGTAGGCGTTGGGAAAGGTAAGGCGTGTGCGAGTTTCGCCCGTAGTTCGTGTGGGTGGTGTCCTAGTGGCATCCATTGGCATAGCCATCGCTGGCCTGCTCCACGCGCCGGTCTCGAGCGCAGAGGACCTGCGTCAACAAGTCGCCGACGCCGAGACGCAACTTCAGAACTACGAGATGAAGGCCGAGGCTGCTCTCGAAGATTTCAATGGAGCCAAGCTTCACCTCGCCGAGGTTGACGACAAAGTAGCCCGCACGCAACAGAAGGTGGACGAGGCGCAGGCTGAGGTCAAAGCCACCCAACAAGACATTGGCAAGTTTGCTGCCAACGCCTATCGCACCGGTGGGGTGGACCCCAATCTTCAGATTTTTCTCGCGGATGATCCGCAAGAGTTCCTTGATCAGGCAACGATCCTGAATATCTTGGCTGACAACCAGAGCGCCAGCCTTCGTCGTGGTCAAACTGCCAGCCTTCGGCTCGCGCAGGCGACTGCCGAGTTAGCTCAGCAACAGGCTGATGCTGAGGCGACTAAGGCCGAGATGGCACAGCGTAGGAAAGACGCAGATCAGGCATACGCTGATATGCAGAACTACCTTGATGGACTTCGTGAGGACCTTCGTGTGCAGATCGAGGCCGAGCGCCAGGCCGCAGCGGAGGAAGCAGCTCGTCAAGCAGCAGCGGCCGAAGCGGCACGTCAGGCCGAGCTTGAAGCAGCGCGCCAACAGCAGAATTCCGGCAACGGCAACGGCAACGGCAACGGCAATGGCAATGGCAATGGCAACGGAAACTCCGGCGGCGACAATTCCAGCGGCAGTGACTGGAATGGCAATACGGTCGGGAGCGATCGCGCCGCAATTGCCGTACAGGCGGCCCTTGATCAACTCGGCGAACCCTATGACCCCACGGGCAATGGAACTCCGCCCACTTCATGGGACTGCTCAAAACTCACTGCGTGGGCATGGGGTCAGGCCGGTGTTCACTTAACGGCGCTGTCCTACACGCAGGCAACCGAAGTCCAGCGGATTGATATCTCGGAGTTGCAGCCCGGCGATCTGTTGTTCTTCTTCGAGGGTGGTGCGCACCACGCGTCGATGTACATCGGTGGTGGTCAGATTATTGAGGCATCCAGCCCCGCAACGGGCGTTCGTATCTCGACCCTTCACAACGGATGGAACGACACCTACTTCACCATGGCGGGCCGTCCGTACTCCTGAAGGCGCGCTAGCGGGTCAGGCCTGCGGGGGCGCCCAGATGTAGGGATCAAATCGTGGCTCTATGGCTGCTTCTGCTTCGGCCAACGTGAAGGCCTCTGTGTAGAGCGCCCGGTCGACGACTATGCCGGTGAGCGCGGGAAGACCGAGGGTTGCGAGAGCGTGCAAATCTTCGAGCCGCGTGATGCCGCCAGCAGCAATCACTGCGCCACGCACGATGCCACACGCCTCGACTAGCGTCTCGCGCCCAGACTCCTTGCGAGCACCTCGCGAGTCCACATCGTCGATGAGGTAAGCCGGGCACTTGAGCGCGTCAACTTGTGAGAGCAGTTCGAAGACGTCTGTGCCATCGACGTCTGAACTAGGTGCCCACAAGTCCCCTCCATGGGCAACTATCCCTACCGCCACTCGTCCAGCGTGTTCCTTGAGGGCGCGTGCAACAAAGTCAAGATCCGCGAGCGCAGCGCTGTCTAAGATCACCTGACGCGCGCCAGTTGCAATGGCGGCTTGCAGAGTCGCTGCGTCTTTGATGCCGCCGGCAAGCACCACATCTGCTCGGCCGCGCGCCACATGCAGCACCTTGGTCACCAGCGCGGTATTGGATCCACGATTACTCATCGCATCGAGATCAGTGACGTGAAGCCAACGGGCTCCCTGAGCGATCCACCGCTCGGCTGCTGCGACCGGGTCGCCAAAGAGGTGCTTGGAGTCGATTTCGCCATGTGAGAAGCCACCGACCTGGCCTTGGGTGATGTCGATGCCTGGGATCAGCGCGAGTGCCATACGACGAAGAGTAGCCGACTGCCAAGCGGCTCAGAAAGGCGACGATCGCTGGAGATCCGCTAGATGGACGACCCTATCCGCAATGGCGTATGCCTCCTCCTCGTCATGGGTCACGTGAATAGCGGGAGTGTGGGTCGACTTAAGAAGTTCGCGCACTTCCGCCGTCAAAGATCTACGCAAATCAGTGTCTAGCGCACCAAACGGTTCATCGAGAAGAAGCATTCGCGGTTGAGGTGCGAGCGCTCGCGCGAGAGCGACACGTTGTGCTTCGCCGCCAGAAAGCGTCTCCGGCTTTCGATCGGCATAGCCCGGCATCCGAATGAGCGAAAGAAGCTCAGCCACTCGGCCGTTGTCTTTGGTACCGAATGAGATGTTTCGGCCAACCGTGAGATGAGGAAATAACAGCGGGTCCTGGAATACCAGTCCAATGCTGCGCTGATGAGCGGGAACCGTTAGCAGGTCAACGCCATTCCAGGTGATGCATCCAATGTCTGGTTGTTGAACGCCCGCTATGCAGCGAAGCAGGGTGCTCTTGCCAGACCCGCTCGGTCCCAATAACGCCACAATCTCGTCGCCGACTCGAACAGTGAGGTGCGAGAGGAGTGACTGGCCTTCGTACGTCACGCACAAATCGACAACTTCAAGTCCGTTCACCATTGAGTCCGCCCTCTATCTGTCGCGGTGAGGACCACCGCAGTGATTGCGAGAAGAACAACTGCGAGTGCTGTAGCTGAGCCGAAGTTTGCCTCACCTGGTCGGCCAAGCAACCGCACGATCTGCAGAGGGATTGTCGGTTCGTCTACTCGAGCCAGGAATGCAGTAGCGCCAAACTCACCCAGTGATACGGCGCATGCGAGGCCGGCAGCTCCCACTGTGGCGCGTCCGATAAGACGACCATCAACCGCCCACCATGCCTTGAGAGGTCCTGCTCCCAGCGTTGCTGCAACGAATCTCAGCCGTGGATCAATGCTCCTCAGGATGGGCAGAAGCAGCATCATGACCAGGGGCGCAGCAACGAGAGACTGGCCGAGCGGGACCAAGAAGGTCCAACCGCGCAGATCTACCGGTCCGTGGATCGATACAAGTAGCAAGCCAAATCCGATCGTTACGGCCGAGACACCCAGTGGTAGCAGCAGGGTTGCTTCAAGGGTCACGCCACGTCGCGTGGCCAACTGCACAGCCATGGCACCGAGGACTCCGAGCACGACGGCGAGGAGTGTTGCTAAAGCGGCGTAACGAAGCGAAGTTGTCACGATCGAGAATGCGCCGATATCTCGCGTCGTGCCACCGGAAGGAGCAGCGATTTGCTGGTACCACTGCAGACTCCATTGATTACCTGCTCGCAATGATCGAAGACTGAGTGCCAAAACCGGGATCGTCAGCCCGAGAGCAAGTAGATAAGTCCATAAGACGCAGAGACGATCAACCTTGCTGCTCATCGGCAGTGGGGGAGCGCTGGACTGGCGCATGAGCATCGCGGTGCGGCGTTGGAGTGCGGCAGACCAGATCAGAGCCACCACCACAATGACGAGTTGCACAAGGGCGAGACCCGCTGCGGCTGGGATATCAAGAATCTGAGTTGTTCTGCGGTAGATCTCTACCTCAATAGTCGGCTGAGCGGGGCTGCCCAGCACCATGATGACGCCAAAGGATGTGAAGGTGAACATGGCAACTAGTGCGGTGCTTGCCAGGATCGCCGGACGAAGATAGGGCAGCGTCACTCGACGAAAGACGCTAAACGGTGGCATCCCGAGAGTTCGACCTACATCTTGCATTCGTCCATCGAGCCGGGACCACACACCACCGACAACTCGTACGACAAGTCCCACGTTGAAAAATGCGTGCGCTAGAACGATCGCCGTCAGGGTGCCGTTGAGGGACTCTGGTAGGAGTGCACGAAAGGCCAGTCCAACTACGACGGTGGGCAAGACAAACGGCACTGTGAGCACTGCAAGAGTCAGCCGGCGCAAGCGCAACCGAAGGCGATGCAGTGCGTATGTAGCCGGCAATGCGAGTGCCACGGACACCACCGTGCTGAGTAGCGCCTGCAGAGCGGTGAATCCGATAATGCGCCACGTACGTGATTCCATGAGGACGTGTAGCGACTCTGGACGGATTCCCGCGAAAAGGACTGAGATGACGGGGACGAGCAGGAACAGTGCGACCACACCCACGGGGGCAATAGCAAGGCCACGGCTACGCATCACGAGATGAAGGTCTCGGTCCAGTCATTGAGCCACTGCTGCTGGTTGGCTCCGACTTCTTCGGGGGTGAGCTCCTCAGGGTGCGCTGGGCGGGTGGCGTACTTTGCGAAGACTTCAGGGAGAACCACACCTTCACGAGCAGGGAAGACGAACATCGACAATGCGACGTCTCCTTGGACCTCGGTGGAGAGCAGCCAGTCGATCACTGTCTTCGCGGCATCGGGATGCGCTGCTCCGGCAAGGACTCCTGCATATTCGATCTGTCGGTAACAGCCGTCTGTCATCGTGGAGGTCGTGACAGATGCCTTCGCTGGGTCGGCGGCGTAGATGATTTCGGCCGGCGGGCTTGAGGAGTACGACACGACGAGCGGGCGACTGCCTGGATTGCCTGCGCCGCTGAACTCGCTCGTGTATGCCTCTGTCCATCCGTTCACGGCCAGTGCGCCGTTTGCGCGGAGCTTGGACCAGTAGTCACCCCATCCGTCGCCGTACTTTGCAATGGTTGCAAGCAGGAATGCCAAGCCCGGAGAGGAAGTCGCCGGGTTTTCGGTGACCAGGAGTTCGGCGTATTCGGGTTTAGTGAGGTCATCAAGCGTTTTTGGCGCCGCTAGTCCGCGCTTGTCGAACCAGACGTTGTCGATATTGACGCATACGTCGCCATCGTCGATCGGCGTCACCATGCCATCACCGGAGTCTGCAATTTCGGGGCGGACTTGGCTCACTTCGGGAGATACGTACGGCTCGAAAACCGAAGCGGACACTGCCCGTGACAGCAATGAGTTGTCGACCCCGAAGAGGACATCACCTTCGGGCTTTCCTGCGGAAAGTACGGCCCGGTTGACGAGTTCGCCGGCGTCACCGACTGCGACTACCTCAATGGTGATTCCGGTGCGTGCGGTGAAATCGCTCAGGAGTGACGTGCTCAATACAAAAGAGTCATGAGTGAGTAGTCGAACGGTCACAGGCCCACTCGAGGATGTGGGAGGTGTAGTTGAACTCCCACATGCAGCCAGCGCAAGCGTGACAGTGAGAAGCGCTGCTGTTCCTAGAACCTTCATGAGGCTCCCTTCGCTGGCATTACCCAGATCAGGTTCTAGGGTCGGTAGCGGCGACTACC
>WLOK01000052.1 GCA_009699315.1 Actinomycetota bacterium
CACCCGGTGTTCGGTAGATCCGGCGACAACCTCACGGTCAACGTGCCAATTTCGTTTGTGGAGGCCGCTCTTGGCGCGGCAATCGTCGTACCGACAACCACTGGCACGGTCACTCTGAAGGTGCCTGCAGGCACAGCGAGCGGTCGTACCTTTCGAGTCCGCGGCAAGGGCGTTCCGACTAAGGATGGCGTAGGCGACCTTATGGTGACCGTCAACGTCATCGTTCCAGCTGAGATGAGTGACGAAGCTCGTGCCGCTCTCGAGGCCTATGCGTCGTTGAATGACACCGTTGATCCACGCAAGGATCTGCTCGCTGCGGCTAAGGCGGGTGAGTGATGTCGCGAACCATGGACGAGGACACTCCGGTCTTCGCGATCTCAGTCGCGGCTCGACTTTCTGGTCTTCACCCACAAACCTTGCGCCAGTACGACCGACTCGGGCTTGTTGTGCCAGAGCGCGTCGGAGGTCGCAATCGGCTCTACTCTGCGCGAGACATCGCACGGCTTCAGGAAGTGGCGGACCTTTCTGCTGCGGGAGTGAGCCTCACTGGAATCCAACGTGTACTCGAACTCGAAGCAGAGGTCGTGCAGCTGCGTAGACAGCTGCACGAGTTGACGAGTGAGAAAGCCTCGACCGCACTGGTGCTGTGGAACCCACAACGCCGCCGGACGAGCAGATGATTATGAGAGAGAAAAAATGGATATCAAGTTCACTACCAAGGCCAACGAGGCGCTCGGCGCAGCCGTACGTCTTGCTGCAATCGGTGGCAATGCACAAGTAGAGCCGCTGCACATTCTTGACTCGCTTCTGCAGCAGGGTGAAGGAATTGCGACTGCGCTCATTGACGCAGTCGGAGCCAATCGCGCAAATCTCACCCAGGAAGTGCGCACTGCCGTAACTGCACTCCCGAGCGCTTCTGGGTCGAGTGTCAGCGCACCGCAACTTAACGCGGCCTCTTTCCAGGTTCTCACCGCTGCTCAGGACCTTGCAACCCAGCGAGGTGACGAATTCGTCAGCACCGAGCATGTGCTCGTTGGACTCGCGTCGACGCCTTCGACAGCGGGAGGGTTGCTCACTGCGCAGGGAGCAACGCCTTCTGCCCTAATTGACGCTCTCCAGCAACTTCGCGGCGCAGCACGAGTGACCACTGCTGACCCAGAGGGCACTTTTCAAGCGTTGGAGAAGTTCGGTGTTGATCTCACTGCCCGCGCACGTGAAGGCAAGATTGATCCTGTGATTGGTCGCGATGAGGAGATTCGTCGTGTGATGCAGGTGTTATCGCGTCGGACAAAAAACAACCCCGTGCTGATTGGTGACCCCGGCGTCGGCAAGACGGCCGTTGTCGAAGGTCTGGCCCGACGGATTGTTGAAGGCGATGTACCAACATCGTTACAGGGCAAGACGCTGATCTCACTCGATCTCAGTGCGATGGTCGCTGGCGCGAAGTACCGCGGCGAATTTGAAGAACGCCTCAAAGCTGTCCTTGATGAGATTAAGAACAGTGATGGTCAAGTGGTGACCTTCATCGACGAGTTACACACCGTCGTTGGCGCTGGCGCGGGTGGAGATTCGGCCATGGATGCGGGCAACATGCTCAAGCCCATGCTGGCCCGAGGCGAGTTGCGCATGATTGGCGCGACGACTCTCGACGAATACCGCGAATACATTGAGAAAGACCCGGCGCTTGAACGCCGTTTCCAACAGGTGCTAGTTGACCAGCCAAGCGTCGAGGACACAATCGCGATCCTGCGCGGCATCAAGGAGAAGTACGAGGCACATCATAAGGTGGCCATCTCCGACTCGGCGCTCGTTGCTGCTGCGACTTTGTCCGATCGCTACATCACTGCGCGTTTCCTCCCGGACAAGGCAATTGATCTGATGGACGAGTCGGCTGCGCGGTTGCGTATGGAGATCGACTCTTCGCCGGTGGAAATTGACGTCCTGCAACGACAAGTCGATCGCCTTCGGATGGAGGAACTCGCCCTTGCCAAGGAATCCGATGAAGCATCGCGAGAGCGCCTCGAGAAGGTGCGTGCCGAGATTGCCGACAAGGACGAGGAACTGCGTGGCCTTCGGGCTCGGTGGGATGCTGAGAAGGCGGGTCTTGACCGGATTGGCGAACTTAAAGTACTCATCGACGATCTCCGTGCTGTAGCTGATCGGGCTCAGCGTGCGGGGGATTTTGAACAGGCCTCGCGAATCCTCTACGCGGACATACCCGCATTTGAAGCCGAACTCGCGGTCATGACAGCGGAGACCAATCAAAGATCTGCGATGGTCAAGGAGGAGGTCACGGCCGACGACATCGCCGAAGTCGTCGCTGCGTGGACCGGGATTCCCGCTGGACGCCTACTCGAAGGCGAGAGTGCGAAGTTGCTCCGCATGGAAGAAGAACTCGGTCGTCGTGTGATCGGCCAGTCCGAGGCCGTCAGAGAAGTCTCCGATGCTGTACGGAGATCGCGCGCGGGGATTGCTGATCCCAATCGACCGACCGGCTCCTTTTTGTTCTTGGGCCCGACCGGTGTCGGCAAGACAGAGTTGGCGAAGGCTCTTGCGGAGTACCTCTTCGACGATGAACGCGCGATGGTGCGTATCGATATGAGCGAGTACTCGGAGAAGCACTCCGTTGCGCGACTCGTGGGAGCTCCGCCTGGCTATGTCGGCTATGAGGCCGGTGGTCAACTCACTGAGGCTGTCCGTCGACGGCCCTACTCAGTCGTTCTCTTGGATGAAGTGGAGAAGGCGCACCCTGAGGTGTTCGACATCCTCCTGCAGGTATTCGACGATGGCCGTCTCACCGATGGCCAAGGCCGCACTGTCGATTTTCGCAATGCCATTTTGATCCTCACATCCAATCTCGGATCTAACTTCTTGGTGGATCTCAGCCAGTCATTCCAGGTCCGCAAAGAGCAGGTGCTTGCAGCTGTACGCCAGCACTTCCGCCCTGAGTTCCTCAATCGCCTCGACGCGATGGTCACCTTTGAGCCGCTCGATCGGGTGCAGCTTGCGGGCATCGCACAGCTGCAACTCGACGCACTTCAAGATCGACTTTCGGATCGTCGAATCACGCTGTCCGTCGATGAAGACGCCATTGCGTGGCTGGTCAATCGTGGATTTGACCCCGCGTATGGGGCTAGGCCGCTACGTCGACTCGTCCAGACTGCGATCGGCGATCCTTTGGCTAAGGAGATTCTCTCCGGAGCCGTACGCGATGGTGACACCGTGAGGATCAACGTCGCTAGCGGCGGCGAAAGGCTACAAGTGAGCGCCGGCTGAGCGCGTAGACCGTCTTCACCGGGTCTACGGGTTACGGTTAGACCCATGCGCGTAATCCGAGTAACTATGGCTACCGCGCTTCTGATTTTTGGCCTTGCGGCAACGTCACTGGTCGGGGCTGTCGTTCCTTCGGATGTAGTCGCTGTGGTCCAGCCGCACAAGGTCCCGGGGGGCTGTGTATCGCTCTTTCAACTTTCAACACGATGGCAGGCCGACGTCTCTCACGTCTCCTCTGAAAAGCGAGTGCGCTTCGATGGTCGCTGGATAACCTTGACGCCTCAAGGATGGCGGGATGCATACAACGCAGACGTAATCCGAGATCCGTCGTGGGCCCTATGGTTTCGAGCTCTTGTGTGGGTGGTGCCAATAGCTCTCGAAAATGAGTCACTCGCAGTGCGTACGGTCGTTGACCAGGCAAACGCCGTTCCGGATCCCGGCGCGAGTGCATCTTCAGCGACACAGGTGGCGACTGGTTGGACGCCAGGAGCAATTCGCAACCGACTTATCACTGTGCGCTGTTTGTACGTCATGACCCGGGATGACCGCTTACTCGCGGTTGGTCGCCAACTTGGCGATGCATTGATGGATCCCCAGCGTTATTCAGGTTGGCCTCGATCGGCACCACATAACCACGGGGCGTTGACGAGTCTTGCGCTAATTCGTGCGGCCAAAACGTTCGATCGACCGCAATGGACCGCTATGTCAATGGAGCGGCTTCAGCACGATTTGCCAAAGGTATTTAGTGCATGCGGCATGGCACACGAACAATCGAGTGGTTATCAGGCACTTAATGTTTCCGTCTGGTCTGAAGTTGCCGACTTGCTGAATTACAAACTTTCGGGGCCGAGGTACGCCCTTCGCGCTCTGGCTCGTCCGGATGGAGTGTTAGAAAACATCGGTGATGGCACTGCCCCAGCCGTTGAACCCAATGGCCAACGACTGTGGTGCCCACAGGCCGGTTGGGCCGCGAATACGCTTCCAGGTCACACGCAGTATGTGCTGCGCTTTGGTCCAAAGACAACGCTGCATGGACATTCGGATCATGGTGCGGCCACCTGGTTTGTCCGTGGCATACCGGTGTTGTCAGACCGTGGCGTCTACGACAAAACTCGCGATGATCGACTTATTTATGCGCGCGGTATGGCATCGCACTCTGTGCTTGAACCGCTGAATATTTCCATCAACCCAGCAACGCGGGCGAAGCGTCTCGATGATAATCAGTATCAGCTAGTTGACGATACATTCGGGATTCATCGTGAACGCACGATCAAGATTGCGCCTCAAGGCATCGCAGTCACGGATGTGGCTTCGAGTGGGAATTTCGGGCAGGAGTGGGTGCAGCACTGGCAACTTGCGCCGGGTTGGACACCAACGGATGGTGGTGCTGTCTACACCGATGGCACTCGACTCGAGGTGAGATGTCAGGGCGGCACGTTGTCGGCTGTCGCCGTGGAGAGTTACCCGAATTGGCGCGAGATTCAACCGGCGTGGGATCTGCAATGTCGGACAACTGGGTCCGCAATCAGGTTGCATACGATGCTTGAGGTCAAGTGAGGGTACTGACCGGACAAACTTTGAATATCCGGGCTTCGCCGCCGCAATACTGGCCCCTTGGTCCTAGGCTAGTGAAATGCTCATCCGCAAACTAGGACTCGTGACTCCGCCCGTGCTAAGAGTCTCTGCGTACGCAGCCGTGGTGTTTCTGGCGAGCGTGGCATGCCTAGGAGCTACCAGCGCCGCTCACGCAGTGATGCCACACAGTAGTGACCTAGTATCCCCGAGTCGTCTGCAAGGCGCTAACAATCCGCACTCCTCTACCGTCATGGTTGTCGGGGATTCGGTGCCAGCCGAACTCATGGACACCATCAACAAAGAGGCAAAGAAGCGCGATCTCAATCTGGTGCCGGTCGCCTTTGGCGGTTGCTCGGTGGTCGGCCTGTACCAACTTGACGAGACTAACCATCCGTTCAGGTGGTCTGGTCGATGCACAACGGCGCCTCGAATCCAGACTCAGGCGATAAAGACCTACGACCCGCAGCTTGTCATCTGGTACTCAGGTCGCGAAAAAATGACGGTATGCATGGTGCCGACAAAAGACGGATGCGCTGTTGGCTCGAAAATCTATGCCTCAGGGACACACGCTCAGCATGCTTTGGTGGAGAAGGCGATGGTTACCTCTTTCAAGCGACTGACCAGCAAGGGCGCCAAGCTCGTCATTATTTTGCCAACTCCAAGAGGTCTGACCGCCACGGGTTCCTGTGCGGCTGAACCGACCTCGGGCGGTTGTGCACAGGATCCACAAGGTTTAGGTCACTTCGTATGGATGGTGAAAGCGTACAAAAATCTTGCTGCGGCCTATCCAATGAAGGTCAAGATTGTGACTATGGCGGACCTCCTCTGCCCGGATTTTGACTCCACAACCGGATGTCCGGCAGCCATGAGAGCGGGTAGCCTCATCCGCCTCGACGGAGTGCATATCGCTCCATCCCAGGAGCAATGGTTCGTGCGTAATCTCTTCGATCGCATTCAGGCTACGGGCCTTCTGCCGTAGACCGGAATCCCATTACCGAATGTTGGAATTCCCCTAGCGAACTGCCCGATCTTGTGCTGAAATCCCGGCGTGGTGGAGTCCATGTTGAGGGTGCTAGTGGTTCTTTTTGCATTGGCAATTTTCGTAGCCAGCGGTGTTTTCGCTGCGCCTGCCATGGCGGTGCCTGTAGTGCTCAGTGCGGTCGTAGTGGATGGACCGTTACGCGCTGGCTCATTCACGCAAGGGCTACACGCAAGTGGGAGTGGGCTGAGTGCTGCGTCGATGACCGCGGTCGCCGAGGTGGATGGGAACTCGAGCGCTGGCTCATTGACTGTGGGCGGATTGGTGATCGCAAACGCGACTTCGGTGTATGGGCAGGTTAGCGATGCCAGTGTGCCTGGCACCTACTTCATCACCTTGTGTATTGCTCCGAAAACTAACCCCACGTGCTCCGCTGCCCTAGCCCAACGCGCGTTCACCATGCAGGTGGCAGGAAGTCCTGCATCGATGGTCGTCGAGCCTATAAATCAAAGTGCTGCCGCAAATGTAGCGACAACCTATGCAGTGAAGGTGTCTGACGCTGCCTCAAGGGTGACTCAGTTGGCGTCAGGGGAGTCGCTATCGGTGATGGCATCAGCATCCGCGGGAGTACCGGCGGTTAGCGATGTAGATGCGCCACTTACCGGTCTCAATCCTCGCCTGCGTGTGGCTGGAATCGGAACGTTTACGTTGGCCAATGACACTGCGGGCACCCTGACGGAAGGCACGGTGACGTCCAACGGATTCGTGATCGATTCGGTAACCGTGTATCTCGCTACCGATCCTCCCCCGCACGACATCTCGCTGATCCTCGACACGCCAACCTCCGTAACCACGTTGGGTGCGACAGTCGTAATTGGCGGAGTTGTGCTCACCTCGGCGGGGGAACCGCTATTTGGGGCAGAGGTCTCCGGGACGATTTCAGGAACGGATACCGGCATCACAACACCTGACACGACCGGCGTCGATGGTCGCTTCGAGATCACCTATGAAAGTAGTTCAGATACGAGTGGCCAGCATGATGCAATCGCGGTGACGGCTAGTGAAACAACTCATGGTTCAGACAGCGAAGAAGCGATGGTGTATTTCACTTCGAACGGTCGCACTCCAATATCGGATCTCACTATTGGTGGTATCCCTGCTGGTGACTACACCGGTTCGATCAACGTGCCATATACCGGAATAGCTTCGACCACAGACGACACAGCCGTGGAGGTAAGGTTCATCGCCGCTGTTCCAGGCGCAGAAGTGGAGCTGAGTACCTCTCGGGGAGTCCTGAATATTGACGATGCCGTGAAGTGGTCACGTGGCAGTTCGTCGCTTGTCGTCACCACGGACGAACGCGGTGTCGGTATCGCCTACCTGCACTCCACTCAAACAGGGGCAGCCCGTTTAAGCGTCAGTGCGTCTCGAGTGATCACGGCAGCCAGTGCTGTTGTGAGTCCAGTGAAAGCGGCCCGTGATGTGAGTTTGTCTGTTGAAAGCGCACACATCACAGCAAGACAGCGCGATGTCGTGACAATCGTTGTGCGTGACGCGTTCGGCAATGCCGTACCGGAGTCTCTTGTGGATATTTCGTTGGCGGCCGGTAGCGCGGGAAGATTTGCCGGAGGTAAGCGACAGGTCAGCTTACGCACCGATAGCAGCGGGTCGGCCCAGACTGAAGTGATAACAAATGCGCTCGATCGCGGTGAAATTACGGTAATCGCCCGTGGGGATTCACCTGAGTGCGATTCGGGCAACCAGTTCCTGTGCCCGGTCAATGAACCAGGAGCGGGGTTCAAGGTGGCCAGTGGTGCGCAGCGCGTCGTGGTGAAGGTGGAGGGTCGAGGGGTACATGTCATAGCCCCACGTCGCAATATACCGCTCTCTACCAATCAATTTTTTGTTGCGAGTGCGCGCGTCACTGGAGTGGCTGCCGGCGAAATAGCCCTCCTCAAAATGGGCCGCCGTGAAATTGCGCGCGCACGTGTCTCGGTCGACGGCACAGTGCGCTTTCCCGCTATTCGAGCTGTCGGCGATGGTGTTTACGGGATGAGCGTGAACGGAATGGCAGCTCGAGTTCAAGTGAAAGTTGTAGCGTTTGGCATTTCAGGAATACAGCGTGCACAGAGTTTAGCCGTGAATGTGTCTCCCGGAGCATGGTCGCATGGCACGGTCCTCTCCCTCACCCGCAATGGACGTGTCATTGCGAAGGCGAGAGTGATGCGACTCCATCAAGCAGTGGTTATTCGAGTTCCTCAGATGAGCGGGACATACCAGGTACAAGTGCGAACCCGATTGGGAATTGTCCCGGGTGCAAGAGCTTTTGTAGTGCGTTGAGTTGCTAAGCGAAAGCAGTCGCGAGTTGAGCAGTAGCCTCGCGGAGAACGCTGGGTTGTTTGCAGAATGCCCAACGGACGTACGTTCTGCCGATTTGTGGATCTGCGCATAGGGCCGCAACAGGAATCGCTACTACGCGGGCTCTTTCGGCGGCCTCTCTACAGAACTGCATACCATCATCGAAACCGAGCGAACGTACATCTGTCATGACGAAGTACGTTCCTTGCGAAGGGACAACTTCAAGTCCAACTTCGCGCAGACCCGAAGTCAGAATGTCGCGCTTGCTTTCGAGATCGGCGCGGAAGTCGGCGAAGTAGGAGTTGGGTAGGTCGAGCCCCGCGGCGATCGCCCATTGCAAAGGCCCTCCAGAGACGAAGGAAAGATGTTGCCGCACTACGCGCACGGCAGCAATGAGTTCGCGTGGACCGCTTGCCCAGCCGACCTTCCAGCCAGTGAACGAAAAGCACTTACCGCCGCTACCGATAGTCACCGTGCGCTCGAACATGCCAGGCAGCGTGCTGATAGGGATGTGGGGATGGCCGGTGTACCACAGATGCTCATATGCCTCGTCGCTAATAACGATGAGATTGTGCTCAATAGCAATGTCAGCGATCGTCTGAAGTTCTTCAATCGTGAAAACCGTCCCCGTGGGGTTGTGCGGACTGTTGATCAAAAGCACTTTGGTTCGGGGAGTCACTGCCGCTCGCAACGCGTCGACGTCGGGGCGAAAGGTTGGCGGCAGGAGGGGTACGGCCACGCGTCGACCACGTGCGAGAGAGATACCCGCGTCATACACGTCGAACCACGGTTCGAAAATGATGACTTCGTCATCTGTATCGACGAAAGCGAGGAGCGCAGCGGCGATGATCTCGCTCGCTCCTGTGCCTATGACGACATCGGTGTCTGGATCGATCGAGAGGGCGTAGAACCGCTGTTGGTGTGTGGAAACTGCCTCTCGCAACAAAGGAAGCCCGTGGACGGGCGGGTATTGATTGCCTCGCCCGTCAACGATTGCTGCGATCGCAGCGTCCTTAAGGATCTGCGGGCCATCTGTGTCGGGAAAGCCTTGGCCGAGGTTGATAGCGCCCATCTGTGTAGCGAGCACGGACATCTCGCCAAAGATTGAGGCGGCATGTTGACGCATGCGGGGTACGAGGCGATCCACGGGACAACCTTATGTCCGCTTAAGGTGTTCTTGTGGCAAGCGCTGTGATTCTTGTGTCTGACGACGATCTTGTGGTTGTCCTCGACGTACCTGTGCTCGAGGTCTCTGGACTTGGCGATTGGGTGCCGGTCGCAGCGATGCGCGTTGTGGAGGTCGTAGAACAGGGAGTCATCGCGGCCCCATTCGTTGTGGTGGCGGTAGGCGGCGCTTGCGAAAGTATTCCTGCTTTTGCGGTAGCACAGCGAGCGTCGCGACGGCAGATATCAGCATATGTTTTTATCGAACCCGTGTTGCCGCCCGCAGGTGCGGGCGACTGGCCGGACGCGCCCGTCACGGTGGTGACATCCGATGAATCCATTGCTCGTGGCGCACGATTACGCGGCTGGGCTGTGACTTCCGAAGCAGCGGCTGACGTTATTGCTGAAGTAGTTGAAGAGTCCTAACGCATAGTTCGGGCGGTGGCACGGCGTACTAACGCGCGCGGCGCGTGGCGCGCGAGAGCGGAAAGCACCTTGTATTGCCTGCCGGGCACGCTGACTGCGTGTCCGCGCCGTACGTCAGCAAGGGCGCGTTCTACGACCTGATCGACGTCGAGCCACATCCACTGCGGGATCTCTGAGATGTTCATGTCCGCACGTTGGTGGAACTCCGTGTGCGTATACCCAGGACACACTGCTGTGACGTGAACGCCAGTGCCTGCAAGTTCGGCAGCGAGACTCTCTGAGAACACGGTCACCCAAGATTTGGCTGCGGAGTAGGTCCCACTCGGGATCCAGCCTGCGACGCTGCTCACGTTGATCACGGCGCCAGACCCGCGGGCGAGCATCCCTGGAACCGCTGCATGCGTTAGCCGCATGACCGCGATGACCAAAACGTCGAGTAGGCGTTGTTCGTCTTCGACGGAGGCGTCAACAAAAGATTCGTTTATGCCAAATCCCGCATTATTGATCAAGATCTCAATGGGCCGGTGGGGATCCGATAGACGTGCCTCAACGGCCCGGCATTGCGCTCGGTCGCTGAGATCGGCCGCCAGAATCTCTACATCGATCCGGGAAGCCGACCGGAGATCAGCTGCGACCTGCTCTAGACGTTGGGCATCCCTCGCATTCAGCACCAGATCGTGGCCTGCGGCGGCTAGCGAGCGTGCAAATGCGAGACCGATTCCGGCGGTAGCTCCTGTGATCATGACGCGACTCATGAACACAGTTTGGCGTACCGTAGGGGGATGTTGTCTGGTCAACGCTGGATTCGGGCCGCCCTAGGGGCGCTCGCAGTCATTGGCGTGGCGGCGGGGGGCTTGGTTTCCCCAAGCACGGCCGTCGTCAACGGCGATCCCACCGATGTCGACCAATTCCCGTTCCTTGTGGCGATCGGTGAAAGAGCCTATAGCGGCCAGGGCGATATGTATGGCGGTCGCTATAGCCAGCTCTGTGGCGGCACTCTTGTCGGTCCGCGCAAAGTGATCACTGCAGCCCACTGCCTATTTGACGGGCCGAGGGTGGACGAACTCGTGGTGGGGTCCATGGGTGGTGGTGCCTTGTCATCAATGGATTCCGTCATTGACATGGTGAAGTCCTACGAGATTCACCCGGCATATGACAGCGACTTGATTCTCAATGACATTGCGGTGATCACACTCGAGGCCGACATGGTGGGCGTGCCTTACGCGGTCCCAGCCGCTGATGATTCTGCGCTCGTCGTCAAGGGATCGCCAGTTGTGTCCGCAGGATGGGGATCGACCGATCAGTCGTTAGGAGATGAGGGTTATCCCAATCTCTTCCGCGTCGCCCCATTGACGGTATTCCCGGCGTCTTCGTGCGGTGGCGGCAAGTCTTACAAAGTGAATGGCAAGCTTTTTGGCGGCTATGGCGTCAACGACTCGGTGTATTCGAAAAAACAGTTGTGCGCGCAGGGCTATCGTGACTCGCAAATTGTGGACACATGTTTCGGTGACTCTGGTGGACCGCTCATCGCAGGGGCCGGTGTAGATATGCGCTTGATAGGCATCGTGAGTTTTGGTCCGGGGACATGTGCGACTAAGCACCCCGGCGTATATACGCGTGTGGCGCGCTACACATCTTTTCTCGAACAACAAGGTGTGAGTTTTGAGCCGCCACCTGTGGGAATCCCACAACCCCCTGTGCTCGTCAACGCATTTGTGTCTGCCCGGTCGCTGACAGTGCGCATGCATGCAGCAGCAAATGGCCCCCAACCCACGGCTTTCTGGGCGGTGGCCAAGGACTCTGCGGGCCACACACACTCTTGTGCCGTGTATGCACCAGACGACACGGCGAAGGCGTCGTGCGTAATTCCGGGACTCATTAACGGAGAGCGCTACTCGGTCACGTCCTATGCGGTTCTGGGTACCAATAAGTCCCCCACAGCTGTCGCGCAAGAGTACGTACCTGCTGCACGCCCAGGTGCTCCAGAAATTCGACGGGTCGTCATCGGCGTGCGCAGCGCCGTGTTCGGTGTGCGTCGGTTCGTCGACAATGGCTCGAGGATCACGTCGAAGTACGTACGCTGCACGGCGCTGAACCACCCTACCTTGCAGGCGTCGGTCGGGTCCGACGGCAAAGCAACCATCACAAAAATGGTGGCGGGCGCTCGGTACTCCTGCACGGCCTATGCGGTCAACGCTGTGGGCACGAGCGCGCCATCGGCTCCCGTGAGATTCTTGGCCGACTGACCCCATAAGGTTGGCGGCATGTCCGATATCCGCAGCACGCCCGCTTGGGCCGCCCTCCGTCAGCAGATCCTCGACAAGGCCGTCGTACACGGCAAAGTCATTCTTTCCAGTGGCCGTGAGGCCGATTACTACGTTGATTTGCGCCGCGTGACCCTAGACGGTGAGGCCGCACCGCTCGTTGGACAGGTGATGCTGGACCTCACCGGACACTTGGACTACACCGCGGTTGGCGGTCTCACTCTGGGAGCTGATCCGGTTGCGGTCGCGATGTTGCATGCGGCTGCAGCGCGTGGTGGTCGCATGGACGCATTCGTCGTGCGCAAGGCTGAGAAGCAGCACGGTCTGCATCGACGCATCGAAGGCACGTTGACCACGGACCGTCGGGTGCTCGCAGTTGAGGACACTTCCACGACCGGTGGTTCAGTGTTGACAGCCGTTGAGGCGCTTCGCGAAGAGGGCGCTGAGATCGTTGGTGTCGCGGTGATTGTTGACCGCGGTGCCGGCGACACCGTACGTGCGGCGGGACTCGACTATTACGCGGCCTACTCCCTAGAGGATTTGGGCCTCGCCTAACCACTACCGCTTGTGGGTCAAGCCTCTGCGCGATGACGGCGGTGTCGAACGAACTCGATGATCAACGGAATCACGCTGATCACGACCACCAAAATCAAGATCAACTCGATGTTCTTCTTCACGAACTCGACCTGGCCAAGCCAATAGCCCAGAAGCGTGACGCCCACGGCCCAGACAAGTGCACCGAGTGCAGAAAAGGTGACGTACTTCCGAAAGTCCATGCGTCCGACACCCGCTGTTGCCGTAATGAAGGTGCGCACGACTGGCACGAAGCGCGCCAGCACAATCGCCCGGGCGCCGTACTTTTCAAAGAAGGAATGAGTGCGCTCGACGTACGCCTTCTTAAAGAACCGTGAGTCTTCGCGCCTGAAGAGAGCCGGCCCAATCCGGGCGCCAATCCAATAGCCGCAGATATTTCCCGCCAGTGCGGCAACGAAGAGGACGGCAAGCGCGACGAACAGATTGACGTTGACCCACCCCGCGGCGATAGCGAGCCCGGCGATGAACAGTAGCGAGTCGCCGGGGAGGAAGAATCCGATCAGCAAGCCACACTCGGCGAAGATGATGGCTACGGCGATCCAAAAGCCGGCGGTGCCGAAGGTCTGCAGGAGATTCTGTGGATCCAGCCACGAGGGTCCGAGCGCTACGACGTGCGCGCCCGCGGCGCTGAAGAAGGTCACTTCTGCAGGGTATCTGGCGCACCTGTGAAAGCCGCATAGTCTTAGGCCCGTGTCCGTAGGTGTGGGTCCGTGGCCAGGCGGCCCGGAGGAGTGGGCGGCCGCTGTTGCTCGAGACCCACGGCTCGATCCCGAACTCCTCGAGGCCGGCGACTCTCGCACTGTCATCGATATGTATCGCTATTGGTCCATGGACGCGATCGTCGAGGATTTGGACACGCGTCGGCATCCATTCCATATCGCGATCGAAAACTTCGAGCACGATATGAATATCGGTTCGGTCGTGCGCACCGCTAATGCCTTTATGGCCGCTGAAGTCCATATCGTGGGGAAACGCCGCTGGACTCGCCGAGGCGCGATGGTGACTGATCGCTATCAGCACATCAGGCAGCACGAGACGATGCCCGAACTG
>WLOK01000053.1 GCA_009699315.1 Actinomycetota bacterium
AACGGCACCAAGTGGGTGTGTAAAGCGATCGCGCAACGTTCTGTGAAGCCCGGTGAGGCTATTGCTGGCGCTACTATTTCTTTCGTGGCCTCGCGGCCAGCAATTGAGGTTCCGTTCGGACGCGTACGCGCACTCGTTGATAACACCCAGAAGCAACCCTCGTATCGTGGAGTCAACTTCCGAGCGGCTCATCCTCGGCTCCCATTACGAGTAATCACGCGACTCGAGGATGGCATCACTGCCGGTGGCGACAGCCTGCTAAAGCTCCAGATTGCAGATAAGTCCACGGCATTCAAGGTTCATGGAGTCAAGGTGCTTGGCACGCTTCCAGAGGGAATCACCTCAGGTGCTATACGTGAAAACGGATGGACGTGCAAAGCGGGCGATAATGTCTCCTGCAAGTACGCCCCGGTGCTCGAGAAAAGTGCACGCACGCCCGTCGTCACCATCCCGTTGCTTGCATCAGTGGATGCTCAACCTGGTCTGCGTTCGATTCTGTGGACTGCCAGTGGCATCAGACCAAATTTTGCGACGGGTTCGGTTCGTGCTCGTCTAGCGGTGTTCCCGGGAGCAGTCCTCAAGGCTGAGGCAGTGCCGAATGTCATAGGCCAGCGCGCCGTCGGTGACCGCGCCAGTCGGGTGATTTTGCGTGCAGTTAACTCGACGCGAGGTTCGCGTGTCTGGACTCACCGTTGGGAGCAGATGTGCTTAACCCAGGATGAGCGCGATGTCCTTGAGCAATGTCGGGGCGTACGAACCGAGGCAGTCAAAGTCATGTCGCCGAACCGTGAGATTGCTTCGGTTCTCATTCCGGTGAATGTAGGAGATAAGAGCTATGTCTTCCGCGTCCGCGCTTCAGATAGCCATTCGCACTTTGACAAGTTTGTGAAGGTTCAAGCGGCTGGCGCAACCAATCGCGCTCGTGCTCACCGCCTTCCGCAGGTAGATGCACGAACTGGATTCGCCCCGACCGCCGATTTCGGTTCGACCCGTGAGCCGGTAGCGCCGACAATGGCCACCGCAAATTTGATTGCGGTGACCTCCGTGACTCCGGTTGTGGCTAATCCAACAACGCAAACGCCTGTGACCTCTACCCCCCGCAACTCCAATCTTGGTGTCAGCATTGCAGGTGGTGCGCTTCAGATTGTCCGTAATGGCGCGAAGGTGACGTTGGATACCGCGGTCTCCAATGCCAGTGGCAAAGTCACATACGCGTGGCAACAGATTGTGGGCGTCGCACCTGCCCTCAGCAGCACTTCGGTGGCCAAGCCAACCTTTACAGTCCCCAATAACACTCGCGTCATCACCTATCAGGTGACCGTGACTGATGGCAGTGGGGCAACAGCAATTGACACGGTGACGTACGCGCTCAACCCCACGGTGACGACCCAGTTCTGCTCGCTCTACAACAAGGCGGCAGCCGCGGTCAACAAGGCAGCCCAAGGAGCGGCGAAGCTCTCAACGGCTTTGAGTGACCAGATCAACGCCGTCTTCAATCAGCTCCGCATGATCAACGACGTCTGCAACTCCGATTCCGGCTTCACCTTCTCCGGTACGAACCTGTCCTTTGGCGGGTTCAAGATCTCTGGCGCGTCAGGCACCGTGAGCGCAGCGGGCATTGCGATCTCTGCTGGCTCACTGACCTCACCTGCCGGCTGGGGCCTGCCGGAGATGAACCTCTCGAACGCCGGTCTCGTGATTGCGTTTGTGGGCACGACGACAGCGGATGTGACGATGTCGGGGTCCTTCACGATGTCGAACTTTGCCTTCTTCCCATTGCCGGGCGGTTGGACTGGCAAGACCAAGGTGTCGTTCGTTGCATCGGCTGGGAACACCTCGGTTGCGATTGCGGCGAATTCATCTGATCCAGGCGGTGCGACAGCGACCTTTAGCGGCAATGTCTCCACGAATGGCTCCTTCAACGCAACTGTGACTGCGAACGACCTGATCAAGATCGGTGGGGCGGGGGTGAATGCCACCGGTTCAGTGGCGTATTCCACTACGAACGGGATTACTGGCAGTGTGACCGGCTCTCTGACGAGCACAGCGACTCTGGTGGACGGTGTAACGATTCCCACCCTAAACATCTCGTGGAAGCCGGGGGCTTCACCCGCTATTGCTGCGCGTGGCACGGTGGCCTTTGAGTATGGCTCGTCTGGCAACTCCATCAGCGTCAACGCGACGATCGCGTACACCTCAACTACCGAGTGGACCGCGACAGTGACCGGGGGTGGCACAGCGACATGGCAGCCTGTCCCCGGGCTGACCATCCAGCCGAGTGACTTCACTGGCACTTTTGCTTCCGTCAAAGGTGAATTGCAATGGGCCCTCGATGTCAATGTGAGCCAGGCGTGGTCACCGACTCCTGCTCTCACGATTTCCGGCCTCGATATTTCTCTGGCCAATTCCTGTCCAAAGGCAATCGCCGATCAGGTCACCTGCCCGACCGCAAATGTGTTCCTTAGCGTGACCGGTAATGCCACAGTAAATGCCGAGCCAGTGGACTCTTTCACCGTAGACGCACTCGCAGTTATTGGCCTCGGCGATGGCGGAGGCTTTGTCTTGTCTGCGGCCCAAGCAGGAAACTTAGATATTGGTGCTGGGCTTGCGCTCACGGATGCCAATTTGGTGGTGTCCTATCAGGCACCGCAGGCGGGCTCGGGTCCGGCTGTTTCTGCTTCAGTCCAGGGCGGCTACTCCATAGATGTCAATGGCAACATGGTCATTTCGGGTGTAGGTAACTTCAGTCATCTGCAGGCGAATGTGACCAGTGATGGATGGTCGTTCGCGGGATACACGCAGGGGATTCCCTTTGGTTCGTCTGGTGAGTATGGAGAGATGACGCAGTCGATCGTCGCCTACTCCACCTTGCCTAGCACGATTACGCCGCCAACTTCCTACGGCATTCCGCCATTGACTTATGTCGAGTGCCAGGGCAATCAACCAGCGCCCACGGGCCAGGTGTGTACCGGAACGCTGTATGTCTCTGGCACTTATGCTGCGCCAACGTGGTTCACTGACGCGGTCGATACGGACAGCATGGATGCGGTAGCCACGATCGAGATTAATCCGACTGACGGCACTTTCAACAGTCAGGTGAACTTCAACATCGGTGGTGGCGGACTGAGTCTGCCAACGGGTGGAAGCAGCGATCTGGCAATCCAGAGTCTGTACTTCAGCCTCAACGCGTCCGCGGCAAACTTGGTAGTGACAGCAGGAGGGCTGATCAACCTGGGTCTGCCGAGTGGTTATGGGGCAGCGCCGCCACAGCTGAATCTCTTTATGCAGTACGACCTCAGTAGCAACACCGTGAGCGGAGGTTTCACTGCGACCAACTGGAATGATGCGTTTGGCCTTTCTGGGTTCGATATGCAAAGTCTCACTGTCGCCTTGCAGATCAACCTCAACACGATGACTCCTGGCCTTGCCTTGTCCGCGACCGCAGATTTGCCCGAGAGCATGAACTCGGTGCTCTCGGTTCCGGATTCGGGAGTTCCCATTACCGCGTTCGTTAATCTGTCGCTAAACACTCCGTGTCTGGGTGTCAGCATCGGAACTCAAGGGGCGAATGAACCGACTGCATTGTCCATCGCAGGGGGAGTGGTGACTGCTTCCTACGTCAGCCTCTACATTGCTCCTGTCGGCTGCCAAATTGGTAATACGACTTATCAGCCGGGCTACTCACTCGATTTCGATGGCACAGTCCTTGGTGTTGGTGTTGAGGTTTCCGCGTCAATGTCGTTCACGCCTACCCTCGTCTTCCAGGCAGATATCGACATTAAGTCCTTCCAGGTCGGTCCACTGACCATGGACGAGACTACCCTGTCGATCAATGTCTCTGAAGGTGTTAGCGATTCAGTCGCCTTCTCGGGAGGCTTCTCGCTATTCGGCACAGACGTCACCGCGTCGGGCAGCATGTCGTATGTCACTGCAACCAGTACTACAACAGCGGCACTCGACATTGCCACCAACGGATTCGACATAGCTGGCTTCCAATTGCAGAATGCCGACATCTCGCTAAATGTGAAGTCCACGCCGGACGATACGAACATCTCGTTCTCGGCTACAGCAAGCATGGCCATCTTGGGCGACACGCTGGACATCAACGAAATGTCCTTTACTGTTGAAAACAACGTGATCACTCAGGTCACTGCCGATGTCTCCACCAAGTTACAGCTGGGTGGAGCAATCGAGTTCGATGGAGCGTTCTACCTCAATTACACGGCATCGCCAGCAAACTTCGAGGTCGCCGCTAATGTGAATGTGACCTCCGCGGGCTACACCCTAGGCAGTGGATCGCTCAGCATCTCTCCGTCGTGCGCAGACGTCTCGGCCACGCTTAATGTGGGGAGTTTCCTGAGTGCCTCTGTCGGCGGCTATGTGATCTATGGCGCCGATTGCACCGTCACTGACGCGATCACGGGTGTGACCCGGAGCATCAGCGGCGATTCGGGTGCCTTCTGTGTCGCGGTCGATAACGTCAGCCTCGACTTTGGGGCGTTTAACGCTTCGGGCTCGGCCAACCTGAGCAACAATGGCGACACTACGTGCGATGGCACGAGCACCGCCTCTAACACGATGGTGGGCAGTGTGTCGGCAACTCTGGTCCTTGGCGCTCAAAATTTCAACAACACTGTCAACGTCGCAGGGCAATTTAGCGGCGATGGCAACTTCTCGTTCACCGGATCCGCCGCTCTCAACATCGGTGGGTTCAACCTGCAGATGCAGGTAGCGGCTGCAAACAACGGCTCAGGCTCGAGTGTGTCGGGCAGCGCAAACTTCTCGCTCTTGGGCAATGACCTGACTTTCGCCGGATCTTGGAGCAACCAGGGTGGCGTCCCTAGCGCGACTCTCACTGCATCTGTCAACTTCAACCTTGGCGGCTGGAACCTTGGTTCCGGAAGCGTCTACCTCTACCAGACGGCTTCGAACTACGGCATGACCTTCAACATGAACCTCAATGCGGGCATCGCTCAGATGCAATCCACTTTGACGTTCAATCAGGTTGATGGCCAGGTGCTCTTCTATACCTTCGTCAGCTTCGACTTGGGCATCCCGGGTTTTGCGAGTGTGGGTGCGTCAGGCTCTTTCACCAACTGTGCGACATCTGCCTGCCAGTCACTGGGTAACTACGTCCTGACGGCTAGTGCGTCTCTAAGCTTGGGTGGCTGGACCTACTACACCCCACCGTTCTCTATTGATTTGGGTGGGCAGTTCGGGTTCTCTGTGTCGGATGGCCAGAGCAACCAGTCAACGCCGGTTGTCAATGTTCTCGGTGTCAACTGGTGGACGGCCAATGGCTGGTGGAACACCTCTTTGTCAGTCAATCAAGATGGCTTCTCTGCTTCTGCTGGTGGCGGTACCTCGATCTACAGCCAACTGGTTTCAGTGAAGTACCCCTGCGGACCTTGGTATTGGGTCTTCAAGGATTGGTGCTCCTACGGCGTGACCGACTGGGGCTCCATCGGGGCTAAGGCATCGATTAACCCTTGGGCCTTCTGCTTCCAGGTCTTCGGCAGCCCCTGGATTTGCCTGTAGGTCGCAAGGGGGCGGTGAGTCGGCGTACACTGGCGGCATAACTAAACAGGGGGGTGACAGGTTTCGACGATCAGATTCCTGCGCCCGGAGAAGCGTGTCGAGAATGTTGGGTCAACTCGTTAATGTCCCCGGCAACTAATAACTGCCAACAAAAAGCAGTCCGCGTTCGCTCTCGCTGCCTAAGCGATCGACGCCGTCAGACCGAGAAGTTCCCGACTCGGAACCTGGCGCCATCTAGGGAACTCACCAAACGCCCCGGTCACGGGGGCGCGCGGAACATCTCACAGTGACTGGGCCGCCACCGCGTAGTGCCGCACGAAGCGCGGGGGCCGAGAAGCAATAGCGCGGCTACACACGTAGAAGGCCGGAGTAGTCCTGAACGGACCCGGGTTCGATTCCCGGCACCTCCACTTTTTTCCCCGACGTCACCTTGCGTAGCGCTAACTGGCGAGTTTAGCGCTACGCAAGGTGACGTCGATGGTTTATTGGGCGCGTCTCGCGCATCCTGGGGGCTGCGCCGCGGCAGGATGCCTATGTGGGCGCCGATGAGTTGCAAGCCGAAACGTATGCAGCCCTGAGGGCGACGGTCGGTGACTTGATGGCCACCTGTGAAGACTTGGCCGCCGCGTTTAAGGAAGCCGTCGGCGACAACGAGATCCGTACGGCTGCCATCACTCACCCCAATATGACCGATCGCGCAATCGAGGCGATCTTTCTTGCTGGTGGTGAGCCTTCGAAGGCGACCCTCGCGCTGTGCGACCGACCGCGACTCCTCATGCTCTGGGCTTTGTCGCCCCGGGCAAACGTGCGCGCCCTCGTGGCATCCAACCCACACACACCGGCCGCGATCCTCGAAGAGCTTGCTGAGGACCGCGATGAATCTGTGCGGGCGGTCGCAGTACCTAATCAACCAAAGCATTGAGACTGATCGTGGGCACCACGATCCACCCTTCGCGTCTTGCCTGTTCCGATTGGCCTGCGGTGGGTTTGTGCCAATGCCCGAGTGCATGAGCGCGTGAGATGAGGGCTGCAATCACGGCGTCGAAAGCATCATCATTCTCTCGACAAGTCGACTCAAATGGACTCAACGAAAGCCATGGGGCTAGCTCGAGAAGATTGTCGACCAGGCCCGACAAGTGAGCGCTGTTCGCACCTTTGTAAGAGGACGCCCGAAGACCCCAAATTTTGAGAGCGATGGCCGGGTACGCCTCCGCGATTCGACCCTGACCTGCACGATCGACAATCTCGCCGGAGTCACGAAGCCGTGCGAGGAGTGACGAGGCGCGCATAGCGGTCAATCCAATTCGATCTGTTGACACGCTCAAGGGCCAGCGACCGAATTCTTTAGCTACTACGACATCGGTGAGGCGAAAAGCCATGTGCCGACGCGAGTCGTCCGACCCGCCAGCCTCCGCTGTTTGCGCGTTGTGCTGGTGACGGTCAACAAATGTCGTTAATGCGTCCGGCCACCCGAATGGAACGTCAATCCCGACAAAATCCGCTTCTTGGCAGGCGTTGAGAATTGCATCGTCGGTGCCATGCGTATCCAGTCCGATGACATGCGCGGCGTTCTTGCCCCAGAAAATGCGAGCGATTGCTGTCTTAGTCGGCTTTGTAGCTAAGTCAACGCCCACTGTCAGCATGCCTCAAGAATATGGGATCAAGCCCGAAAGGACCCGATGCGAGAAGCGGAAGCATCTTTGTGACCAGCCACCTCCCTCTGAAAAGAAGTGAGGTATGACGGTGCGAGACGTGCAGTCAGATCCTTTAGAACAAAGTTGGAGGTCGGGCAAGCCCAACTCAATAGTCTCTGTAGGCACAGTGTTGACTGTCTTCCATGACGTTGCCTGCGATGCCGCTTTCGGTCCTCGATTTGGCTCCCGTCTCAGCTGGATCAACCCCGCAAGAAGCGCTGGCTTCGACGATTGCTCTCGCACAACACGTTGAGGCGCTGGGGTTCACCCGCTTCTGGGTAGCAGAGCATCACAACATGCCGGGCATTGCGAGTTCGGCTCCATCAGTGCTGATTGCGGCACTAGGGGCCGCGACCTCGCGCATCCGGCTCGGCTCAGGTGGCGTCATGCTGCCCAACCATCCCCCGCTCGTGGTCGCCGAGCAGTTCGGCATGTTGGAGAACCTCTACCCAGGGCGTATCGACTTAGGTATCGGTCGCGCTCCCGGCACCGACCAGATCACGGCGCGGGCCCTGCGCCGAAGTGTCGACCAACTATCGGTTGATGACTTTCCTGATCAACTCAACGACCTGATGTGTTTCCTGCAAGGCGAATTCCCCGAGGGTCACCCGATGGCGAAGATCGCTGCGGCGCCACATCCGGCATCGATGCCGCAGATTTGGCTGCTTGGTTCGAGCGGCTACAGCGCGCAGGTTGCGGGCATCCTCGGGTTGCCATTCGGATTCGCCCATCACTTCAGTGCACGAAACACACTCCCGGCGCTGGACCTTTATCGCCGATCGTTCCAGCCTTCGGCGGTCCTAGATAAACCGTATGCCGCTATTGGCGTCCGTATGGTGATCGCCGAGAGCGATGAGCGCGCGGAGTTCCTCTCCGGATCGAGCATGCTGTCGTTCTTACGCATGGCCACCGGTCGTCTGGGCCAATTGCCCTCACCCGAAGAGGCAGCGGCCCACCCGTGGACGCGCCAGGAACTCGAGTTCGTCGCCGATCGCCTAGACGGCCAGGTGATCGGCAGCCCGGAGACCGTGGAACGCAAGCTCGCTGAGCTGCTTGAGCAGACTCAGGTCGATGAACTCATGATTACCACCGCACTTCACGACCCGGTTGAGCGCACGACGACGTTAACTCGAGTCAGTGAGATGTTCGCAAAGAGTTGAAGTTACCTCGGCGGGTGGCGCACCATCCCAAAGATCAGAAACAAGTCTGTGGATGGGGCTCCCAGACCTCAGACTTCTACGAGCGAGTGAGCGGCGTGAAGTGGGTGACTTCGGGGAGTGAGTCGAAGTAGGGCGACAGAATTCGGCGCCACTCTACGAAGAGCTCTGATTCGCGGAAGCCCACCGTGTGGTCCTCGAGGGTGTCCCACTCGACGAGCAGCAGGTACTGCTCAGGAGTCTCGATGCACCGCGACAGGTTGAGGCTCCCGAAGCCCTGAGACGTGGCGATCACGAGGCGAGCCTGCTCAAAGGCGGCCTCGAAGTCAGCTTCGCTGCCGGCACGGATAGTGAAGAGGGCGTGCTCAACGATCATGCGGAAAACGTACCGCACGTGCGAATTGAAGAGTGCTGACGCCGGCGTGGGTAACTAAACGGCGGGTTTCACGTCAAGTACTACCTCGAACTCAAGCAAGTTCGCGCCCTGGGACACCGGCTTGCCGGGTTGGCCTGCATGGGCTGCGCGCGCATCCCCATCACGCCATGCGGCGAAAGATTCCTCGTCGACCCAGTGGGTGACCACGAAATAGCGATCTTCGCCCGCGACGGGCCGCAGGAGTTGGAAGCCGAGGAATCCGGGTGCGCCATCGACCGAATTCGCGCGCGCGGCAAATCGGCTTTCGAGTTCGGGGCCGGCTCCGGCGGGGACATTGATCGCATTGATCTTTACGACACTCATGGGTGCAGCGTACTTCGACGCGAAGACGCTAGTCTGCTGCGCAACACAAAGGAGCCCTCATGAATATCGCCCTCTGGATCGCTGCCGGACTTCTTGGCGTCGTCACACTCGTCTCGGGTGCGATCAAGATCTTCAGTTCGCGCGAGCAACTCGAGAAGAACATGGACTGGGTGAAGGACTCCAAGATGGGCTTCGTACGCCTAGTCGCCCTGCTGGAGATCCTCGGCGCGATCGGCGTCATCCTGCCGGGTGCGATCGGTGTTTCGCCGGCACTTGTGCCCTGGGCAGCGATGGGTCTTGCTCTGATCATGGCGGGCGCGATCGTGTTGCACATTCAGCGTGGGGAGGGACTCAAGGCCACTGTCCCGGCGATCGTGCTTCTTGCGCTCGCAGTGTTCGTCGCGTGGGGCCGCTTCGGTGCGTACGCCTTCGCTTCGTGAGCTGGACTACTTAACGGTGATCGTCTTAGTCTGATTGAGCGCCCAGTACTGGTAGGTCTCTGGGGCGGTGATCCGCAGGGAGCAGGTGCCTGCCTTCTTGTCGCCGGTGAGTGTGAAGAAGGTCTTGCGGTTTTGCTTCGCCGGCGCCGAGATCGTGCACACGCTGCCCTTGAGCACTCGAATGCTGACAGGGCTACCTTCCTTGGTCACCGAGGCAATCTGAATCCGCGCATCAGTGTCTAACCTCTTCGCAATGGCAAGGTTCGTCGGCGCAAACCAGAGCTTGCGCACCGGGCGAATTGAAGCGCCGTCAAAGTTATAGGAGGAGCCAAATCCCACACTCGGATCGTCCTGAAGGTTTCTTGAGAAAAGTCCGGTAATCCACAAGTTACCGTTGGTGACATCGTACGAAGTCACCGTGGAGCTGAAGTAGCCGCCACTCGAGAGACCATTCGCTGCCACTGATGCAGCTGTCTTTGCTAGAACCTTGTACATGGCCCACAACTCCATATAGGAAGGGATATACCAGCCCAGCGACGAGGGGACGCCAGAGTCAGCAACGACGTTACTGAACGCATCCGTAGGCACATTCTGCGCTTGCAATATCTCGGTGTTCGTATTTCCGGAACCGATTCGCCAATCCAGATCACCATCCGCTATCTCAGGGTAGTGGGGTGCAATCACTACGGGGTCCTGAGCTGTTTCTGCCCACTGGGCCGGAGCGGCCTGTAGGTACTTCCATCGACCAGGCGCTTTAGGGATCACTCCACCACTTACGTAGTCAAATGCGGACAGGTCCGCGACGTTTACTATGACGAAAGAAGTGGGCGATGACACTGTGTCTACGAAGACGCCAGTGACATTCAGGGCGGCTGGTGTTACGCCTGAGATGGAGATCTTGTCATTCGACTGTAATCCATGTGGGGTGGCTGTAGTCACGAAGAGCGCTCCCGGCGTCCTTGAGTCGATGTCAGTAATGCGAAGGCTCTGATTGACCGCGATAATCTTGCCGCCACCGGGGCCGACATCGCCGATGCTGCACCGCCCACCCTGGGCGCACGTGGGTGCCACTCGAGGGGTGGGTGCGGCAGACGCTGTCGCCACACTTGGGGCGAGAGCGGCTCCGAGGGCCAGTGCTGCGAGGCAGGCGAGTAGGCGATTTCTCATGGGTGCGGCACGGTTCATGACATGGAGGGTAACTGCAGTTCGCCCCTGATGTCCTGTTTTCTGCCATGGGGACAGCCTCGACATGGGGGTATTCGTCGCGTGGGGCCGCTTCGGTGCGTACGCCTTCGTGTCCTGAGCGCGACTACCTAACGGTGATCGTCTTACTCTGATCGAGGGCCCAGTACTGGTAGGTCTCTGGGGCGGTGATCCGCAGGGTGCAGGTGCCTGCCTTCTTGCCGCCGGTGAGTGTGAAGAAGGTCTTGCGGTTTTTCTTCGCTGGCGCCGCAACCGTGCACACGCTGCCCTTGAGCACTCGAATGCTCACGGGAGTGCCTTCATCGGTCACCGAGGGGATCTGTACCTTCTCGCCGATACCAAGCGTCTTAGCGACGGCCACATTGGTCTGTGCGGTGTGTAGCCACAGTTTGCGCACCGGGCGGAGATGTCCACCATCCAGACCGAAAACGCCGCCGAGTGACGCATTTGGATTATCTGTTCGGTTCAATGAGAAATTTGCAGTGATCCAAAGGTGGCCATAATCCACGGTGTAGTAGCCAGCCGAGGAGGAAAGGTAGTCTGATGAAAATCCTGCAGTGGCTGCGCTAGGGGCGTCCTTTGCGAATTCTTTGAACATTGCCCAGATCTCCATCTGAGAGGGCACGTACCAAGCCGCGCCAAAGCCGGTGAGAACCTGAAATGGATCAGGCTGACCGATGTTCTGTACCTGTCGCCTGAGAAATCTGGTGTTCGCATCGCCTGACCCGACACGCCAGTCAAGCAAATTTGACGACATGTCGGCAAGGATCGGGGTAGTGCCAATGGGATCAGTATCGGACCCGGACCAGCCGCGTGGTGCGGCCTGAAGGTAGTTCCACCCGCCGGGAGCCGCCGGGATGACTCCACCACTTAAATACGTGTCGCCTCTCCGATCGAGCTGAGTCTGAACGCGAAAAACGGTCTCAGAGGTGGCTTCAGTGACATTTCCCGACACGATATTTAGCTGCGCAGGAACTACCCCGCTGATAGAAATGCGGTCGCCAGTGACAAGGTTATGTGCGGCAGATGTGGTGATCGTGAGGTAGTTCTCCAATGAGGAATCGATGTTGGAGATCCGAATTTCACGATTGACGTAGATGATCTTGCCGCCACCTGGACCGACATCTCCGACGATGCATCGACCACCCTCCGCACAAGTGGGAGCCACGCGAGGCGTGGGTGCAGCAGACGCTTACGCCACACTGGGGGCGAGAGCGGCCGCCAGGGCCAGGGCGGCTACGCCAGCGAGCAGACGGGTGGTTGTGCGTGCGAGGAGGGCCATGTGGAGAAGGATAATCGTACGTTCGCCCGGAAGTCAGGTTTTCAGGCTGCCGCGGCCTTGTGGCGCTCAACTTTCGCGTGATCAGCGTTTCGGAACGAGTGCAGTGACGCGTAGTGGCCGTCCTGTGCCGTAGGTGCTCAGCGGGGTTACTGAGATCGTGTATCGCTGGCCGATGGTAAGTCCAGCGATGGTTACTCGAGTAGCCGTGACAAGTTTGGCCTTATTGGGGAGCGTTCCCGACACGGACCAGTTGATGCGGTAGCCATTCGGCTTTGCGCCACGTGCAGGAGTATTCCAGGTGACCACGATCTGACCCTTGCCGTTTTTGGCAACCGTGGCGATGCATGTGAGTCCCTGAACCGCGCTCGGCGGTGCCTGAGGGGTTGCCGTAGCAATTGCTGACCACGCTCCCGTAGAGCCAGAGCGAACTGAGAATGAGTAAGTCCTGCCATTCTTGAGACGCGACCACGTGTAGGTAGTTGCTTCCGAACCAATGTTGCGCGCTCGACTCCACCTCGTGGTGCCCGTGCGGTAGCGGACCTGGTAGGCGACTGGGTAATCTGGCGCCTCCCAGGTGAGTATCACATGTGCATTGCCGGCTGCTGCCGACAGGTGACGGGGCGGGCCCTGAGGCATCGGATATTGGATAGTTATTTGCGCGGAACCTGAGGGCATGCCCCCCGCGCGGGCAAACACGAAGGTGTCAGCCTCGATTTGCATGGAGCCGGCGCCTCCTCCGCCACCTCCCGACCCAGCGATAGTTGTGCCGCCTGAGCCCGCACCCCAGCAGCCGTCGCTGCCGCCTCCTCCAGGAACTGCACCCGCGAGGGGCTCTCCGCCTTCACCTATGTAGCCGTCGTTGCCAGCTGGCGCACCATGTGCCCCACCGGTGTAGTTGCCGGTCTGCCCACCGCCGCCAGGGCTGGCGCCTTGACCCGCTTCGCCTGCTCCTCCCATAACGATCGCGTTGTTTGGATCCCCGTCCCACACTGGGGCATCTCCACCCTTGCCACCGGCGACCGCACTGTCAGAGCAGCCCGCACCACCACCGCCCGGGATCCAACCTCTGTAACCATTTGTCGTGCGGGATCCGTCGGACACGTACAACGCCATACCCCCTGCCGCAGCGGCCGGATCCCCGTCTGGGCACGACACTTCTGTAGACGGATTTCCGACGGTGAGACCAAGCTCCTCGCCTGCAGCCATAGGGATTGTGACCATCATGGTTACGCCCTTGCCGCCAGCAACTTGGACAGTTCCGTTATCGGTGCCTTCTCCATCTCCGGTCTTAATGGTCAGCCAAAGGCGAGTGACACCTGCAGGTGTCACGAAAAGCTCGCCTTCGGTGTGAGACGCATCTGCGACCACGATTGTGCACATGCCGTCAGCGACA
>WLOK01000054.1 GCA_009699315.1 Actinomycetota bacterium
GAACGTCTTCGGGTCAAGGTCACACGCAGCGGCCGTCAACTCCGCCTCGATCTGGGATAGCCCGGCCGAGCAGCGCGGGAAACGAGTGTGTGCTTCCACCAACGCTGCGACATGTGCGCGTGACACCGAACCTTCACGCCACGCGGCACCCATCACGGGCACTGCACCGAGCCAGTCACCTGCCTCGAATGTGCGCTTCACGCCAGCGAAAGACTCATTCGTGCGCGCCCGCAACCATGCAGATGCCGTGCGGAACCCAGCCTCGGCAAACGTGTTGCCACCCGCCACGCGAGCCGCCACATCGCCTTTGAGCGCGTCCAGACGACGAGTTAGATCAACCATGGCCAGCAGTGTTTCTGCGATTTCATCATCAGCAGCCCACGCCAGATCATCACCACTCACCGAAGCGGCCATTCGCTGCACGGCGCTTTCGAGAGCTACACGTGATGCCGTCAGACTCGATCGCAGACCGGCGACCTCAGCCGCGACAGCATCATCTGCTGCCCAACTGCGCGTAACGGTGATGGTCATGAAACTCCAGACGAGTGGGATGGACACTGCACATCACGCCGCCGACGCACCCGCAAAAACCTTGCGGCCCCGACTCCACTCACCCGACGCCCTGAGGGCCAGGTGCCTCTCGACTCTTACTACCCAGCCCAACGGCTGTGGCCAATCGAGAAGCTCATTTAGTACTCGAAGAATAATAGCACATACGTACTAGAGTCAAGTACTTGTGCAAACTTTTTTGATGATTTTTTTGGCCGACAGAGCACGAATCGTTGTTCCGGAATAGCTCCTCCAGGGACTTGGGCCTGCCGGACTAAATCCTTACAGGATTTAGTCCTTCGGCCTTTACGTCCCTTCCGGACTATTCCGGCCCACGAGCGAATCGAGCAGCACCATAACTATTCCGGCACAAGGTTGGCTCTCAGCCCTTGCCGTTGAGCACTGATCGGGCCTTGATCTCGTCCGCCAGCCACACCATCACGCGCGGCCCATCGAGGGTCTGGGCGAGAGTTGCGCGAATGCCAGCGCTCTCGAGTGTGCGCCGCTGGAGCTCGCCCTCGACGTAGGAACCTGGCTTTGAGACCACGACGAGCATGCCGTAGTCGCTCTCGGGGCCCGGTTGAGCCGGAGCGGCTACGACCGAGGTACGTCGGCCAAAGGCCCAGCGCAGGATCAACACGAGAATGCCGATAGCCACGATCGCGACCAGAGGCCCGACCATGAACGACGCGGAGTTGGACATTGACACAGGCATAGCGTGCAGCATCTGGGTGACTCCCGCATCCGGTGGTGTTCCTTCTCTCTCGTGACTGCTCGGCCGTCTCCGGCATGGCGCACGTCTCGCTCAGTACCAATTCGACATATTCCCCTATGGCGATGCCTTAATGAGTTACCTCTTTATGAGTTCGGTACGTAAGCAACTTATTCATGTCGAAAGGTGCTACGTTCAAAAAGTATGTAAGGACCATTTTAACTCGCGAATAATTGAACAACGGGGGAGCAATGAATCGTAAGAAGATTCTTGGATGGCTGGGAGTTGTGTCCATCGGACTAGCGACCATCGCTGTTGGGCCAGCACAGGCGGTGTTGAACGATTGTGGATCGAATGCTGCATGTATGTGGAAGGACACCTATTTCACCGCAAAGCGGCATGTCATCGGCAATGCTGCGACCTGGCAGAACTTCACTGATTTTGCTTTCAACGATTTGGCGAGTAGCTGGGCAAATAGAAGCAGCGCGCGCGATGCTGAGTGGTATTACGACGTTAACCTGCAAGGTGACTCGGGCTGCATGACCGCCACGCACAATGTGGACATTATGGGTTGGCGCGATAACGATGAGGCCTCGTCGGCAATTATCTACGCCGGACTATACGTCTGCTAGGGACGTTCCGTGCTCGCATTGCTTGGTGCGCGCATCCGTTGGCGACGGCGCCCGGGATTGATTGTGACTGCTATCGCGTTGGCGATGCCGACAGCAGTGTCTGCTCTTGCCTTCACAGCCGACGTCGTGTCGCGACCGAGTGGCGAGCAGTATGCCTCGGCGGTGATGGGAGCCTATGCGGGCGAAGCGATTCTGGTGCGAGGAAATCCGGGGACGCCTGCGGAAGTCCTCGCGGAACGGAGCGCGCGCAACTTCGAAGTGATGGCGAAGGATCCAGGGGCAGTTCCCATTTTTGTCATCCGAGCGACAGACGTCAGAACTCCTGTGGGCACCGAGCAAATGGGAGTATTTGCCCGGCCCTGGACTCCCGAGGTTCTCTATGGAGACTGGCTAACGCTCAATCAAGGTCGCTTCCCTCAGGTGAGTGGCGAGGTAGCTCTATCTGAGTCGGCGGCAGTTGCCGCTTCGGCGGCTCTAGGTGATTCGGTCACCGTGTTGGGGCGCACCCTTCGCATTGTCGGGATTGCAAGCCGGACCCAGGATCTGCAATCCGAGGACCTATTTGCGCTTCCTGTGGACTTGTCCCAATCGGGCGATTGGCTGCTCGAGCCCCGGTGGCTGCTATCGAACGCAGATGTTCAACTCGGGCCTGAATTTGTCACCCGAACACGAGCGGATGTTCTCTCGAGCGGATCCAGCCTCGCAGTGCGTCTCCCCGCGCCCCTAGTAATCGGATCCTTGGGTCTGTTGGCCTTGGTTGTGATGCTGGCTCGTGTTCTCGATCGAGATGGCGAGGAGCGGTTGCGTGTTCGCCTCGAAAGTCTGGGAATGAATCGTCTGCAGCAGGGTGCGACTGAGCTCAGTGGTCTCGCGATGGTAGTTGTCTGTGCGGGCTTCATCATTGTTCCGACGGTTATCGCGGGCATGTGGGGGATTCGTCAACGCGTGTGGAGCGCTGGTGAGCGTGTTCCACCTCCATTGGAGATCCCATGGGTACTTATGGGACTCATTGCGGGCGTTTCCCTTGTGGTTTTGGTGCTTGCGTCGCTACTTCGTCGACGGCCGCGTGTGGTGACTTCCGCACCTCCCGCGAATGCGGATTCGGCCTCGCGCGCTTTGGTGAAATCTTCCCTAACTTTCGACCGAAGGCGGCTGAGTTGGTGGGGGCGGGTAGCGATCATTCTGGGAAGTCTCCTGGTATGCGCGAGTCTGACAATGGCAACTGCCCTTGAAACTTTGCAGTCGGCTAATTCGATGCCGACGCTCCTCCCCGGCCAGATCAGGGTTGCGGCTGCCGGCCCAGCAACTGCACCGACTATTGCACCGGAGTTCCCGGACTCGATGCTGGCGGATCTGCGCGATGCGTTGGGTGTGGATGTGCAGCGCCTCCAGAGGCTGCGGCTCCCTGGCGATGTCCGATTTGGGGCAAATCTGGTCGCGCGTACGAAATCGGAGTCGGGAGGAATCAGTTTTGTGGAAAACGCAACTGACTTTGAGTGGATGATGGGACGCAGCATCTCTGTCGATGAACAGCGGGCATTAGATGAAGGGAAGCTTCTCGTCTCGGAGCCTGATCGGATAAACCTCGGCGATGCGAAATCGGTCAACGTGCTGGAAGCGGTGGGGGTTGGCAACAAGTATCAACGAGTGATTGCCGGCGTCCCTGTTGTGACTATTGATCCTCCAGTCGGGGTTAGTCCAAGTTCCACCTTCATCGCAGGGTGGGGTTTCGTAGATTCTGTTGCCTCTCAGGGAGTAGACGTGCGGGCCTTCACCGATGCGATCGTCACGGCGCCAGGTGGGGACGATTCGGATGCTGCGATGCGCGCTGTTGTAAAGATCGCAGAGGACTATGGGTTTCCGGCGGCAGCGGTGCGCAAGCGCCCGATCGCATCTGACGCAGTCGGGCAAGGCGCGCGCATCCTCATTTCACTTTTGGCGGCGTTCAGCGTATGTGCTGCGGTACTGATGAGCGCGAGTCTCGCTGTCGCTGGGGCACGGCGAGATCATGGGCTGACACGACTCGGGGCCACGTGGGGCAAGCGCCTCCGCCTTGCTGTCGGAAACCCTCTCCGAATCCAGGGACTTCGGATTCTCATCGGCTCGCTGGCGGGAGTCTTGCTGGCTACTGCCATCGCACCGGTGATCTCATTGAAAGCCGGGATCATCGTCATGCCCTCTGCAACGGTCTTCGTCGCGGGCATGCTAATTGTCGCGATGTCGTCTTGCTGGTTCTGGCTGATTATGGCAAGGAGGAATCGTGGGTGACCCGAACAAGGTGGAATTGGTGAATGTTGCCATTGCTGCCATCACAACGAGGGGTTTGGGTCGGATCTTTGGTTCGCCGCACGGTGACATCGTGGCCCTTGCTGACCTTGACCTTGAAGTATTCCCAGGCGAAGTTGTCGTCCTGATGGGACGCTCTGGAACGGGCAAGACAACGGCCCTCAACATTCTCTGTGGACTCGACACGCCAACCGCAGGAGAAGCCGTAACCCTGGGCGTGAGCGTGATTCCCTCGCACCGAAAGGATCTTGCAGCACTGCGAAGGTTTCGAGTCGGTCGCGTTTTCCAGGATAGCGACCTGCTGGATGAGTTAGACGCCCTTGACAACGTCGCATTGGCAGTCGAGCTTCGTACCGGTGCCAGCGGCGCCCGTGCTCGAGAGATCGCTCGCTCAGTCATTGAAGAACTCGGCATCGGCGATCGGGCCCACTCGCGCCCTATCGAGTTATCGGGAGGAGAGAAGCAGCGCGTGGCTATCGCACGCGCCATGGCATCCGGCGTCGATGTCATTCTCGCAGACGAGCCGACAGGCAGCCTCGATGAGGGCAACGCCATCGTTGTTGCGGAAGCCTTGCGTCGGGCCGCCGAGCGTGGTGCGGCAGTGCTCGTTGCGACCCATGACTCAGTCATAGCCGAGCGGGCTGATCGAATCGTGCGTACGGACACGCGCTAGCGGGGCGCTCTCAGGGGCGCTTACGGGGCGAGCCATGGGGCTAACGCTCGTTCACGGAAATGGCGTACCCTCAGAGGCTATGACGAAGGATCGCCCGTGGCTGATGCGCACCTATGCCGGCCACTCCTCGCCCGCTGAGTCCAACGCGCTCTATCGCCGCAACCTGGCCAAGGGCCAGACGGGCCTGTCCATCGCCTTCGACTTACCTACACAGACCGGCTACGACCCCGACAGCGTGATGGCACGTGGCGAAGTGGGCAAGGTGGGCGTGCCCGTCACGCACATCGGCGATATGCGTCGGCTGTTTGACGGCATCCCACTTGATGAGATGAACACGTCGATGACGATCAACGCCACCGCAATGTGGCTGCTCGCTCTGTATGTCACTGCCGCAGAAGAGCAGGGAGCCGATGTCAGTGCGCTCCAGGGCACGACGCAGAACGACATCATCAAGGAATACCTCTCGCGTGGCACCTATGTGTTCCCACCCGGGCCCTCGCTGCGGTTGATCACCGACATGATCTCTTACACCGTCAACAACATTCCTAAGTGGAATCCGATCAACATCTGCAGCTATCACTTGCAGGAAGCCGGTGCGACGCCAGTGCAGGAGATCGCCTACGCCATCTGCACGGCGATTGCGGTGTTGGATTCTGTGCGTGACTCCGGACAGGTGCCCGCCGAGCGCTTCGGCGAGGTCGTGGGCCGCATCTCATTCTTTGTCAATGCCGGCGTGCGTTTCGTCGAAGAGATGTGCAAGATGCGCGCATTCGTCGAGTTGTGGGACGACCTAACGCGTGAGCGCTACGGAGTCACTGACGCGGCTCAGCGCCGGTTCCGTTATGGAGTGCAAGTTAATTCACTTGGGCTCACTGAAGCGCAGCCAGAAAACAATGTGCAGCGCATCGTTCTGGAGATGCTCGCCGTCACGCTCTCTAAGGACGCGCGTGCTCGCGCCGTGCAGTTGCCCGCCTGGAACGAGGCCATGGGCCTCCCGCGCCCGTGGGATCAGCAGTGGTCCCTGCGCATGCAACAGGTGCTGGCGTATGAGAGCGACCTGCTCGAATACGACGACATCTTCGCTGGCTCGCACGTGATCGAGGCGAAGGTCAACGAACTGGTTGTCGAATCACGAGCGGAAATTCAGCGCGTGCTTGACATGGGTGGTGCTGTCGCCGCGGTCGAGAGTGGCTACATGAAGGGCCAGATGGTGGGCTCGCACGCCGAGCGTCGCGCCCGCGTCGAAGCCGGCGATCTCGTTATCGTCGGCGTTAATGCTTTCACTACAACTGAGCCCAATCCACTGCTGGCCGACATCGACAATGCAATTCAGACCGTCGACCCCGAGGTCGAGGCGATCGCGATCGCAGATCTGCAGGTGTGGCGCAATGGGCGAGACTCAGCGCGCGTCGATGCTGCGATTTCGCAGTTGCGAGTCGATGCTTCAAGTGACGTTAACTTGATCGCTGCCACGCTTGAATGCGCGCGCGCCGGGGTGACCACGGGGGAGTGGTCAGAGATTCTTCGTGAAGTATTTGGCGAATACCGTGCACCTACTGGCGTCTCAGGTGTGATCGCCACCGCGGAGCCGTCCGAATCTTTGCGTGCAGTGCGTGAGTCAGTCCGCGCGACGGGCGAGGAACTCGGCCGTAATCTGCGCTTCCTAGTCGGCAAACCCGGTCTCGATGGTCACTCCAACGGTGCAGAGCAAATCGCTGTCCGTGCCCGTGATGCAGGTTTTGAGGTCATCTACCAAGGCATTCGACTCACGCCCGAGCAAATTGTGGCGGCCGCTGTCGCCGAAGACGTACATGTTGTCGGTATTTCGATCCTGTCGGGTTCGCACCTCGAACTAGTCCCCGCCATCATCGATGGCCTGCATGCTGCGGGTCTCTCAGATGTGCCTGTGGTCGTCGGCGGCATCATTCCTGACATCGATGCAGAGACATTGATGGCCCGTGGCGTTGCAGCAGTCTTCACTCCAAAGGACTACGACGCGACTGCAGTGATGGCCAAGGTGCTCAACGTCGTGCGCGTCGCCAATGGCCTAGCGCCGCTGTAGCCTGCCTGATCATGCGCATCGTTGTCGCCCGTTGCTCGGTGGACTATGCCGGTCGACTCACGGCGCACTTGCCCGAGGCCGTACGTGTGTTGATGGTGAAGGCCGATGGCTCGGTCTTGGTCCACGCTGACGGCGGCTCCTATAAGCCGCTCAACTGGATGAGTCCGCCGTGCACGTTGCGCGAGTCGCTTGATGATGAGCTTCAGATCTGGACCGTGACGAATAAGGCTGGCGAGACCCTCACTATCCGGCTCCTCGAAATCCACCACGACTCCGCGCACGATCTTGGTATCGACCCGGGCTTAGTCAAGGACGGCGTCGAGGCTCATTTGCAAGAACTCCTTGCCCTGCACGTGCTCACACTGGGTGAGGGCTGGACGCTGGTGCGTCGGGAGTTCCAGACTCCGATCGGCCCAGTTGATTTGCTGTGCCGTGACAGTGATGGCGCGCATGTGGCCGTAGAGATCAAACGTCGAGGTGAGATCGATGGTGTCGAGCAACTCACGCGTTATCTCGAACTCATGAATCGCGATCCACTCATCGCTCCTGTGACTGGAGTCTTTGCAGCACAGGAGATCAAGCCGCAGGCAAGAGTGCTTGCAGAAGACCGTGGTATCCGATGTCTAGTGCTCGACTACGACGCGCTTCGCGGCACGGAAGATCCGAGCCTGCGACTCTTCTAGCGAGTCGCCTCAGAGGCCGTATCGCGTCAGCGATGCCATGGGCGTGGCCCATGGATTGTCTTCATCGCTTTGGCCAGTAGCTCTGTGGTGCCTGGCTTGCGCTCGAATGAGACGAGCCTGATCGGCAAAGCGAAGCGCTCGCGTACGACACTCTTGGCTCGGGTGAAGGCCCGCAAACCATCAGCGCCATGGATGCGGCCGACTCCGGAATCGCCAACTCCACCCCAAGGGAGTGCCGGAACGCCTGCGTACATCACCCACGAGTTGATGCTGACCATGCCCACACGTAGGCGACGAGCCGCCGCTTCACACTTGGCCCGGTCGCGTCCGAAGATGGAAGCGGCAAGCCCGTAAGGGGTCGCGTTGGCTCGATCGACAGCTTCATCGAGGGACCGCACTTTATTGACCGCAACCATGGGACCGAAAGTCTCATCGGTCATCGCGGTGGAAGTTTCTGGGACGTCTGCCAGGACGATGGGCATGATCACACGCGCATCCGCAGAATCGACGCCACCCACTACGGCGACTGCGCCGCGCGAGAGCGCATCTGTGACCTGACTGCGAACAATGTCGACTTGTTTCGGCATGGTCATCGGGCCGTACGAAGAATCCGTGGATGTCCCGGGGTGTAGTTCACGAGTCTTCGCAGCGAGAAGCGTGATGAACTCGTCGTAGACATCTTCGTGTACGTAGACGCGTTCCACAGCGACACATGTTTGACCCGCGTTAGAGAAAGCGCCGAATGCGACTGCATCAACCGTCTTGGCCAAGTCGGCATCTGCGTCGATGAGCACGGCATCCTTGCCCCCGGCTTCGATCACGACCGGAGTCATCGTCGCGGCGCACGCGGCCATCACTTTGCGGGCCACTGCGGTCGAGCCGGTGAAGGCGACCGCACCAAGTCCAGCCGAACACAGCAGCGCCCCTGTCGATCCATCGCCCGTCAGAAGTTGCAATACCGGCTGCTCGGGAACCACCTCAGCAAATGCCTCAACCAGCCACGCACCGACTGCCGGAGTCCATTCGGAGGGCTTAAAGATCACTGCGTTGCCCGCTGCGAGCGCATAACCGATGGATCCCAGCGGCGTGAAGACTGGGTAATTCCATGGCCCGATGACTCCGACGACCCCGACAGGTTCGTAGGCGAGCGTGGCCTTGAAATTGAGAGTGAGCAGGCTTGGCCGCACGCTGCGCTCACCCAAGATTCGGCGCGAATTCCGGGTTGCCCAGTCGATGTGCTCGAGGGTCAGGAGTACCTCCATGAGGGCATCCTCGACGGGCTTGCCGCCTTCACGATGCATGAGTTCGGCGAGTTCCTCCGAACGCATCGCCAAGACGCCTTTGAAGGCCATGAGACGTGCCCGACGACCGTTCCAGCCGAGGTCAGCCCACCAGCGAGCCGCGATCTGGGCCCGGTCAACGGCTGCCCGCACCTCGGCCGCGTCAGAAATCGGAAACTCCCCGACCGGCTCGCCGGTGAGGGGAGATGTGGATGCGAACATGGCGGACGTCATATTGGCGAGGGTACGCCTGCATGACAGACTGCGCACCGAAGATACTTGAGGTTCGGGGCATGCTCGCTGCAGCTCCAGGGCCGAAACACGAGGAGTAGCCATGTCCATTAAGCAGGTGGGGGTCATCGGGCTAGGCACCATGGGTGCCGGCGTGGCCGAGGTATGCGCTCGGAATGGCTATGAAGTCATCGCCGTTGAGGTGACTCTCGAGGCACTCCAGCGCGGTCGTGCCACGGTAGAGCATTCAAGTGCCCGTGCGCTTGAGCGTGGCAAAGTCACCGAAGCCGAGCGATCTGATCTGCTCGCCCGCATCAGTTATTCCCTCGATGTGGAAGACCTGCGCGGCGTTGACTTGGTTGTCGAGGCCGTCCCAGAGAACCTCGACCTGAAGCGCTCGGTCTTTGCGACCCTCGACAAGGTGACGCGCCCTGACGCGATTCTCGCCACCAATACCTCTGCGCTTTCCGTCACCGAGATTTCGGTGAGCACGTCCCGCCCCGCGCGCGTTGTCGGGATCCACTTCTTCAACCCAGCGCCAATTCAGGGATTCTGTGAGGTCGTACGCACAGTTGTCTCCGATGATGCCGTCATCGCGGAGGCATGTGAGTTTGCTGAGTCGCTGGGCAAGCATCCGGTCGTCGTCGAGGATCGGGCTGGATTCATTGCTAACGCGCTGCTCTTCGGCTACCTCAACCACGCAGTCACCATGTACGAGCAGCGCTATGCAACGCGTGAAGATATTGATGCTGCGATGCGTTTTGGCTGCGGCTTGCCGCAAGGGCCACTCGCGGTGCTTGATCTCATCGGCTTGGACACTGCATACGAAATCCTTGAGACGATGTACCGGCAAGATCGTGATCGGCTGCATGCGCCGAGTCCGTTGCTCAAGCAGATGGTCACGGCCGGTTTCAAGGGCCGCAAGTCCGGTCGCGGCTTCTACACCTACGAAGCGCCGCACTCGCCGGTCGTCGTTCCTGACTCCTTAACGCCGGGTGCTGGTGGCAGCGTGACTGCGGCCCCGCGACCGGTGCAGAAGGTCGGCGTCGTAGGCACGGGCACCATGGCCTCCGGGATGGTCGAAGTTTTCGCCCTCAATGGATTCGATGTTGTTGTCGTCGGTCGCGGGGAGGACCGGCTCGAAAAGAGCAAGGCGGCGATGTCCAAGTCTTTGGAAAAGGCCGTTCAGCGCGGCAAGCTTGACGAGGCTGGACGCGAAGCGGCACTCGCTCGTGTCACCGGCACGACGTCCTTGGACAACCTTGCTGATGTTGATCTCGTTGTTGAAGCGCTCGTCGAGGATCTGCAAATCAAGATCGCGCTCTTCGAGAATCTCGACGAAATTTGCAAGCCTGGAGCAATTCTTGCGACAACGACGTCGAGCCTTCCCGTCGTGGCGCTCGCTGCTGCGACCAAGCGCCCGCAGGACGTAGTGGGTTTACACTTCTTCAATCCCGCGCAGATCATGCGACTCGTGGAGATTGTCAGCACCGTGTCCACAGCGCAGGATGTCGTGGCGACTGCGCTCGACGTATGCAAACGGACGAAGAAGCATGCGGTGCTCTGCGGCGACCGCGCCGGCTTCATTGTCAACGCCTTGTTGTTCCCTTACCTTAATGATGCTGTGCGCATGCTTGAAGCTAACTATGCGAGTGCCGACGACATTGACCTAGCAATGAAAAAGGGCTGTGGCTATCCCATGGGCCCATTCGAGTTGTTGGATGTTGTGGGTCTTGATGTGTCACTGGCAATTCAGAAGGTGTTGTTCGAGGAGTTCCGCGAGCCAGGGTTTGCTCCTGCTCGTCGGTTGGAAAACCTGGTGATGGCTGGCTACCTCGGTCGCAAGGCTGGTCACGGGTTCCGGACCTACGCGTAGCCGTGGGCCGACACAACCGTCGCCGGGATGAAGATCGCGCCGAGATGCGCACTCCTGGCGGATGGCTGCCCAGTGAGGTGCAGGAACTTCCCGATGGCGATTGGGTCGTCCGCCGTGTGACTGGCGCGGCGGCGACCAAGGCGTATCGCTGCCCTGGTTGCGATCAGGAGATCCGTCCGGCCACGCCGCACACTGTCGCATGGCCTGATGGTGGTGCATCGGCATCAGAGGATCGTCGGCATTGGCATTCGCCATGCTGGGAGAAGCGCACGCATCGTCGGCCGAAGAAGTAAAGGGAGCCGTGGCTGAGATCTCAGCTGGGAGCATTCTCCCGGCACATCGCGAAGACCTCGAACTTCTTACCGACGACGGACTGCGTCTCGTGGGCGAACTTGCGACTCCCATCGACGGTGTGCCGGTGGCAACGATCATCTGTGTGCATCCGTTGACGACTCACGGCGGCATGATGGACAGTCACGTCCTGCGCAAGATGGCGTGGCGGTTGCCCGCCCTCGCAGGAATTGCAGTGCTCCGATTCAACATGCGCGGTGCGGTGAGTGCGCTAGGAACGAGCGACGGCGCTTACGACGAAGGTCGTGGAGAAGGGTTCGACCTTGCGGCTGCGCTTGCTGAAGTCCAGAGACGAGAGCTCCCGGATCCGTGGATCGTCGGATGGTCCTTTGGCACGGCAGTTACTTTGCGCCACGGCAATGTGGATCCGGTTCGTGGAGTAGTGCTCCTGTCTCCACCCTTGCGTGGCCCCGAGATTGAAGCGCTACCTAGCTGGGCGAATTCGCTACGACCGATGACGTGTTTGATTCCCGAGAACGACGACTACTTGAAACCCGACGAGGCGCGTGCGGGATTTGCTGCTGTGCCTCATGCGGAGGTCATCGCTGTCGAAGGTGCTGGTCATCTGTGGGTGGGGGAGCGATTCGTACGACTAGTCCTCGATGAGATCGTGCAAAGGGTGCTGCCTGGACATGCGACTCTTCCCACCACGTGGGACGGACCGATGGAGAAGTTCAGCGAGTTCTAGAGCTCTCGCGAGCCGTTATTCGGGATTCGATTTCACTTGCTGGATTGCGATGTCCTTCAACAGTGGCATCAGCGAATGCGTGTTCTCCAGGAGTCGATCCATTAAGTCCAGAAGCGTGCGGATATCTGACGCTTCCCAATCCGCGAACATCACGCGAGCAAAGACCCGAGCCAACTGACGAGACTCAGCGCCGACTGCTACGCCGAGGGGCGTGAGCGTGATCGTGCGACGGCGCCGATCTTCTGGGTCGCTTCCACGTTCGACGAGACCGTCTTCTTCGAGTTCGCCGAGCAGTCGGCTCACTGTGGAGTGGTCAAGGCCGAGGCTGTCCGCGAGGTCCTTAACGGATACCGGCCCGCTGGCAGTGAGGTCACGAAGTTCGGAACACGCGGTCAGTTTGGCGACGTCGAGGGGTCGTCCCAGCGAAGGCATGGGCAGTTGACCCACCGGGGGGCGGGAGACGAGGGGGCGCAGTCGCCGTTGCACCTGTTCGAAGAGGTCGAGGAGGTCGTCTGGGATGTGGGCACCCAGTTGGGCCAAATTCTCACCCGTCATTTCCAAGCCCTGATCGGCCATGGGATTCTCCTTCCCCCTCGATTTGCATGCCTCGCACACAGACTTTACAGTAGGAGATACATGTGTAGCACACATACTTCCTCGTTATGAAAGAGAGAATGTCATGGGCGGCTTGTCTCGGTGGGCAGTTCGGCGACCTTGGTGGGCCATTGGCGCGTGGTTTGTCCTCGCGATGGTCGTGTTCACCTTGGGCGGGCCACTGGGTGGAAAGCTCAATGACTCGTTCTCGCTGCCGGACACGGATTCGTTGAAGGCCACTGAACTCCTCAGCAAGATGCCCAACGCCGGTCAGTCTGAGGCCACGGCATCGTCGGCGACGATCGTCTGGTCGCCGAGTAGCGGCACCGCCATTGACATTGCTTCAGCAACAGTGATCGTGCCGATGCTCGAGCAGATGGGCACCCTGCCCGCGGTCAACTGCGTCACTAATCCGTTTTATGTCATGACCGACCCGAACTCGGTTCGCGGGTTCGGCCCGGCCTGCAAGTTTGCGCCGATCCCCGACAACATTAAGGATCTCCCCGCTGACATTCGCGCGGCGTGGGTCGCAGCGGCTGAGGCAACTTCCCCGATCAGCCCAGATGAGCAGGTTGCGAAGTCCATGGTGACCTTCGCAGGTAGTGGCGATGGCGCCAATGTGCCCAGTTCGACTGCCGTCGAAATCATCAACCTGGTCAAGGCAGCAAACGGTCAAGACGGCATGCAGGTGGGCGCCGGCGGGCAGGTGTTGTCCTTCGCCGGGCAGGAGCCACCGAGTAGCGAGGCCATTGGCGTGCTGGTCGCGCTCATCATTCTGCTGATCGCGTTCGGCTCCCTC
>WLOK01000055.1 GCA_009699315.1 Actinomycetota bacterium
CATTGCGTCCTTGCGGTCTTCCGCAGTGCAGGAGGGATTGACCACCACGACGTCAAGGGTCGCTGAAGCGCCCTGTTCGGTTTTGGTGAAGTTGTGGAGGAAAACGACCACCGCGGCTGGCCCGCCTTTGAAGGTCGCCCGGTCGACAACTAGTGCCGGTGGAAGGTTGTGGTCTCCGGCAAGTGCAACGAGGCAGTCGTGGAGAGCGGTCATATCTGTGGTCATGTCTGGAGCGCTGCCAGCCTTGGCCATCGGCGCGGGACGCTCGGTGCTGGCTGCAGCAACCATCTTTGTCGGGGAGTCCATCCCGACTTGAGTGAGAAGGCCACCGACCTGAGTGGATAGCGCTGCTTCGTTGTAATCCGTGCCGGTCGACACCACATAGCGAGCCGGGACCATATCCAGGGTCACCGGCTGGACGCTCACCGCAGCTGAGGTCTCTTTGGGGCTATCGGCGACATTGGCGCCGGTGTTGATCATGGTGGGGAGAATCACGGCGGTGGCCACAATGGCGACCCCAGCCGCGGCCGCCCCAGGCAGCCAACGACGACGCCGGACAGACGGGGCAGCGGTGATGGCAGCGACCTGTGGGGCGGCCTCCGCTGACAGGGCCGTGGCAAGGCGATTCCATACGGCTTCGGGCATCGCTAGGTCGGGAAGGTCGCGCAAGCGTTCGGCCATCTCGACAGTCTCCGGCGTCTCTTCGACGTCGAATTCCTCCTTGTCGTTCACTACTCACCTCCTAAGTCGTCGTGGAGTGTGACGATTCGATCTGAGTCTGGGTTCCTTAGGTGGGCCAAAGTCTGTGCGAGTTTTGCCCGGCCTCGGAAGCAGCGGCTCTTCACGGTGCCGCTGGGGCATTGCAGCATCCCGGCGGCCTCGTCCACACTCCAGCCCTCAATGTCCACGAGGACGATGGCCGCGCGCTGGTCGGGGGGGAGCATGGCTAGAGCCTGCTCGATCTCCAAGGAGAGTTCCCGGGCGGCCATCGCGTCATGCGGGTCGGTCAAGGCGCGCCGGTCGGCGAGCAAGGAGCGATCGCCAACTCCCTCGCCGTCGCCCTCGTTGGGGAGGGGGACCCAAGGACGTACGGCTCGTCGTCGCATCCGGTCAAGGGCGGCGTTTACCACGATTCGGTGCAGCCACGTGGTCACTGCCGAGTCACCGCGGAAGGTTTCCGCGCGACGGTAGGCGGAGATCAGTGCGTCCTGCAGAGCGTCTGATGCCTCTTCGGGATCGCCCACGGTACGCAAAGCCACCGACCAGAGCCGATCCTTGTGGCGACGGACGAGTTCGGTGAAGGCCAGTGGATCGCCGTCGACGTGGGCGGCGAGTAGTTCAGCGTCGCTGCGCTCGTCCGTGGCCACTCGGCAAGCCTAGGGGGTCAGCCCCGGACCAGAGCCTCGCGTACGCCGCCGACATAACCGCCGGTGTCGGCAAGGGGCAACCCGGTGAACCACAGCAAGACGTACTGCCCTACGACCGGGCGAGGTGCGCGGAGGTCAATCTCGTTGGCTGCCCCAACTGCGCGAGCCAACTCAGTCCATTTTGCGGGGTCCTTGAGCATCGTCGAACTCAGTCGCACTTGTACCGAACTACCGTTGCCGACGAGTTTTAGTGATACGGCACTTACCGAACGCGCTGATCCAAGGTCGAGAACGATTCCCGTGCCTCGATTCCCGTCGAGGTCGTACGTGGAGTACTTACCGGTCGTCCATTGGGTGAGGTCACTGCTATCAGTAGCCAACTTAGGATCTGACTTCGAGCCCTGCTCAAGGTTGAAGGGATCAAATAACGAAACGTCGACAGGGATGAAGGTGCCAGCTGGTGCGTCGTTGCCAGAGATCGCGAGCGGCGAGGGCGATGCAGTCTTGGTGAAGATCTCGCTATTGCTTGCCTGGACGGCAGAGCCCCAGGGCGAGGTCGCATTTGTGAAGGTGATGACGCCAAAAATAGACACGGCAGAGACAGTCACAAGACTTGCAGCGACTCCAGCCATGCGGCCAAATGTGCGATGGGGTCGACTGCGTCGCTGGACAGGTACAGCGCGTGGTGCGCGGCGCCCTTCGAGTTGGCCTTGCACAACGCGCAGCGCATCAGCAAAGTCGCGCATCTGCGTGAAAGGCAGAGCGCCGCGCACTGTGCCTGCACCGATCACGGATCGGGCTATTAGTACGTCGATTGCGGCTGGCACTTCTGCAGTCACCTGAGATGGAAGGAGTATGTGTTCGCCTGATCTCGGTGCTGCGGCAACGCCATCAACCATGCCGTCTGGCCATCGTCCAGTAAGACCTGCATAAAGCAACGAACCCACTCCATGAATATCGGCGACGATGCCATCTGCAGAGCTGCCCCACAGCGCTGCGTCGATGCTCACTCCACGGACTCTGACCTCATCGTCTTGCGTCATGAGGACGCTGGATGGACGCAGTCGACCGTGAGTGCGCCCGGTGGCGTGTACGTCAGCGAGAGCTGACGCGACGCGTACTGCCATGCGCACAGCCACTGCGGCACCCAGCGGCTCGCCATCGCGGTTCTCGTAGGTATCGGCAAGTGTGCGACCCGGGACCCATTCGCACACGATCATGACGTGCTCGGGAGTCGTCACGACGTCAAGGATTCGGACGAGCGCTCGAGCCTCGAGGCTGGCCGCATCCCGCGCAGCATCAGCCACAGCTTCGGCACGGGGGTCATCTGCGGCAATGACAGTGATCGCAACTGGGCGGCTAAGCGCGGGATCTTCCCCACGCCACAAGGTCACTCCCTGGGAGCGCGACACAAGATGCTCTAGGGAATAGCGCCCCGCATGAAGCGGGATGGATGACGTCACTACCCAAGCCTAAGCAGTGTGGGGCCCGGAAGCGGTGTTCAACTGGCCGAAGGCTTGCGACGCAGACGTCGAATTCGACCGGTAATCAACGCTAAAGACTCAGAGACCTCGGTGATACGTAAGAGCCGTGCGAGAAGCAGGTAGGTGCAACTCCCCACTGCCACAACCACAATCACGTTGATGAGCACTGCGAAGTGCGTCGAGTTACCGGTCAAGAAATTGACCAGTAGGAATTGCACGATTGCCATAATGAGCAGCGCAATGGTGCCAGCTAGCACCATCCGAAGCAACGACCGCATTGTGCTTCCGATGGAGAGTGACTTCCAGCCTGCTCCGCGTTTGCGAAGCTTGCGTGCGAGAAGGAACCAGGAAAGAACAAAGGCCACCCAGAAGCCGACCACATAGCCAAGAGCCAGCATCGCGATCTGCACACCACCTGTAGTTGAGTAGAACAGTGGAATTGCGACTACCAGAGTGGCCACGTTGAATGCAACGCTGATCCAAAACGGCGTCCTGGTGTCTTCGAGAGCGTAGAACCCACGGAGAACGACGTACCAGAGACTAAACGGCAAGAGTCCAACCATGAAGACCGACACGATCGAACCCATCAAGGCCGCCTGGGCTGGTGTTGCTGCGCCATAGCCGAAAAGCAATACAGCAATTCCTGGGCCAATCACCATGAGGATCACACCGATGGGCACGATGAAGGAGGCCACGAGTCGCATCGTGCTAGTGATGTCGCGGCCGACTTGTTCCATTTGACCGCTATGCGCGATGCGACTTAGTGAAGGAAGCATCGCTGTAACGATGGAAATCGTGATTACGCTCTGTGGGAGCATGAAGATGAGATTGGCTTTTTGATAGGTCGTTAAGCCTGCCGCGACTGTGCCGGCGTCCGTTGCGCTGACATTCGCAAGGGTCGCTAGACGCGTGATGACCACGTAGCCCGCTTGGTTAACGACTACGAGTCCGAGTGTCCAGATGGCTAGCGTGCCGGCCTTGCCAAGACCGTGTCCTCGCCAGTCGAAGCGCGGCCGCCAGACGTACCCTGCCTTCCAGAGCACGGGCACGAGCACGAGCGCCTGCAAGGCCACACCGATTGTGGTGCCAAGACCGAGCAGCAAAACTTGGTCTGAGGAAAGTTGCCCGTCCGCGGCCGCTGTGGTGCCGGCGATGACGATGAATGTCACGAAGGTGGCGATGGCGATGATATTGGCGACGATCGGGGCAAACATAGGCGCGCCGAACTTGCCTCGCGAGTTGAGTACCTGGCTCAACAAGGCGTATGCGCCGTAGAAGAAGATCTGGGGCAGGCAGAGACGTGCGAACGCTGTTGCTAACTCGCGTTGATCCGATCCGTACTGTGCGGTGGAATATAGGTCCACGATCCACGGCGCGAGCAGTACTGCCGCAACGGAGAGCAGCAATAGCGCGAGGAAGGTAATTGTCAACAAGCGATCTGCGTATGCTCGACCACCATCCGCATCATCCTTCATCCGACGTACGAGTTGCGGGATAAAGATCGCGTTGAGTGCGCCCCCGATAACGAGGATGTAGATGATGTTCGGCAGCGTGTTACCCAGTGAGAAGGCGTCCGAAACGAGATAGAAGCCGAGGGCTGCGGTCATCGCGATGTCGCGCATGACACCGGTCACGCGCGAGGCAACGGTTCCCGCAGCCATGATCGCGCTGGATGACAAAAGCCCCGCGTTAGTGACGCTAGGAGCATCGGACTGGTTTTCGGTCACGTATTGATCACTGATCCTGTTTCGAGTAGAGAAGATTGTTTCCGTCGACGATGGCGCACTCGCCGGTAGATATCGAACAGCACCATGAGTGCGAGAAGAATGGCAGCACCGATAGTGAACCAGCGCGCCGCCCTCGAATAGGCGGTCGTCTGCAATTGCATGGCGGACGACTTCCCGAACTGAGTGTCGTTGCCATCGAGTAGCTGTACCGCAACTTGCACGGATTCACTACCCACTACGCGCACGGGAACCACCACACTCGCACGCTTCCCTGGCTCGATCACGATGTCGGTCACGGTCTGCGCATCGAGTCGTGCTGTGGGAGTGCCGACAAGGCGGAGCCCAACTGTGACTTGTTGGTCGAGATCGTTTGCGATCGTTACCGGGATGCTTCCCGTATCTCCGCTCAGGATTACGTCATTGCGGCTGATGACGTGGATGGAGTTCTGGATGTTGTTAAGTGCTGAATCGACTGAATTGATCAATTCTTCGCCGTCGCTAATGTGAAATCTCCATGCCGTGGACTCAGCACGCAGCAAAGTTGCCAGCGCCGGTTCGGTGAGAGATGTCGGATCCGCGAGCACAGTCGACAGACTCGTGAGCTTGTTCTGGGCCTGCTTGATGTGGTCGAAGTAGTACTTGGGAAGTTCCATAGACTGACCGACATACGGAGCGACTGTGCGCGGAATGGCACTCGGTGCATCTGCGAGCACGACACTGAGAGGTACCGGATCAATCCACGAAGTGGTGTGTATGACCCGCATCAAGTCGCGCAGCAAGGCGCCGGAGGGATCCCAGCGTGGACTCGATGGTCCGGCAATGAGTGTGCGGGGAATGCTTGGGGCTTCCATAGCCACGAAAGCGAGTTCGGCTAGGAATCGTTGGCGCGCCAGAAGAATTTGAGTTGATGTTTGTTGGCGCATCGAGAGTGACTCGCGCAGCCCGGTGTCGAGCAGAATTGCGCGTAGCGGTCCGTCTGCGGTGTCTAATTCAGCAGAGCCGGTGGGCGTTATTGCTGAATCGGTGGCGGGCAAGGCCGAATCGCGCATCACGACGACCCGGACCCCGGTGCCTGCAAGAGTTTCAATTGTCCCCGGGTCGAATCCTCCGCTGGGTGCCCAGGCAAGTCCGCCTTGTGGCGTGTGTCCGAGTGCGTCACTCGCCGTAGGACTTGCGGTGGTAATTGCACGAACGAGATCGCGATCAAGTCCATTGTGATGCAAGCCGCCAGCGTCGACATCTGCGTAGGGCAGCACCCACATGCTGGATTGGGCACCCTGCGAAGTCGCGTCGTTGAGCAGTGTGATCCATGTTCGTGCCTGCCCAGAGCGAGTGCCTGGCTCAACATTGCCGTCAATGTCTACGAGGTAGCCCTGTGTCATCGCTTGAACTGTTTGGAGAAGTGCAGGATCGGCGAGCCAGGTGACATCCGTGGAGTTCTTTGCGCCAATCTCGACGAGATTGCGCAGGCGGCCTCCGAGTGAGATCTCCTCCTGCGTTCTCTCACCGAGAAGCACGCCGCGCTCGTCGCGCGAAGGGGAGTCAGCCAAGGGCCAGATCCAAGCGAGTCGGGTAGGACTGAGTTGTTGTGAGGTGGGCATCCACGGCAGCAGAGTGCGTGCCATCCCGCGTCGGTCGTAGTTCCCGCCATCGCTGGCGACGACTTCGACACCGAGGGAGTATGCGCCCGCGGTGCTCACCGGAAGCGCGCTAGCGGGTAGTTCGATGCGGAACTGAGCTCTTCCGCCCACTCCGAGCACGCCAGCAACGCTGACAGTCGAACCGGAGACGACGTCACCGTCCCAGGAGGGATTGCCCGCGGTCACTCTGCCCAGTTGTGCTCGATTCGCCAATGGGCCATTAGACAACCGCAACTGGACCATCACGTCGTCAAATTCAGTAAAAGACGCATTGGCAACGCTGCCGGCGATGATGAGGTTGTCCTTCTCCGTGAGGATCGAAGGGCTCACACGCGTCAGGGAGATACGCACCGGATCGGGGGTGTCGGCCGCGGGAGCCGCACTCAGCGAAGCGGTCGCGGGGACTCCCCCTAATGCACTTAAAAGACCTAGCAGCGTGAAGGCAGCCACGCACAGCGTCAGCGAGCGCCTCATCAGCCGGCGTCAGCCAATAATTCGGGCACCCGGTCGACGAGGCGGCGCTCGTCGGCATAAGCGAGGCGGCGAGTCACTTCATCGAGAGGCACCCACGCCACCTCAGAGACCTCAGCATCGGCGTCGGACAGGACACCACCGGAAGCCTCCATGAGGAAGTGGTGCACTGTTTTGTGAATACGGCGCCCATCTGCCACGAACCAGAAGTCGATCGTGCCCAATGGCGCGAGCAGCCTTCCTTTGATGCCGGTTTCTTCCTCGACCTCACGAACCGCCGCATCTTCGGTGCTCTCGCCTGCCTCAACGTGCCCCTTGGGGAGCGACCACAGGAGGCGACCACGGCGATCTCGACGGCCGATGAGGGCGGCCAGTGGGACAGCCGTGGCTCGGTCAAGGACTAGACCGCCGGCGCTGGTCTCCTCCACCCGTTGGAGGCGGCGGGAGGAGGTCATGCTTGTCAGAATAACTTCACCAGGGGCTCATGCCCGGCCGCGGCGCGAGTGATCTAGCCCCGGGCGCACTAGTCTGAGTCGCCGTGCCAGTCCTTGCCCCCGATGTCTCCGCGCTGCTCTCCGACCTCGGCGAGCGGTTTCTCTCGGCTGGCTTCGAAGTAGCTCTTGTGGGTGGCCCCGTGCGAGACGTCCTGCTTGGTCGTGTCGAGAGAGGCGACTTGGACCTGACGACCAGTGCTCGGCCGTCGGACATTCTGCACATTCTCGAGGGCTGGGCAGACACTGTCTGGGACGTCGGCATTCGATTTGGCACAGTGGGGTGCCGCAAAGGTGATCACATCCTCGAGATCACGACCTACCGGTCAGAGGAGTACGACCCCGACTCTCGCAAGCCAGAGGTCACGTTCGGGTCCTCCCTGATCGGTGACTTGGGCCGCCGAGACTTCACGGTGAATTCCATGGCGCTCCGCTTGCCGGATATGGAGTTCGTCGATCCGTTCGGCGGAGTCAATGACCTTGCTGCACGCGTGTTACGTACGCCATCAACTCCGGAGCAATCGTTCAGTGACGATCCGCTACGTATGATGCGTGCAGCGCGGTTTGCATCTCAGCTCGACTTCACGGTCGCTGAGGAGGTCGTGGTTGCAATGACCGCGATGGCCGAGCGCATCACCATCGTGTCGGCTGAACGCGTACGCGAAGAACTCGTCCGACTAGTCATGTCGCCTAACCCACGCACCGGGCTCACCTTGCTAGTCGACACTGGCCTTGCAGCGCACGTCGTGCCCGAATTGCCGGCACTGCAACTTGAGCTAGATGAACATCATCGACATAAGGATGTGTACGAACACTCAATTGTGGTCCTTGAGCAGGCCATTGCGCTCGAGAGCACGCACTCGCCAACCTCTGAACCTGACTTAATCCTGCGCATGGCTGCACTACTTCATGACATCGGTAAGCCGCGTACGCGCCGGTTTGAAGATGGTGGTGGAGTGTCTTTCCATCATCACGAGGTGGTGGGTGCTCGAATGGTGCGCAAACGATTGACGGCATTGCGCTTTTCTAATGATGAGATTGAGCAAATTTCACGCCTGACCGAACTACACCTGCGATTCCATGGGTACGGCTCGGGTGAATGGACCGACTCCGCTGTGCGGCGTTATGTGCGCGACGCTGGAGACTTGCTGGTACGCCTTCATAAGTTGACACGAGCCGACTGCACAACGCGTAATGCTAAGCGAGCTGCGATGCTGCAGCGCACGTATGACTCCCTTGAGGAGCGCATCGAGGTGCTCGCTGCTGAAGAAGAACTTGCGTCTATCCGCCCTGACCTTGATGGCGCAGACATCATGCGCATCCTCAGCATTCCGGCCGGACCCGCAGTGGGTGAGGCGTATCGCTTCTTGCTCGAACTACGGCTTGATAGGGGCCCGTTAGATCCCGTTCTGGCCGAGGCCGAACTCCGAGCCTGGTGGTCCGCCCGAAATTAGACAGAAACGCTTGGCTCTGTCGAAGCTTCCGGCCGAGACGATGGAATCGCCTCGATTACCTCGACGACAAGCAGAATTACCAGTGCAAGAAGGGTCCACAGCAGCGTGCGGGTCACGGTCATCTGTCCACCGAGAAGGACTGCGACGAACAAAAGCCCGGCAATCACACCGCGCACCCAGCGACCGTGCTTTTCTAGCCAGACGCCCACGCCCGTCAGCGGACCATTGGGGAAATTGCTCGCCAGCGATTCGGTGGCTCGCTTTGTCCCAACGCGGAGTTGTCGCGCGGCTCCAGTACGACCGAGGTAGAACCCGACGATGATCATGCCGATGCCGACTAGTAGGAGACTCCACACGGAGTTGGATAGATAGGCGACGAGCGTCGTGTAGAACATGCTCGAAGCAGGTCCAAATGGTGTGCCAGCGAGTTGGTCGACGAAGACGTTTTCACCAATGGCGAGAGCGACGGAGATAAGAGCCGACCAGAAGACGAGAAGGGCACCGATCCACACAACCATTCGTTGGCGGCGACGAGACAGCACCGCTGCGAGAACGAAGAGGGCAATAACAACAAAGAGCAGCCATTGCATAACGGGTGCGGTGATGTCGTAGATCGTTTGTACCTGCGCCAACTGTGGTGCATTCAAAATTACGATAGTTGCGTTGGAATCAGGGACGAAATTGGCTACAAAGCCCCAGCCACGATCATTGAGCGCCTGCTTGACTGCATCCAGAATCACTTGCACATTGAGAACGACTTGGTCTCCTTGCATCTGAATAGGCCCAGTCGAGTCACCTTCAAGGATCTTCAAGAAAGCTTGTTGTGCAGTCAGATTTACAGCGCGCCACAACTTGTCGAACTGCTCAGACTGAATCACGCCATTGACGGCATTGGCGACGACTGAGTCGATAGCTCCACTGATGACCGGGACGAGCATCTCGAGCCTGGGGTACTTCACGATCAGGTCGCCAAAAATCTCATTGACGAGCTTCTCGGGGTTGACGTTCTCGTCAATCTTTTGAGTGATGAAGTCTGCAAGAGCTGCTTTCGTGGCTGGATCCTCACCGATGGGCCCGACGGTGTCGATGTACTGCTGCGTGTCGGTGAGCGTCTGCTTGGCCCAGTAGCCCACGATGCCCACCGGAGTCAGGATGAATGCCACAATCACGAGGAAGGCGGCGAGGAAGCTGCGCCACTTCGCGCCGGGGGTACGGGTACGGGTGGGTGCAGCAACAGCCTCAGTCGTCATGTCCTGAACCCTACGCCAGAGCGCAGGTGCTTAGCGCCTCCTTACGTACCAAACTGCGGTGACAGCGAGCAAAACGCCAACAAGCACAGTGGAAATAGGGGCAACCCCGCTACTTGGGGTCGTAAAGGCGATGGCCGTGATTCCCAAAACGAGCCCGACGTTGACGATCATGTCAAAGAGTGCGAAGACTCGACCGAGATGGTCGTCTGGGATATCGCGTTGGACCACGGTGTCGGACATGACCTTGACGCTTTGTCCGGCAAAGCCCAGCGAAAGAGCTGCGAGTAGGAGTCCGGGGAGACTCACTGCATAAGCCGCGATGAGGATACCAAGGGGCGTGAGCACCGCTGCCTGAATCAAGGTAGCTGACGTCCAGCGTGGAATCCCGAGTCGGCGACTTGCACCGGGGGCAAACACCGCGCCGAGGAGACCGCCCGTCGCCGCGGCCGCGGTGACGATCGCGAATTGTGTCAGGGCAGTGTCTGGATCATCAGGCGAGTTGAAGGTGTTTCGAAGCAGCAGGAGAGCGACAACGGTGAGTGCCCCGAAAGTGATCCGATGTAGGAAGACGACAGCGATTGCGCGGCCTGCTGCACCATGGGTATGAAGCGAACGCGCACCGTCTACGAGCCCGAGTAGAACGCCTTTAAGCGTGTCGGTGGGCCGTTCACCCGAAGGACCGAGCAGATTGCGCCCCATGCGACTCGAGATCGCACTCGCAACTAGATAGCACCCCATAGCGACAACGAGAACGGCCACTGCTCCGACGTCACTACCGCCAGCAAGAGCGCGAATGCCGATTCCTGCACCAGCACCCACCGCAGATGCGATCGTGCCGGAAGTGGGTGCAAGTGCGTTGGCCGTGATGAGTTGCTGGCCCGTGACGACGTGTGGCAACGATGCGGATAGTCCAGCCAGGATGAATCTGCCGAGCCCTAAGGAGACCAGGACAACAATTCCTAGATCAAGGCCGTCATGGCCGAGCCACGTGATGTAGGCGAGCAGGATTATGAGCCCCGCCCGGACGAGATTGGCGTAGACCAGCACCTGCCGACGTCGCCAGCGATCTAGGAACACTCCCGCGAACGGACCTACAATCGAGTAAGGCAGGAAGAGAATCGTGAAGGCGAGCGCGATGCGAACTGCGTCAGGTTCGCGTTCAGGGGAGAACAATACGAAGGTGGCGAGTGCTGCCTGGACCATTCCGTCACCGAACTGGCCGATGAGGCGTACGCCGTACAACTTGCGGAAGTCACGGCTAGCGAGAACCGAACGCAAGTTTCCAGCCACGAAGCGAAGGCTATCTGCATTGGCCCCGTTGTGGTGCAGCCCGTAATGTCGAGGCGTGGACCAACTCGATGATCGTGACTGGCTGCTGCCACGCCCGAGTCGACTGAGCATCGAGAATCCGCTATACGAAGAGATCATGCGACGTCATGTGGCTGCGGTGGAGGCAGGAGAGGCTGGCTACCTCGATCCGAGGACCGGATTTTTCGTCATGACCGCTATGTATCTAGCTGGGCGAGAGACCTGCTGTACGCGAGGGTGCCGACACTGCCCCTATGAGTACGACTTGTAAGCACCTTGCACAGTGCTCACTCAGCGTGCCATTTCCTCTGCGATTGCAGCCACGAATGCATCAACATCTGCTTCGGTGGTGTCCCAGGCGCACATCCAGCGGACCTCGCCGGTGATGTGATCCCACGTATAGAAGTGGAATCGATCCTGTAGTCGGGCGGTTACGTCAGCGGGAAGGATTGCGAAGATTGCATTCGCCTGGACGGGGCGGACCACCTGCACACCCGAGATCTGACGTACACCCTCACTCAGACGCTGGGCCATCGCGTTAGCATGACCGGCATTGCGCAACCACAGGTCGTCACTTAGCAGTGCAACCAGTTGTGCGCTGATGAACCGCATCTTGCTTGCGAGTTGCATGTTGGTTTTTCTGACGAAGGGGATTGCCTCAGTCAACTCGGGGCGCAAACTAATTACCGCTTCCGCACCCATGGTGCCGTTCTTGGTGGCCCCAAAACTCACCGCATCAATGCCAATATCAGTCGTGAACTCTTTGAACGAACGACCCAATGACGCTGCGGCGTTGGAGATTCGGGCACCGTCGAGGTGCACAAGCATTCCCAGCGAATGTGCATGAGACACCAAGTGCTTGAGTTCATCAACGCTGTAGACAGTGCCGAGTTCGGTGGATTGAGTGACAGTGACAACACGTGGCTGTGCACGGTGGACATTGCCGAATCCAAAGGCCTGAGTGTCGAGTAGCTCTGGCGTCAACTTGCCGTCAGGAGTGGGGACGGTCCACAACTTCAGGCCAGCCACCTTTTCTGGCGCGCCACCTTCGTCGGAGTTGACGTGCGCCGAAGCAGCACACACAACTGCTTCCCACGGGCGGCACATCGAGGTGAGCGCAGTGACATTGGCCCCAGTGCCGTTAAAGACTGGGAAGACAGCGGCATGATCACCGAAGTGATGACGGACAATCTCCCGCAGGGCTCCAGTGACGTCGTCGTCGCCGTATGACACCTGATGGGCATCGTTGACGTCACTTATGGCAGTAAGGACGTCGGGGTGGATCCCAGCGTAGTTATCGCTGGCGAATCCCCGCCATGTTCCAGGCTGCATCGCGACCTCCCAATAAGAAGGAGGTTACCGCTCTATCTCACCGCGGATGAACTGCTCCACGCGCTCACGGCACTCGTCGTCTGCGTACTGCTCAGGCGGCGACTTCATGAAGTAGGAAGAAGCGGAGAGAAGCGGGCCACCAATGCCACGGTCCATGCCGATCTTGGCGGCACGGATTGCATCGATGATGACGCCAGCGCTGTTGGGGGAATCCCACACCTCAAGCTTGTATTCGAGGTTAAGCGGAACATCGCCAAACGCCTTGCCCTCGAGGCGAACGAATGCCCACTTGCGGTCATCGAGCCAGGCGACATAGTCCGAGGGCCCGATGTGAATGTCGCGGGCGGCCATCTTGCGGTCGATCTGCGAGGTGACGGACTGAGTCTTGGAGATCTTCTTTGACTCAAGGCGATCGCGCTCGA
>WLOK01000056.1 GCA_009699315.1 Actinomycetota bacterium
GGGTGCCGCCTTCTTCACGGGCGCTGCCTTCGCGGGTGCCGCCTTCTTCACGGGCGCTGCCTTAGCTGCGGGCGCCTTCTTCACGGGCGCTGCCTTAGCTGCGGGCGCCTTCTTTGCCGGCGCGGCCTTCACTGGCGCTGCCTTCTTTGCTGCTGGCTTAGATGTCGCCATGCTTCCCCTTCCTACCGCCCCCCACTGGCTACCGGAGACTAGCCCCTCACGGCGGCCACGCCTCGTGGGCGCGCCCAACTGCGCAGGGGATATCCTCACACGGCAGTTACCCCATCGTGACGGAGGCGTACATGTACCGCCCAGTACCTCCACAGGTGGACCTACCCGCGATGGAGCGGGAGGTGTTGGCCTACTGGGCTGAGCACGACGTCTTCGCCAAGTCCCTCGCCCAATCTGCGGGCCGCCCGCTGTGGGTCTTCTACGAGGGCCCGCCGACCGCCAACGGCACCCCAGGCACCCACCACGTCGAGGCACGGGCCTTCAAGGACATCTTCCCGCGCTATCGCACGATGAAGGGCTACCACGTGCCCCGCAAGGCCGGGTGGGACTGCCATGGTCTGCCCGTCGAGCTCGCGGTCGAGAAAGAACTCGGGTTCTCCGGCAAGGCCGACATTGAGACCTATGGCGTGGCTGAGTTCAACGAGCGGTGCCGCACCTCCGTGCTTCAGCACGTCGATGAGTTCGCCGCCATGACCGAACGTATGGGCTACTGGGTCGACATGGACGACGCCTACTGGACCATGGACCCCGCCTACATCGAGAGCGTGTGGTGGTCACTTCAGCGCATTCACGAGCGCGGCTTGTTGGTCTCAGACCATCGCGTCTCTCCGTACTGCCCGCGCTGCGGCACTGGTTTGTCCGATCACGAATTGGCGCAGGGCTACGAAACGATCGTTGATCCTTCGGTGTTCGTTCGCTTCCCACTCATCAACGGCGCCATCGCGGAACGTCACCCCGGTGCGGCGTTGCTCGTATGGACGACGACCCCCTGGACTTTGGTCTCCAACACCGCTGTCGCAGCAAAACCCGATGCCGATTACGTGGTCGCGCGCACTGTCGACGGCGAAAACCTTGTCGTCGCGGAGGTGCTCGCAGAAGCGACGTTGGGTGAGCACGAAGTCCTTGAGCGTCTCAAGGGCCGCGACCTAGAGCACATGCATTACGAGCGCCCCTTTGCGCTTATCGACATTCCCGACGCGCACTACGTGATCCTCGCCGATTACGTCACGACTGAAGATGGCTCCGGTCTTGTGCACCAGGCTCCCGCCTTCGGCGCCGACGACATGGTGTCGTGCCGCGCCTATGGGTTGCCGGTCGTCAATCCCATCACCGCCGACGGCCACTTCGAAGCCGACATCGCCTTGGTAGGCGGCGAGTTCTTCAAGAAGGCCGATGCGGCGTTGGTCAAAGATCTCAAGGCGCGCGGCTTGCTCTTCAAACACGTGCCGTACGAACACTCCTATCCGCACTGCTGGCGTTGCCACACGCCGTTGATGTACTACGCACAGCCGTCTTGGTACATCCGCACCACGTCCATTAAGGACGACCTAATCCGCGAGAACTCCGGCACCAATTGGCAGCCACAGACGATTCAGTGGGGTCGATATGGCGACTGGTTACGCAATAACGTCGACTGGGCGCTTTCACGCAATCGCTACTGGGGCACTCCGTTGCCGATCTGGCGCTGTGGTGAAGGGCATCTCACCGTCATTGGTTCGTTGAAGGAACTCGGCGAACTCGCCGGTCGCGATCTAGCTGATCTCAATCCCCATCGTCCCTATGTCGATGAGATTGAGATCCCGTGTCGCGAGTGTGCAGCACCTGCGTTGCGCGTGCCTGAGGTCATCGACTGCTGGTACGACTCTGGCGCAATGCCCTTCGCACAATGGGGCTATCCGCACCGCGGCCAAGAGCAGTTTGAGGGTCGCTATCCGGCGGACTTCATCTGCGAGGCAATCGACCAGACACGCGGCTGGTTCTACACGTTGATGGCGATCGGGACTCTTGTCTTCGATGAGAGCTCATACAAGAACGTCGTGTGCCTTGGGCACATCCTCGACGAGGACGGCCGCAAGATGAGCAAGCACCTCGGCAATGTGCTGCAGCCGATTCCGCTGATGGATGAGCATGGTGCCGATGCGGTGCGTTGGTTCATGCTCGCGTCCGGCTCCCCGTGGCAGGGCCGCCGCGTCGGTCACGCTGCTATTGGCGATGTGGTGCGCAAGACGCTGCTCACCTACTGGAACACGGTGTCGTTCCAGTCGCTCTATGCCCGCACTGCCGGATGGCAGCCAAGCGATGCAGCACCAACACCTGCTGATCGCCCGGCACTTGATCGTTGGGTTCTCTCCGAGGCACATCAACTCGCACGAGAAGTCGATGTTGCACTCGATTGCTTCGACACCCAACGCGCAGGCAAAGCGATTGCCGCGTTCGTCGACGATCTATCTAATTGGTATGTCCGTCGATCACGCCGACGGTTCTGGGACGGCGATCCGGCAGCACTCTCCACTCTGCACGAAGCTCTGCGCGTCGTGACTCTCTGCATGGCCCCGTTCACCCCGTTTATCACCGAGCGGGTGTGGCAGGACCTCTTCGAGTCCACCGACTCAGGTGCACCGGAGTCGGTCCACCTCGCCTCGTGGCCCGCTGTCGACGAAGCACTCATCGACACTCAGTTGTCGGAGCACATGGCATTGGTGCGTCGTCTCGTCGAGTTAGGTCGTGCTGCCCGAGCATCTTCAGGCGTACGCACGCGTCAGCCGCTCTCGCGAGCACTCGTGGGGGCCGCCGGATGGCACGGGCTTCCCGCGGATCTGCGCGCGGAGATCTCCGCCGAACTCAATGTCGAATCCCTCGAAGGGCTCGGAGATTCCGCACTCGTACACGTCTCGATCAAGCCCAACTTCCGCGCACTCGGCAAGCGCTTCGGCAAGCAGACGCAGTTGGTGGCAACAGCCATCGGCGATGCCGAACCTGACGCACTAGTCGCATCTATGCGCGCTGGTGCGGCCAGTGTCGATGCAGCAGAACTCGGCGTTGTCTCCCTCGAAGAAGATGACCTGATCATCACCGAAACGCCGCAAGAAGGCTGGGCCGTCGCAACTGGCGCAGGAGAGACGGTCGCTCTTGACCTCGAAATCACTCCGGCGCTTCGTCGTGCAGGCACTGCCCGCGAGGTCATCCGCATGTTGCAGGAGTCGCGCAAGACTTCAGGTCTTGACGTCAGCGACCGTATCCGCGTGATGTGGGAGGCGACCGATCACGAAGTCGCCGAGGCGATGGCAGATCACGCCACCGCTATTGCAGAAGAAGTACTCGCGCTCGAGTTTGCACAGGGCCCCGGAGCCGGCGAACCGTCAGTTGACGAAGCCGGTCTGCGGGCGTGGATCACGCGCGTCTAAGCCTGCAGTGGTGGGCCTTCGGGAGCTCCCTCAGGAGCCACTGACGCATCGGCCTTGAGATTGTCGAGGTTGGCGAGCTGCCCTTGGATGTAGTCACGAAGTCGTGAGCGATAGTTGCGCTCGTAGGTGCGCAGCTGAGCGACCTGGTCCTCAAGAACCTTGCGCTGTCCTTCGAGGTCGGTAGTCATCGTGCCGGCCTTGGCGCGAGCATCAGCGAGCAGCGAATCTGCTTCGGCCTTGGCTGCCGCAATGGTTTCGTCGGCGGTCTTCTGAGCCATCTCGATGATCGCGAACGCTGCCTGCGCCGGTGGCACTGCAGGCGCCGCGGGTTCGGCCGGTGCCGGAGGCGCAGCAACCACAACGGGCTGCGCAGCCGTGTCGTCATCTTTCTTCTTTTCCTCAGGCTTGGGTTCTGGAGCACGGCCACCCACAATCACCTGCGATTGGCATTTAGCCAGGCGCGCGCGCAGATCATCACTATCGGTCAGGAGCCGAGTGATCTCCGTCTCGACGGTATCGAGGAAGCCATCGACCTCATCCATGTCATAGCCGGTGCGCATGCGCACAGTCGTGAACTGCTGGTCACGGATGTCCTGTGGTGTGAGAGTCACTGCCCGGCACCTTTCGAGTGATGCGCTAAAGCGCGCGTGCGATTTGGATGAGAATCTGCAAGCCGATGAACAAGATCAAAAAAGCGAGATCGAACCGAACCGAACCGATACGAACCGGCGGAATGAACCTGCGCAGCAACTTCAAGGGCGGATCGGTGATGGTGTAGATGAGCTCCGCGATAACCAACAAAACGCCGCGTGGCTCCCAATTTCGAGCGAAGATCTGCACAAAGTCGAAGGCGATTCGAAGGATCAGAATGACCCAATAGATGAAGAGCGCTAGCGCGATCCATTGCCCCACCACATTCACGTGTAGAACCTCCGGTGGCGCCCATCAGGAAGCAGCACCACTAACTCTGGTTAAAGAAGCCGTCCTGGGCCAGCTGTGCACGCGCCTCGGCGGCGACATCAACATTGGCCGGGGACAGCAGGAACACCTTGTTGGTAATCCGCTCAATGGTGCCGTGCAAACCAAAAACGAGACCGGCAGAGAAATCGACGATGCGCTTGGCGTCGCCATCTTCCATCTCGGTGAGATTCATGATCACTGGAGTGCCGCTACGGAACTCCTCGCCAATGCGGCGTGCGTCGTTGTAAGACCGCGGATGAATCGTGCTGATCTTCAGGTCACCCACATTGACGGGGGTCTTCACATCTACTCCGCGGTCGTACTGAGAAGTCTCGTAGTTCTCAGCGCGCGGCTCACGGATAGTGCGCACGCCCGACTGACGCGCCTCAGTGACACGCACCGAGGACTGCTCTTGGGGGCGAGGCTTGCGTTCGGGTGCCGGCCGTGGCTCACGGCTTCGTGGCTCACGGCTACGCGGCTCTTCAACGGGCTCGTCGTAATCGTCAACGAAGTCCTGGTCCTCAACGAGACCGAGGTACGCGGCCATCTTGCGCATTCCACCCGCCATGGCGGACCCTCCAATGAACACATGTAGTCATAACCGACCACAGGAGCACGTCTGCCCCATACGAGGCTACCTCGCAGGTGAGCGCATTCCGAGTATCGAACTACCGACACGCAGGTGTGTCGCGCCAGCTGCGACTGCCTGTTCCAGGTCTTCGCTCATCCCTGCCGAGATCATCGATGCGCCCGGATAATCACTGCGCAACCGATCTGAAATGCGTACGAGTTCTGCGAACGCATGGCCCGGATCTGCACCTAGGGGTGCAACGGCCATCACTCCTCCCAGATCGAGGTGTTCTGAGTTTGCTATCTGGTCGGCAATCGCCGCCACCGATTCAGGAGCTGCGCCACCTCGACCCTCAGCGCCATCAAGACTCACCTGTATCAGCCCAACGATCCGCCGTTGTGCAAGGCCGGCTCCTCGATCGAGTGCCGTGACGATCTCCGCGCGATCGAGCGCATGCACCACATCTGCGTAGCGCGCGACGTGGTTAGCCTTATTCCGCTGCAACTGCCCCACCATGTGCCATCGCAGTGCGAGATCTACGGTGGCGTCGAATTTAGGGGCCGCCTCCTGATCGCGGTTCTCGCCAACGTCGGTCACACCGAGGCTGGCAAGACGGCGCACGTCGTCTGCGGGCCAAGTTTTAGTGACCACGATCAACGTGGGTTCGGTACGTCGCGCTGCGACACTTGCCACTCGGATGCGCTCGCGTACCTCGGCGAGGGAGGTCGCAATCTCAGTTGTGCGAGCGTCGTTCATGTCATCCAGATGACGCCAGCCTGTCGGCCGGTCACCCCGTCGCGCCGGTAGGAGAAGTAGGTCTCCGGATGCTCGAAGGTGCACTCGCCTACGAGTTCGGAGTGAATTCCCAACCGCTCCAGCCGATCACGCATGCCTGCACGAAGATCAACACTGGGTGTCCCCCACGAGGTGTGCCCAGGAGCGGTAGGCATGACCTTGCCTACCTGCTCTACAACTTCGAGCCCGACTTCGTAGCAACGGCCGCAAATCGCCGGCCCAATGTATGCCTGCGTCGCCCCTGAATGTGCGCCTAGTTGTTCCATTCGCGCGACGGCCGCAGCAACCACGTCAACTGCGGCGCCTCGCCAGCCTGCGTGTACTGCCCCGATGACCCCTGCCGATTCATCTGCCAGAAGAACTGGCACACAGTCAGCTACTTGAACCACAAGCGCGATGCCTGAAGTCGCCGACACAAGAGCATCAGCTTCGCCGACCTCGCCCACGGTCAATGCCGTGAGAACAGTCGAACCGTGGACCTGCGACATCGTCGCTAGTCCGAGCCCGCCAATGCGCGAGGACAAGTCCGAGCGATTGGACATAACGTCCTGCGGATCATCGCCGACATGAAGACCCAAGTTGGCGCCTGCGTACGGAGTAGTACTCACTCCGCCACACCGGTCGGTGAACAACCAACCGACGGACATCGAGCGTGCCTACTTCAGGAAGTCGGGCACGTCGAGGTCATCGCCCTCGGCGTCATCGAAGACCACCTTGCGGATCGGACGAGTGGGCTCTTGGACCGGGATGACCTGCTCGTCTGCGGACTTCGCGGAAGCAGTAGCGGCAGCCGCGGCAATTGGCGTCTCGTCAGCAACACGTCGGGTAACAACAGGTGTGGTGCGTCGGGTAGGTGCTCCACCATCAAATCCGGCCGCGATCACCGTGACGCGCACCTCGTCGCCGAGGGTGTCGTCGATGACGGCGCCAAAGATGATGTTGGCATCAGGATGAGCAGCGTCGGAGACCATCCGGGCTGCCTCATTGACCTCGAACAGGCCCAGGTCGCTGCCACCGGAGATCGAGATGAGCACGCCATGTGCCCCCTCGATGCTGGCCTCAAGTAGGGGGCTGGAGATGGCTCGCTCCGCGGCCTCGATCGCACGGTCATCTCCACGCGCCGACCCGATGCCCATGAGCGCTGAGCCAGCGCCCTTCATGACACTCTGGACGTCTGCGAAGTCAACGTTGATCAGCCCAGGAGTCGTGATGAGTTCGGTGATTCCCGAAACACCTTGAAGGAGTACAAGGTCGGCCTGACGGAACGCATCGATCACGCTGATCGTGCGATCAGACAACTGCAGCAGTCGGTTGTTGGGGATGACGATGAGTGTGTCGACCTCGGAGCGAAGTGCTTCGACACCAATCTCGGCCTGCGCCGCGCGTCGACGCCCTTCGAAGTCGAACGGTCGTGTCACTACGCCCACGGTGAGTGCGCCGAGCGAGCGAGCAATGCGCGCAACAACTGGTGCACCTCCGGTGCCCGTGCCGCCACCCTCGCCGGCCGTAACAAAAACCATGTCGGCTCCGCGCAGGACCTCCTCGATCTCTTGCGCATGCGACTCAGCAGCCTCGCGACCCACCTCGGGGTCAGCGCCTGCACCAAGTCCGCGCGTGAGCTCACGGCCTACATCAAGCTTGACGTCAGCGTCACTCAGCAGCAGCGCCTGCGCGTCAGTATTGATGGCAATGAATTCCACGCCCTTGAGTCCAGCGTCGATCATTCGGTTGACAGCGTTAACACCGCCGCCGCCAACTCCGACGACCTTGATGACCGCTAGATAGTTCTGAGGAGCCGCCACGGCGCTTCCCTCTCTGCGCAGTAAGTCTCAACCTCCAGTTGAAGGTGAGACAGAAGTAAACTTATGGTGCGACTTGAGGGTAGGGGGATAACTATGGGGAGCGCAAGCCGCCACCCGGTCAAAGGCCCTATATCTCTGCTACGCGATCCGCTAAAACCCAGCCAGACACGACCGCGTGACCTGGTCGCAGGGTGAGCTCGCGCCCTAGGGCTAGGTCAACTACCCACCCGCGCAGGAGTGACTCTGCTATCGCTACGTCTTCTGCTGCGCTGTGATCACCACAGGCAAACCGGTAGATGGCAGGGACATGACCTGGTCCCCCGCTGCCGATTCGCTCGGCGTCGCCGTGTCCACCGCCCTCGATGGTCAGCCCAACGAAGCCCTCGCGGGACTCCCGGATGCGCTCCGTCAACGCACCTTGCGCATTGCATTTCGACGGTGGATTGGAGATCAGCAGAATCGGTGCGTCGGGAAGTTTGGCGACGCCACCGATCGTGTCTGTGCCGTCGAGCAGAATGACGCCCGCTACAGAGAAGCCATTCTCCAACCGGACCGCGGCCTCTAGTAGGGCCACTGCCGACCCAGCAGAGTGACCTATACCTATCCAGGGCAGGTCGCCGAGTCCCTGCACCTCGGCATGCACGGCACGCTCGATTGCCCGTCGGGTCAGATGACCACGATCATGAATCGATCTTCGCGGCATTAGTCCTGACGTCGAAGGACGTACAGTCGCAATTCCGGCGGCGCTCAAAAGTGTGGCTATCCCCGCTAGGTGACGCGGCGATCGAGTGAATCCATGATGCACACTCGCCCACGCGATTGCACCAGCCATTCCGACCGCGGGCGGCGTGAGAGTCGGCGTCATGCCAGTGTGCCCGTGGTCGTGGGCACGTCAGGGGCGCTCACGTCATACGTCTTGGCCTTCGTCGGCAGCAGGGCCACCAATACCGTCGATTTCAAGGCACCGTCTGATGCACTACCCCAATGCACCTTCGCGCCTGACCGCATGGATAACTCGGCGTTATCACGGGTCGTGGCAGTTATCGAGTCCACCTTCTCGCGAACCTCCGGCGAAAGTGCAGCGGCGACCGCTAGGGCAGTGCGATCACCCACTGAGTCGCCGAGACTGGGCAATAGGGGCAGGTCAGTAGGTCGTTGAGCAGCTTCGACGAAGGAAGTTCCCGTCGCATCGATGAGTTGAAAACCCGCTCCGCCGGCGAGCACTGCGACCGCCACTCGCTCAGTGACGACTATCTGGACCCGGTCAAACGGAACTCGGCGAACCTCGACGCTGGCAACCTGAGGGAGCGCCGCCACACGATCGATCACTCCGGCCGAGTCCAGTCGGACCATCTGAGTCGTCCCGGGAATTTCGGCCGCCGCGAGCACCTGGTCAGGAGTCAGTAGGGCAGTGCCGCTCACCTCCACGTGACGTACGACAAATACCTGCGAGAACACCACCAGCCAGGTCAGCACCCCGGCTACGACAACCACGGCAACTACGGTGAGGAGTTTGCGCATCAGTGCCCCCGATCTTGCAGGGCCTGCAGAATCTGTGGAACGAGCATGCTGACGTCGCCCGCGCCCATGGTCATGATGATGTCTCCCGGACGTGCGCGCTCCACGAGCCGCTCCGGAACTGCCGACCACGACGGCTCGAAGACCACAGAGGTAGAACCGGGGACGTGCGCAGCGATGCTCTGTCCACTAGCGCCAGGTATCGCGGCTTCACCGGCCGCGTACACCTCTAAGAGCACTACCTCGTCGGCCAGACCGAGCGCGGCCCCGAACTCCGCAGCGAAAGCTGCCGTGCGGGTGTAACGATGTGCTTGAAAAGCCACCACCACACGACCAGGTGCTGCGACGTCGCGAGCTGCGAGCAAAGTCGCCTCGACCTCGGTGGGATGGTGCGCGTAGTCATCGAATACACGGACATCACCCTGTGTACCGCGAAACTCAAAGCGACGCTTTGTCCCGCTGAATCCGGCAAGTCCATATGCGAGTTTTTCGACCGGGAGGCCCATGCCTAAGCCAGCAGCCATAGCCGCGGTCGCATTCGCGACGTTATGTCGACCTGGGACTTGCAAGGTCACGTTGCCCAGTCGCACACCGCCGTGCACCACGGAGAAGGTCCAGCCGGTCGGACTCTGATCGACGATCTCTGTGCGGTAGTCCGCGTCGGGCGCCTCGCCATAGGTACGTACGTCGACGCCAGCCGCGCGGGCCTTGTCCGCTAAACGTCGCCCACCGTCGTCATCGATGCAGATCACGGCGAACCCCGAGAGACCTTGTACGAAATCAAGAAAGGCGATTTCAATGTCATCGATCGTCGCGTAGTGGTCTAAGTGATCCGCTTCTACGTTAGTGACAATTCCGATGTAGGGGGCAAGCTGGAGGAAGGATCCATCGGATTCGTCGGCTTCGACAACGAATGCATCGCCTGTGCCTAAATGCGCGTTCGCACCGGAGTCATTCAACTCGCTACCGATGACGAACGAAGGATCTGCCCCGCAATTCTGCAGTGCCACCGTCACCATCGAGGTCGTTGTGGTCTTGCCGTGGGTTCCAGACACAGCGATCGGGCGAAATCCCGACATCACCGCAGCAAGTGCCTCGGCACGACTGAGTACGACTAGACCGAGCCGCCGCGCCTCGACAAGCTCGGGATTGGCGGCCGGGATCGCAGTAGAAATCACCACGGTGTCGACCACACCAGCGGAGAGATAGCGGACGTCGTGACCGACTTGTACGTGAGCGCCAAGTGCACGTAATGCAGTCAATCGGCGCGAGTCTCGAGCATCGCTCCCCGATACGATCACGCCCCGCGCGAGCATCACGTGCGCGATTGCAGACATCCCCGCACCACCGATGCCCAGAATATGCACGCGCCCAAGAGACGCCAGATCGGTCATGGCCCCTCCTTAGCGACGCGCACCACAATGTCGGCCAGAAGCTCGTCTGCATCGCGCACACCCCAAGCTGCAGCAGCCGACCCCATCGTTGCCAGACGAGCACTGTCGCCCAGCAACGGGAGAACCTCCGAGAGGATAACTTCTCCGTTAAACGCTGGGTCTTCTACGATGAGTCCGCCACCTGCTAAAACGACCGGCGCGGCATTGAGACGCTGCTCCCCGTTGCCGATGGCTAGAGGCACGTAGACGGCAGGCACACCCACTGCCGCAAGTTCGGCACAGGTCATCGCTCCTGAGCGGCACAGCGCGAGGTCGGCGACGGCATAGGCGAGGTCCATACGGTCGATGTAGGCGAGCGGTACGTAGCGGTCAGTTACGCCCGCAGGTGCAGCATCAGCATTGCGTTCACCCACACTATGGATAACGGTGACTTCAGACTCTACAAGCGTAGGGAGTGCCGCCCATACCGCAGCATTGATGCGCTGGGCGCCCTGCGAACCGCCGAATACAAGTAGGACCGGACGATTGCCGCTGATTCCAAAATGAGCAAGAGCCTCTTCGCGCAGCGCTCGACGATCGAGAGTGGAGACCGATCGCCGCAAAGGGATCCCAACACGGGTCGCAGCCGACAGACTGCCCGCCACGTTCTCGGCACGCGCCTTCGCGGAACGCGCTCCGATGCGGTTGGCTAATCCCGCCTTGGCATTGGCCTCATGGACGACCACGGGGACTTTAGCTTTGCGCGCGGCCAGGTAGGCAGGCAACGCCACGAATCCGCCGAATCCCACAATGACGTCCGGTTTAGTCTCGTCGATAACTTTGCGACAGGCGCGTACGGCGCTGCGCAAGCGAAACGGCAAGGAGATCAAATCCATCGACGGCTTACGCGGAAGTGGCACCGCAGGAATCAGATGCAGTGGGTAACCGCGCTCAGGGACAAGTCGCGATTCGAGTCCACGCTCGGTACCTAATGCACTTATCTCAATCGACGGATCTCTGCGACGCAATACATCGGCAAGGTTCATCGCAGGTTCTATATGTCCTGCCGTGCCACCACCTGCGAGGAGTACCCGCATGTCACTGACTCCGGACGGGTGTGCGCGGTTCGGTCCGCTGTTCAGTACGCGCAAAGGACATGAGCATGCCAAGCGCCACGAGCGTGGGTATCAATGACGAGCCGCCATACGAGACAAGCGGCAATGGCACCCCGGCGATCGGCAGGAGGCCGAGCACCGCGCCAATATTGACCACAGCCTGCACGACGAGCCACGACCCCACGCCTGCAGCGGCGAGGCGCACGTAGAAACGCGTCGAGATTGTGGCTAGTCGGAAGGTGGCGACGGCAATTGCCGCAAATAGAACAAGCAGTGCGACAGTGCCTACAAGCCCAAGTTCTTCACCGATAACGGGGAAGATGAAGTCGGTGTGCGCTTCGGGCAGGGAACCCCACTTCTCACGGCTCGCTCCAAGGCCGACTCCCCAAAGGCCACCTGAACCCAACGCATACTGCCCCTGAATGAGCTGATAGCCGTCGCCTAGCGGATCACCTTGGGGATTTAGCCAAATCGTGAATCGCGACATGCGGTGGGGGGCTACGAGCGTCAAGGCAACCACAGCCATCGCGAAGACACCGCCAAGTACCGCGAACAAACGCATGGGCGCACCTGCGGCAAAGAGGACGCCGACAACAATTGCCACCAGCATGAGCACGTTGCCGAAATCGCCTTCAAGCAGGACTAGCCCGATGAGCAGGCAAGACACTGGCAGCAGCGGCATGAGCAGACGCTTCCACGTGTCGAGGCGACCTTCGCGCCGCGCTAGCAGATCGGCAGACCACAAGACGAGGGCATATTTCGCAAACTCCGAAGGCTGCAATCGAAATGGGCCGGCGATGTCAATCCAGTTACGTTGCCCATTGACGACGACGCCGATGCCAGGAATGAGCACAACCATCAGCAGCACCACGGCGACGATCAACACTGGCACTGCGAGTTTGCGCCACGTGGCGACCGGGAGACGCATGGCCACAGCCATGAGCACGAGTCCGATCCCCGCGAACAAGGCCTGCCGCTGCGCAATCGAGTATGGAGAACCCGTCTCTCTAAAACTCAAGATGCTTGACGCTGACAGCACCATGACGACGCCGAGAATAAGAAGCAAAATCGTGGCGCCCATAAGCAAGTGGTAGAGACCATGGGGATTGTCCAAAAACCGACGAGAGCGGCTTACGCGAGACGTGGTCTTGCGTGTCGACGTATGCGACCGATCTGAATTTCGACGAGGAACGGTTTCGGAACTCACGGTGTGCCACCTCCCAAAGCAGCAACCTCAGCCGCAAAGGCGTCGCCTCGATGCCCATAGTCAC
>WLOK01000057.1 GCA_009699315.1 Actinomycetota bacterium
CGCGGACGCGATCACGGCCTTGCGGACTACAACACAACCCGCGCTGCCTACGGGCTACCCCGCGTCCGCACGTTTTCCGACATCACGACTGATCGAACGACACAGGCGAAGCTCAAGACCCTCTATGGTTCGGTAGACAACATCGATCTTTGGATCGGCGGACTTGCTGAGGACCACGTACGTGAATCCAGCGTGGGACCACTCTTCCAACGCATCATTGTGGATCAGTTCATGAGGCTTCGCAGTGGTGATCGGAATTGGTACGAAACCACCTTCACCGGACGCGAGCTCGGCCAACTACGCAGCACCCGCTTGTCCGACGTGCTGCGCCGCAACACTTCATTAAGAACACTCCAACACAATGTGTTCGTGTGGAATGAATCAGTCGAGAAGACCAACCAACTCCAAGGGCCAAGCGCCGCTAAGCCGCGCCGTCCATAGCGCGTGTCGAAGCAAGGAGTCGCTCCGTTAGTCGACTCGACTCGCGACCAAAACTGGGATTTCACGGTCGGTGGCCTTCGCGTAATCGAGATACTGCGGAAAAACCGCAGCCGAGCGATCCCACCAGGTTGCGCGCTCATCGCCGCTGACTTCTCGGACGATGAAATCGTGGGGCGTTGACCCGTCCTGAACCATCACCTGCGGATCCGCGAGGAGGTTGTAGTACCAACCCGGGTGCTCTGGGGCGCCACCCTTGCTCGCGACGAGTGCGTATTCACCATCATGCTCGACGCGGATTAGGCCGATCTTGCGCACCTTGCCCGTCTTTGCCCCACGCATGGTGACGATGACGACTGGAGTGTTATCGGGACCCACAGTGTTGGAACGCGTCCCGTTAGATGCTTCGTAGTCCGCAACCTGATCAGCCACCCACTGCGAAGTGCTCGGCTCGTACTCACCTGTGATTGGCACGGAATGAACTCCTTTGATGAGGAATCGGTCGAGACTTAGTCAGCCTACGGCACGAATGGCGCCGCGGAACGGGATCCAGGAATCCGCAACTAACGCAAGAAGATCAGTGCGAGGGCGATGATGAGAGCTAGAGCGGTGAAGCCCACACCCGTGATGAGCAACACGTTGCTTCGCGGGATCGATACGCCTTCGTGCATGGCCACATCTGCGTTGTGCCAACGATAGATGCCGATAAGGGCAACCGCGGCACCCAAGAAGACGGTCACCACAGCTATCACCCCAATTGCCCACGACCTCTGATCAATAGCGACAAACTGATCGAGTGCTACACCGCCAGCAACGAGGCCTAGGGCTGTGCGCATCCACGCCAAGAACGTTCGCTCATTGGCGAGGATGAATCGATAGTCGACTTGGGGCTGCTCCATTGGTCCTCCTAGTCCATCATCGCAATCAGGGCACCTAGTATCGCGCACGCTAAGACCAGCACACACATGGCGACTAGAACCGCTCTGCGCATCTGGAGCTTGCCACTCGAAATCGCCCGCATGCGCAGAAGAATCGCCACCGCGAGCATCAGGGCAGGTACGGCAGCGATGCAGCACACCCAGATGGGCATGTTTCGGAGATACGCACCACGGGCGAGAAGTGCGCCGACAGCCAAAACGAGGAGGATCGTGCGGCTGTAGGCCATCCAGGTGCGATCAATCCACGTGTTATCCGGCAACTCCTCCACAGGAAAACTCTCCCACGAATTTGACCAGTAAACGCATAGTGAATCGGCGTGGGCTCCCCATCGCCTGCCTGAGCCCTACTACCGTGAGTGCTACACGGGCCATCGGGCCCACCGTCTCAAGGAGTTGCAATGGGCTTTGGTGAAGCAGTCTCCACGTGCTTCCGCAAGTACGCGACATTCCAGGGAAGGGCCCGCCGGTCCGAGTTCTGGTACTACTACCTCTTCATCATCATCGTGAATGCCGTTCTGACCATCCCCCTATCCATCGCACTTATGAGTGCAGGCACGCATGAAGAGATTGTGAACGGTGTCAAAGAAACGGTGCCAAACAGCTTGAACGCCTTTGGCGTGATCATGCTCATCATCGTCGGGGTTTGGGCTCTCGCCATCTTGCTTCCGACACTTTCGGTCATGGTCCGTCGCCTTCACGACGCCGATCACTCCGGCTGGTGGTGGTGGATCAACCTCGTCTGCTTCGGCTGGATCGTTCTGCTCATCTTCTGGGTATCAGAAGGCACTCGAGGCGCAAACCGCTTCGGACCGGACCCCAAGGCCTAGACCAACGTTTATACGAAACAGGCCCCGGGATTCCCGGGGCCTGTTTCATTACTGCATCAGTTTTGCCGTGACATCTCGCTTGACGAAATGCTCTGCCACAAAAGACATGAACGGAATAGTTCCTGAGACAGCGACACCAAGAACCTTCAGCACCGAGTACTTCATTCGGAAAGTCACATCCAGCGCGGCAGCGAGATACAGCACGAACATCCAGCCATGCAAGACCCAGCCAATTGAGTAGACCGTAGAGACAGGCGAATGCCAGTTGTCCTTGAGAAGCCAGTAACGAAGTGGCAAACCGATGCAGACCATGACTGCCAAGAGCACGCCAGTGATCCACGCCATGATGCGGTAGCGCGTCGCCGCTCCAGCAAGACCCTTCATGGTGCCTCTTTCCCTCGATCGAGATCACGCAGATCGATACCGATCCAACGCCACCAGAAGAAGACTACAAAACCGGCAAAGATAAGCCACTGCAGGGCATAAAAGAAGTTCTGTAACGGGAAGCCAACGCCACCGGGCTGCACGGTCGACGGGACTGGCAAGGGATCGCCGGGGAAAGCAGGATCTTGGCTACTGAGGTTAACAATGCCCGCACGCACATCTTCACCCCAAGCAGCCACGATCTCATCGCGAGTCATCGACACGATGACGCCATTCTTCGCGGTAGAGCCGGAGTAGAAGTTCTCATAGGGCTGCATCACTCCGGTCACTTCGACGTTGCCAGTCGGGACTTCGACTACCTCCGGCAGCCACCCGCGAAGAATGGCCACTTGGGAGCCGTCAGAAAGCTCAAGCGGGCTGAGCACCCAGAACCCCTTGCGGCCATCAAGCGCGCGATTCGAGACGTACAACGGCGGCGCTGTATAGCTTCCAGTTGCGAAGACTGGTCGCCCGACGCTCTCACCCGGGAGATCGGTTCCAGCCGGTGCCAGATCGATGACTTGTACGGGAACTTCCAGCGCCGCATGCTCTGAATCCAATGTCGCCTGCGCGCGATCCCACTGCCAAACGCCCAAGCCCACACACGCTGCTAGCAAGACCACGCCTAGCAGCGAGCGAGCCAGCCAGCGCGGGGTGAACAGGAGCCGCAGCATGCTCACTGACCTGACGAGCCGTCTGGCTCCTCTGGGATTTGCTCATCCTCGCGTCGCGTCTCTTCCTTGCCCTTGGGTAGAGAAGGATCGATCTTCTTCATCTGCTTGCGCATCGATCGCCAGAGCAAGAACACCGCCACAACCAAGAAGATGAAGGACAGCAGGCCCAGCAGACCTGGTGTCACGCGATTGGGGTCGATCGGTGGAGCATCCTCAAACCACGTCATGGCTACTCCCTGATTCCAGCGAAGAGATCGTCCTCGGGTAAATCGACTGGCACGCGCGAGCGCGCCAATTCATAATCCTCGGTCGGCCAGACCTCGTGTTGCATGTCGAGCGGCATGGCGAACCAGAAGCCATCTGGAGCTACCTGTGTTGCATGCGCACGCAGCGCCTCATCTCGAATGTGAAACCACGGGGATGCAGGGACTCGCGTCGTCACTCTATGTGCGTCGTCAGGCCGTTCCGCAAGTCGCTGAACCCAATCACCGAAAGGTGACTCGGCGCCGCTCTCAAGTAGCGCCGCGTGTAGGGCTTCGACGCGTGCGCGATGGAACGTCTGGTGGTAGTAGAGCTTCAATGGCTCCCATGGCTCTCCAGTGCCGACGTGCTTTGTCGGATCACCAGCGCTTTCGTACGCCTCCATCGCGACTTCATGACAACGGATGTGATCTGGATGCGGATAGCCGCCGTTTTCGTCGTACGTAGTGATCACGTGCGGGCGGAAGCGGCGAACGACTTCTACCAAGGGACGTGCAGCTACGTCGAGGGGAATTGCTCCGAAGCAACCATCCGGAAGTGGGGGCTTGGGATCGCCCTCGGGATAGCCGGAATCTTCGAACCCAAGCCACACATGATTGACGCCGAGTACAGCTACCGCATCGGCCATTTCACGACGCCGGACTTCGGCGATGCCGTGCTCATCCACTTGCGACTGAGTGAGCGGATTGAGCACATCGCCACGTTCGCCTCCGGTGCACGTCGCGATGAGGACCTCCACGCCCTCGGCGACATAGCGGGCAACCGTTGCGGCCCCCTTACTCGACTCATCGTCGGGGTGGGCATGGACGGCTAGTAGTCGGAAGGCTTCGGGCACAGGGATAGTCTCCCAATGACTACTGGGACTACGCGAGCGGAGGTGCACATGAAGCCCAAGGACGTCCCCCCGCACATCGTGGCGCGCTACCGACTAGGCACTCCATGGTGGACGATCGCCCTCGTCGCGGTCGCCGTGGCAGCCTTCGGCGCAGCGATCGCCTTCGGCGCCTGGCAACTCGCCGCCCCCAAGATCGAATCCAAGGTACTCACGTGGCGGGTCCTTTCGCCCGAGCACACCGACGTCACCTTCGAGGTTCGGCGCAACGCGGATTCGGCTGTCTGGTGCATCCTGCGCGCCCAGGACGAGACCCACATCGATGTCGCATACGCCACCATCCCCCTAGCGGCGGGTGCCAGTTACGTGCAACTGACGTACCCCTTGCGGACGCTCGCTACGGCCTACACCGTAGAAATCCTGGCCTGTGAGGCTGGCGGACCACCCGTACGAGTGATTCCCCCACAGTTCCCCCCCGGCGTATTCCCGCCCGAACAGCCGTGGACACCGAATTCAGCCTGATCGCGTACCCTGCTCGGATGAGCGTGCCCGTCACCTGGTTGACCCAAGATGCCTTCAACCGACTCAGCGAGGAACTTGCTGATCGCGAGGGCGCACGCCGCCACGAGATCACCAAGCGCATCGAAGCCGCGCGCGAGGAGGGCGACCTCAAGGAGAACGGTGGCTACCACGCAGCGCGCGAGGAGCAGGGCAAGAACGAGGCGCGCGTTCGTCAGTTGCGGCAGTTGCTCGAAAACTCACAGATTGGTGTCCCTGACTCCCATCCTGACGAAGTGTCACATGGCAAGGTCGTCACAGTGCGTTTCAATGATTTCGACGAAGAAGAGACCTTCCTGCTTGGATCACGGGAAGAAGCTGCTCACGTATCTGTGGAGGTCTACTCGCCCTCGTCTCCGTTGGGTGCAGCCGTACTCGGCAAGCACGTCGGTGATTCGGCAAGCTACGCGCTCGCTAATGGCAAATCAGTGAGCGTCACGGTCGTGAGTGTGGAGACGTACGCCGGCTAAAGGCCATGTGACAGACGCCCAGCGAAACTCGCTCATATGGGCAACCGCGGGCCCGGCTCTTTGGCGCTGCGGCAGCCCAGGTTTTCGCGTTGTTGCCCGGTTGTGGCAGTGCCCGACTCCTTGTTGCTGACTTGTGACAACCAAGAATTCGTAGTTGCTGACTTGTGGCAACTTTTTGACCTCCGAAAATTGCCACAAGTCAGCAACTGGGAAAAACTAAGTGCCATAAGTCAGCAACTACTGGGGTGCAAGCGAATCGGGCCCAGAGAACAGGCGCAGAGAGCAAGCGCAGAGAACAGGGCCGGGGAACCGGTACGGGGAACCGGCACAGGGAACTTGCTCGGGGAACTTCCCCACTAGCAGTAGTTGCCTAAACGTGGTTAACGACTCGTCGTGCTGCGGTACTTCTTGATAGCCAGCGGCGCAAAGATCGCAATCAGGACCGCACACGAGATCAACGTGTACAGAGCCGCATGCTGCATCGGCCAGGCCGTCGAAGGAATGCCCGTGGGATTGCCGAAGAGTTCTCGGGCAGCCAAGACAACCGAAGAGACCGGGTTCCATGCCGCAACGACTTGAAGCCAGCCCGGCATTGATGAAATCGGCACAAAAGCATTGGACAAGAAGGTCAGCGGGAAAAGCCAGATGAGACCGGCGGTGCTTGCCGTCTCTGGATTTGGCACCTTCAAGCCAATCCAAGAACCAATCCATGCCACGGTGTAAGCGAACAACAACAAGAGCAGATAGGCGAGGATCGCGTTGAAGATTCCGTTGTTGATGCGCCAACCCACGATGAGCCCCGTGATTGACAACACGGTGAGCACGAGGACTTGACGCAGCGTGTCGGCCACAGTCCGCCCGAAGAGCACGGCGCCGCTCGACATCGGCAATGCGCGGAAACGATCTATCAGCCCGCGCTTCATGTCTTCCGACAAGCCCACTGTGCTGGCAGCAGCCGCAAATGCCACCGTCTGCCCAAAGATGCCCGGCATCAGATATTGGCGATAGGCGCTTGCGCCATCATCACCGGGGATCGGAATGGCCCCACCGAAAACATAGGCGAACAACAACACAAAGATGACCGGCTGCACGAGCGAGAAGAAAAGTAACTCCGGCACGCGAATCGTCTGAATCAGATTGCGACGCGCGACGACGAGACCGTCATGCAGCCCCCAGCCAATGATCGGCCGCTTCATGATCTCTGGTGCACCGGTGGTCATCACTGCCCCCTTCCACGACGTCGACTTGGCGGGGGTGGCGAATTATCTTCTTCTGCCGTATGCCCAGTGAGCGATAGGAAGACGTCGTCAAGCGTAGGTCGACGAAGCACGAGATCGGTCACGGCCACATCTTGCGCGTCAAGGGCCCGAATCGCATCGACCAGGACCGTAGAGCCGCCACTGACCGGAGCAGAGAGACGATCATCTTCGATGCTCACTTCGCCGGTGCTCACCGAACGAAGTGCCGTCGCTGCCGCATTCGCCTTGGCGACGTCCGCGATGGTGATCTCAATGCGATCACCACCGATCTGATCTTTGAGCGTGTCTGCAGTGCCCTTGGCGATAACGCGCCCCTTATCGATCACGACAATCTCGTTGGCCAACTGATCGGCCTCGTCGAGGTACTGCGTCGTTAGCAGAACGGTTGTCCCTTCCGCCACCAAATCGCGGATCACCTGCCAGAGCCCAAGACGAGACCTTGGATCGAGACCAGTTGTAGGTTCGTCGAGAAAGAGGATCGGCGGTTTGGCAATGAGGCTCGCGGCTAGGTCGAGCCTGCGGCGCATTCCACCGGAGTATGTCCGCAGCGAACGATTCGCCGCCGCCGTGAGGTCGAACCGCTCCAGGAGCTCATCCGTACGTACCTTCACGTAGGCAGGCTTGAGATGGTAGAGCCCACCGAACATTCGCAAGTTCTCTCGACCGGTGAGGTACTCGTCCACAGCGGCGTACTGACCCGTCAACCCGATCGATCGGCGCACAGCGTTGGGCTTAGTCAGCACATCGTGGCCCGCGACTGTCGCCGTGCCCGCATCTGGCTTGAGCAGGGTAGCCAGCACACGCACCGCGGTCGTCTTGCCCGCCCCGTTGGGGCCTAGCAGACCTAGGACTGTCCCTTCGGATACCCGCAGGTCAAGCCCGTCAAGCGCCACCACATCGCCGTAGCGCTTCACCAAGCCTCTGGCTTCAATTACGTCACCCACTTGCGTGACGGTACACGTTCAACGCGATCAGGCACGGGATTGGTGCCAGACTGAACCCATGGCGAGACAGGTAAACGCGGTCACGGAACGACTCCGACGCAGCCAGGTGGATTCCCCGGTAGATCGCCGTCGTGACATCGATCGCCCACCCGGCCCGCGTGCAGCCGATCTCCCCTACCGATTCGCAACTGGTGGCGACATCTGCGGGTACTTCGTCGATGTCGAACGTGAATACGAACAGATCGCGCACACGCGGATGATGCGCGATCACTTGTACATCCTCAACGACCCAGAACTCGTCGTGGAATTCTTCCTCAACCACTCTCGCGGCAATATGAAGGGCCGCGCATTGCAAGGAGCCAAGGCGGTTCTTGGCACTGGCCTCCTCACCAGCGACGGCGACTTCCACCTGCGCCAGCGGCGCCTCGTACAGCCGGCTTTCCATCGCGATCGCGTCGTGTCGTACGCCCAGACAATGGCCGCGATCACGCAGCGTCACGAACTGCGCTGGAAAGAGGGTGCGACATTCGACATGGTCGAAGACATGAGCGCGCTCACCCTCGCGATCGTTGGCGAGACGCTTTTTGGGGCAGACCTCACGTCAGACGCTGCAGATATGAATGTTGCGCTCACGGAAGTACTCACCGGATCCGGCGCGCGCCTGATGATGGGTGGGGGACTTCTGCGTCTGCCGACACCTGCGCGACGCAGATCGGTGGAATCAAGCGCCACACTGGATGCCATCGTGCAGCGCATGGTCGACGACCACCGACGTGTCGGTGACACCGGCGACATGCTCTCGATGCTTATCGCAGCCCAAGAAGATGGCGAGGGCATGAGCGACGAGCAGGTACGCGACGAGGCAATGACACTTGTCCTTGCCGGGCACGAAACGACTGCCATGGCAATGTCTTGGACGTGGATGTTGCTTGCCCGTAATCCTCAGGTAGCGGAGTGGCTCCATGAAGAGCTCGACTCGGAGCTTGCCGGACGCGCACCGGCCTTCGAGGATCTTGGCGTACTGCCACGCACTCATGCGGTCATCGCAGAATCTATGCGTATGTACCCACCGGCGTGGAGCATGGGCAGACGGGTGCTCGAGGATCTCACGCTCGGTAAGTGGCTAGTGCCTCGTGGGGCAATGGTGCTCTCGAGCCAGTACGCGCTGCAGCGAAGCCCGCGCTGGTGGGACTCACCACTCGCCTTTCAACCGCAGCGATGGATCGGAGCAGATGGCGCGTTTAGTGAGACCAATCCAGGACAACCTCGGGGAGCATGGTTTCCGTTTGGTTGGGGCAACCGTCGTTGCATTGGCGAGCAGTTCGCGTGGACCGAGGCGCAACTCATCCTGGCTACTCTCGCGCAGCGCTGGGAACCGCAATTGCAGCAAGGTCACCCGGTCGTTCCGCAGCCTGCGGTGACGTTGCGACCAAAGGGCGGACTTCCGGTGACTTTGCGGAGACGTTCAGGCCGATAATCCTGGGCCCTTTGAGGTGACCTCACGGCTCGAGCCGAGCCGCGCACGCGCAGCTGCCTCACGACCTGCCAATGATGCGGCTCCACCTTGTCTACTGACCGAGCCGGAGTAACCCTTCCAGCGACCACGCGCACTAGATGAGGAGCGATAGAAGTCGCGTACCTCAATTTCCTTAGCTCGCAGCACCAACTCACCGGTGACCTTCTCTCCCATCACAGCACCGAATTCCTCGGGTGCGATGTCCACAACACGTTGAGATTGGCGCGCAACCTCCTGCTCGTAGGCTTCGCGCAAACGTTGTGCGATGCGCTCAATAAAGGCGGTGTAGAAGGCTGCACGTGCAGTTTGCGAGGTGTGCTCCTTCGCGTATCCCTCGCGCGATCGATAACGATCACCGCGCCACTCCCCACGTTTGAGCCATGCAGTGGCACTCGTCGCCATCTGCGTTGCGAGCGAGGCGTAGAGCGTCTCGCAGACCTCGATGTCACTCGGCATACCGTAAGCGATGACATAGGTGGAATTGTGCGCAATGTCGATCTTGAGCGCATTGCAATGCCCGATCGACAAGAAGAGTGCTACGAGATGGCGATTAGCCCGTTGAGCTGGCTCACCGATGTGAATCGTCTTATTTGTGGGTTGCTCGCGTGCTTCGCGTTTTGCGATGCGCGCACGCGCAACTGCTAAGTCGACGCTCGCCTGGGTCGCGAGTGCTTGGGCCTTTGCAAGATAGAGCTCTGCTTCTATCGGGTTATCGGTGCGTTCGGCCTTCGCAAGCAGGGCCGCTATGCGGTCAAGGTGCTTCATACGCCCACCCCATCGAATGCAGCACGCAGCACGAGCGCGACCTCAGGACCGATGACGATCTCCACAAGCACGCCCATGGCCGAGATGAACTCCGGGCCGTGCGCAGCGATTTCGCGATCCTTTGAGTAGGCGAGATGGTGGGCGACTTCGTGCAAGACCACTAACTCACGCGCCGCCCAACGAGGTGGCGGCCCGGCCAGCGGAATCGCGATGACCGAACCGTCTCGTTCGTAAGTTGCACGAGAGGAGCCTGCCCGCTCGCGAACTGAGACTGCGCCGCATGTGGGCCAATCTCGCCGCACGGTTGGGAGCCCAAGGACCGCGTCGGCGTAGGCCTGAATCGACCGTACGTCGGCAAATCTGCGCTCAATCGGCAAGGTGATGGACGAGCCGAAGAAGTCGACCTCGCCACCTCGCGCGAGCAGGGCAGCGATCTGATCTTCGGCAGCGTAGACCGCCGAGCGGTGGGAGTCCCGATTCATGTTGTGACGATAAGCCGAGGGTCGGACATCTCCCAAGACCCACATAGGCAGGCTGGGGATAAGACAAACCCTGCCGCTTAGCTTTCGATCCGCTCCACTGTCACGGCTGTGCCGTAGGCGGCAACCTCGTTCATGACATCGCCCACCTCGCCGGTGTCAAAACGCATCGCCACGACGGCATTGCCGCCGACCTGGTACGTCGACATGCGAAGCCGATCGACTGCCTCTAGGCGACTGTCTGCAAGGAGCTTGGTGTAGCCCTTGACCTCGCCGCCAAAGACGGTACGGAAAGAAGCGCCCATGTTCGCAAAGGCGTTGCGAGCTCGCACGGTGAGTCCGAACACCTCGCCGTGGACTGCGGTAATGCGGTAGCCAGCGATTTCGTTGGTAGTCACCACGAGAATCGGCGGACCCGAGTAGGCCGCTGGGGCCGCGCCAATTTCGCCGGGAGACTGCTCGGTGATCGATGCCTGGTACTGGTCGGTCCACTGCGTGCCGTCCCACCAGCGGATGCGCGTGGCATCGGTGGGATCGGGGTACCAGCCTGCGGGGGGAAGATTGCCACCTGAAGTCGTCATACCGCCAAAATACATCGGCAGCGAGGTCGAATCATCGCCAACCGGCCCGAAGGCATAGATTCGGGCGGTGCGGCATCGGATTCCCCTCCTGCGTGAGTTACCGCCAGAAGTCGCCGTCCTGACTGCCGTCGCATTCTGCGTGGCCCTCGGATTCGGGATTCTCGCGCCCGCTATCCCCATCTTCGCTCGCTCCTTCGGTGTCTCTGCCTTTGCAGCCACCGCTGTCATTTCGGCCTTCGCACTCATGCGGTTCATTAGCGCCCCGTTTGCTGGATGGCTGACGAGCCGCATCGGTGAGCGCACGACGATCGCCTCGGGACTCATCATCGTCGCGGTCTCCAGCACCCTGGCTGGCTTCGCAAGCGACTACTCCCATCTCATTGTGATGCGGGCAGTAGGTGGAGTCGGATCTTCTATGTTCACTGTCGCCGCGCAGGCACTCATCCTGCGCGTCGTCGACGCACCGTCGCGTGGCCGTGCGTCCGCCGCATACCAAGGCGGGTTCCTCATCGGTGGAGTTGCGGGGCCTGCCGTCGGCGGACTTGTGCTTGCCATCTCCTTACGCGCTCCATTCTTCGTCTACGCGGCCTCACTGGGACTCGGCGCAATCGTGTGCATTGTCTTCTTGCATCCGCGCCGGATGGCTCGCCTGAACACGTCTACTGAACCTGAAATGGCTGTGACGAAATCGGGTCTACCCGAACTCAAGATCGCACTACGCAACCGCGCGTACATCGCAGCGCTAGCGGCAAATCTCGCCGGTGGTCTGGTCTCGTTTGGTCTTCGCGCAGCCCTGGTGCCCCTATTCATTATTGAAGGACTAAATCAGTCTGCGGGACTTTCCGGAGCCGCATTCCTCGTCGCCGCAGGCGCACAGGCCGTTCTCTTGCTCCCTGCGGGTCGGTGGACTGACACTCATGGACGTCGAATCATCATGATCGCTGGAACTTCCATCACGGCAGTGGCAATGCTCGCGCTCACGTTGTCCGATCTGCTGTCCAATGATCCCAGCCACAATTCGGTGTTTGGTGTGGTGATGCTGTTCGTGGCCATGGCAATTAGCGGTCTCGGCAGTGCTTTCCTCGGACCCGCGCCGTCCGCTGTGGTGGGTGATGTGATTGGTAACAGTCGGGGCGGACTCGTGGTTTCGGTCTTTCAGATGATGTCCGATCTCGGCATCGTGATCGGTCCGCTTCTGGGCGGGCTGCTCGTCGATGCCTTCGACTTCGAGTGGGCGTTCGCCATGGGCTTGGTCATTATGGTGATCGCGCTGATTTTGGCCCTGCTGATGCCGGAGACCTTGCGCCGTCGCCCTCCGGTGGCAGAATGACTCAGTGACCTTCACTCCCAGCAATCCACTGCCCGGCCGACCCGACTATCCATTCCTGCTGGCCGTTGACCACGCGGTTCTCGGCTCACCGATGCGCGAAATTCCAGATCAGCCTTGGCCCGCGGCCCTTGAGGTCATCTACTTCGGTATGGGCTGCTTCTGGGGCGCCGAGGAGATTTTCTGGCGTATCCCCGGGGTTTTCACAACAGCCGTTGGCTATCAGGGTGGAATTTCACCACACCCTACGTACGAAGAAGTCTGTAGTGGGCGCACTGGACACACTGAATCGGTGCTCGTGGCCTACGACCCCGCCAAGGTCTCCACAACCGAACTGCTGCGGCATTTCTGGGAGGAGCACGATCCGACTCAGGGCATGCGCCAAGGTAACGACGTCGGCAGCCAGTACCGCAGCGCCATTTATTGGACGACCGAAGAGCAAAGTGTGCTTGCGTCAGAGAGCGCCGCTGCCTACGAACCGGTGTTGATTGATCGGGGATACGGCACCGTCACAACG
>WLOK01000058.1 GCA_009699315.1 Actinomycetota bacterium
AGCACCTCCCATGCCTGGCGACTGACCTGAGCATCGACTTGGGCGCCCTTGATTTGACCGATGAGCGTGGGCTCAACGCCGAGCATGACCGAGTCACCAATCGCAGTGAGGACGCCGTTGGCGTTTTTGGTGGGTTTCGCGGACGTTTGTTTGTCAGAGGATGATGCTCCACCGCTGGGATCTGTTGACGATGCTGAAGTGGGGTCGTCAGTGGGCGTGGTCGCTGCGGGGGTTGTCGGGGTAGGCGCCTTGGTAATGCTGACACTTGTGCGGCCCTTGAGATAATCATCTGCAAGGTTCATCGGGGCGGGCGCGGCCGCAAGAGCGACGCCAGTTACGCCGAGAGCCAGTATCGCGATGACTGCTGTGATTGCTGCCTGCGGCGCCGTAACGCGTCGCTCACCACGCGGCGTCGCGCGCCAGTTCTTCCACGTACGACCAATAACGCCACGGCGGATCGGGAGCTCGAAGAACCGGTAGGAGAGTTCTGCAACACCACAGGTGAGTGCCATACGTAAAACGAAATTCCAGACACCCACGATGGGTATGTCTTCGACCGGTTGAAGAAGCAGGAAGATCGGCCAGTGCCACAGGTAGAGGCCGTAGGAACGTTGACCGAACCAGCGCATGGGTTGAGCGCCGAAGATCTTCCCGAAGGGCGCGCCGGGGTGACTTGCTCCAGCAATCAACAGACACACGATAAAGGAAATCGCGAGGAAGCCGCCTTGGTAGAGCCAATGCGAGGACTCTGGGACGCCGATGAAAATCCAGATAATCACGGCGAGTGACGCGAATCCAATGAAAGTAATCGTCATCTGAGCGCCGGCGTTGAGCGTCTGCTTCAGTCGGCCCGGACGCCAGACGATCGCCATTGCCGCACCGAGTAGCAGGCCCATGACGTGAGTGTCCGTGCCGAAGTAGGCGCGGCTGGGATCAGCGCCGGGCTGGAGTAGGCCCTGTGAAGTAACTACGTAGAACATCCAGATCGTCGATGCGATCGACAGAACGAGTGCGGTGACGAACACAGCCTTGCGGCCGCGCCACTTCAACAAAACAAACGCGATCGCCGGCCAGATCAGGTAGAACTGCTCCTCCACCGATAGCGACCACAGGTGCTGAAGCAGAGAGGTGCCCCAGGAAGTGAAGTAGGAATGCTCTTGGAAGATGAACCACCAGTTGGTTACGTACAGAAGTGATGCAAGTCCGTCAGTACGAACCGATTGCGCGGAATCGTGGTAGAAGAAAGCTGCGATGACGGCGACAACAGCGAGCATCAAGAAAAGTGCGGGAAGCAGACGGCGGGCCCGGCGCAGATAGAACTGCCCGAAGTTGATGCGGCCCGACCGCGCGAACTCCTCCACGATGAGCGTGGTGATCAAAAATCCGGATAGGACGAAGAACACATCGACGCCAAGGAAACCGCCAGCGAATCCGGTGAAGAAGCCGCCCTTGGTGCCGGTCACGTCTGCGTGATAAAGCAAGACCCCGATTACGGCTAGGGCTCGCACGCCGTCTAGACCCGGTAGGTAGCCCATCTCACCGGACTTGGGCCCTCGGTCGAGGTTCCACGGAGAGCGGCGGCTAGCGCGGCCTGTTGAGGGCACGTCGGACAAGCCTCAACCCTCCCTCACTACCGGCACGCCTAAGTGCGCCCCTCGACGCCCATCGTAAGCGAGTGAGTGCTCGGAACCCGGGTCAGACGTTGCGGAAGCGGTTGATTGCGTCGTAGTGCTTTGAGCGCATCTCGTGGTCGCGAACTCCTAGCCCCTCCTCTGGGGCGAGGCACAGCACACCGACCTTGCCCTGGTGAAGATTGCGATGCACGTCAAGTGCCGCCTCGCCGGTCTGCTCAAGGGGGTAGGACTTGGACAGAGTGGGGTGGATCATGCCCTTCGCGATGAGGCGATTGGCTTCCCACGACTCGCGGTAGTTGGCGAAGTGCGAGCCGATGATGCGCTTGAGGTTCATCCACAGGTAGCGGTTGTCATATTCATGCATAAAGCCCGATGTCGACGCACACGTGACGATTTTGCCGCCCTTGCGGGTGACGTAGACCGAAGCACCGAATGTCTCACGACCGGGATGTTCGAAGACGATGTCAATGTCGTCGCCGCCAGTGAGTTCGCGAATCTTCTTGCCGAAGCGCTGCCATTCCTTGGGGTCTTGCGTGTGCTCGTCCTTCCAGAATTTGTAGCCTTCTGCGTTGCGATTGATGACGAGTTCGGCGCCCATGGCGCGGCACAGATCTGCCTTGTCCTCGGACGAGACCACGCACACGGGGATTGCTCCTCCGTTGACTGCGTACTGAGTTGCGTAACCACCGAGACCACCTGACGCACCCCAGATGAGGACGACGTCGCCCTGCTTCATGGCGCCGCCATTCTGGGAGACGAGCTGGCGGTAGGCAGTGGAGTTGACGAGACCAGGCGAAGCAGCCTCCTCCCAAGTGAGGTGCTTGGGCTTGGGCATCAACTGGTTGGACTTCACGAGCGCGATTTCGGCCAGACCGCCGAAGTTGGTCTCGAATCCCCAGATGCGCTGCTCTGGATCCATCATCGTGTCGCTGTGACCTGACGGGTGCTCTAGCTCGACGGACAGACAGTGCGCGACTACTTCGTCGCCGGGCTTCCACATGTTGACACCAGGTCCGACGCGCAGCACAACGCCAGCCGCGTCGGAACCCACAACGTGGTAGGGGAGATCGTGGCGCTTGGTGAGCGGGGAGATGCGGCCGTAGCGTTCAAGGAATCCGAAGGTGGACACTGGCTCGAAAATTGATGTCCACACCGTGTTGAAATTGATGGCGCTTGCCATAACAGCGATCAAGGCCTCGCCCGGACCGAGTTCGGGCAACGCGACTTCGTCGACGTGCAGCGACTTGCGCGGGTCCTTGTCCTTCGTGGCGACACCAACGAACATTTCCTGTTCGTCCTTGTGCACGGTGACGCCGCGGTAGTGGTCGGGGATGTCGATCGTGGCGAAGTCTTCGGGTGCGGTATCGCCGGCGAGGATGGCGTCGCGGATCTGCTTCATGACGGTTCCTTTCGGATGCGCTTCAGGTGTGTTAACGCTCGTTCACTGATGCTACATCAGTGTCCGTGACCTGGCTCGACGAGTTCGACCAGTACTCCGCCCGCGTCCTTGGGGTGTATGAAGTTGACCAGCGAGCCTGCGGTGCCGTTCTTGGGCTCGTCGTAGAGCAGGCGTAGTCCGGCGGCGCGCAGGGCGGCAGCCGCAGCCCGCACGTCCACGACCGTGTAGGCCATCTGCTGGATGCCGGGGCCGCTGCGCTCCAGGAACTTCCCGATCGGCGAGTCGGCCGAGAGGGCCGCCAGTAGTTGAATACAGGAGCCAGAGTCGGCGACGGCCATCATGGCCTCGCGTACGCCTTGCTCCTCATTGACCTCCTCGTGGACGAGCGTGAAGCCAAATGCGGACTCATACAGGGCGATAGCCGCGTCTAGATCGGCTACTGCGATCCCGACGTGATCGATCCGGGTAATTCCAATGCCGGGCATGGGTACAGCCACGGACCCTCCTCAACTAGATTGAGACTATTGTCCCGCGAAGGCCCCTGCCCCACAAAGGAGACCCCATGTCCGCTTCAGATCCCACTGTCATCGTCGCTGGCGCTCGCACGCCGATGGGCAGGCTGCTTGGCTCGCTGAAGGGGTTCAGTGCGTCCGATCTCGGCGGTATCGCGATCAAGGGTGCTCTCGAGAAGGCCGGTGTTGCTCCTGAGCAGGTGGACTACGTGATCATGGGAGAGGTGCTTCTTGCGGGCGAGGGCCAGATGCCGGCGCGCCAGGCAGCGGTCAAAGGCGGCATTCCGATGTCGGTGCCGTCATTGTTGGTCAACAAGGTCTGCCTCTCCGGGATAGACGCAATCGCGCTCGCCGATCAACTCATCCGCGTGGGCGAGTTCGAGATCATCGTTGCTGGTGGCATGGAGTCGATGACCAATGCGCCGCATCTGGTCAAAGGCTCACGCGAGGGCGTGAAGTACGGCGATTGGACTCTGGTTGATTCGATGGCGTACGACGCACTCACCTGCGCCTTCGACAAGGCGCCGATGGGTCAGGCGACCGATGATTTCAATGAGCGTTACAACATTAGCCGTGAGGACCAAGACGCTTTCTCCGCGCGCTCGCATCAACTCGCCGCTAAGGCTTGGGCCGATGGCATCCTCGACGACGAGGTCGTGGCGGTGCCGATCCCGCAGCGCAAGGGTGACCCAGTGATGTTCAAGACTGACGAGGGGATTCGCAGCGAGACGACCGCCGAGTCACTCGCGGGTCTGCGTCCGGCGTTTGTGAAGGATGGCACGATTACTGCGGGTAACGCGTCGCAGATCTCCGATGGTGCTTGTGCCGTCGTCGTGATGAAGAAGTCGAAGGCTGAGTCGCTCGGGCTGAAGTGGATCGCGGAGATCGGTGCGCATGGCGTGACCGCTGGGCCCGATGCTTCCTTGCACGAGCAGCCGGCAAACGCGATCCTGGCCGCATGCGCCAAGGAGGGCATCACGCCTGCCGATCTCGATGTCATCGAAATCAACGAAGCCTTTGCCATCGTGGGTGTTGTGTCGACGCGCAAGCTTGGTGTGGACGAGGCAAAGGTCAATCCCAATGGTGGAGCGATTGCCCTTGGTCATCCAGTGGGTATGTCGGGTGCTCGCATTGCGCTCCATCTCGCTCTCGAACTCCAGCGTCGCGGCGGCGGCATTGGTGCCGCGGCTTTGTGCGGTGGCGGTGGCCAGGGCGATGCCTTGATCATTCGTGTGCCTAAGGCCTAGTAGTGAACGAAGTCTCCGAATGGGTCGCACGTGCTCGGGCTGGTGAGCCCAGAGCTGTCGCGCGCCTCATCTCGTGGGTTGAGGATGGCTCGCCCGATGTGGCTGAAGTCATGGCGCTTCTTGCGCCAACCTCCGGAACCGCACATGTCATTGGTCTTACCGGTTCGCCGGGTGTCGGAAAATCGACGACCACCTCGGCGCTCGTGGGAGCGTTGCGAGCTCGTGGGAACCGCGTCGGTGTGATTGCGGTTGATCCGAGTTCGCCTTTTTCTGGAGGCGCTCTACTGGGTGATCGCATCCGCATGCAGGAGCACGCGACGGACCCTGGAGTTTTCATTCGGTCCATGGCATCTCGTGGTCACCTAGGCGGGTTATCGGCGACGACACCACAGGCCCTTCGTGTTCTGGAGGCGGCCGGTTGCGATGTCATCTTGATCGAGACGGTCGGAGTGGGGCAGTCGGAGGTGGAAGTGGCTGCCGCTGCTGACACGACAATCGTGCTACTCGCACCGGGCATGGGTGATGGCATTCAGGCCGCGAAGGCGGGCATACTCGAGATCGCCGACGTGCTGTGCGTGAACAAGGCAGATCGTGATGGTGCTGACACGACGATGCGCGAGTTGCGCCACATGATCGCGTTGGGCGAACGTTCATCGAGTGCCTGGGAAGTTCCCGTTGTTAAGTCGGTCGCTTCGACTGGCGTCGGAATCCCCGAACTTTTGGATCTACTGGATAAGCACTTCGCGTGGCTCACCGAGACAGGTGAGTTGACATCGAGGCGCGAACGCCGCGCGGCAGAAGAAATCAGTGCGTTGGCTATCGCGGCGCTCAAGCGACGGCTAGCCGCACAAGAGCCGGAGTTGTTGGCAGATTTGGCTAAGGCCGTCGTGGAGGGCCAGTTAGATCCCCATGCAGCCGCTGCGCAATGGGTGGAGCGACTCCTCGCATGAAGCTCCTCGATGCCACGGTGACAGGATCACCCTGTGAATAAGCCACCGGACCCGGCCGCTTCCGCGGCCACGTTAAGGGGAGCAGTCGACCTAGGCGCTCTCTCCGCGCAGCGTGAGGCGCAGCAGCGTGCCGCTTCGGCACCGCCGCCACCTCCTGGCGTCGTAATCGACGTCACCACGGAAAACTTTGAAAAGGCGGTCATCGAGCAATCAATGACAGTTCCGGTCGTGGTGGATCTTTGGGCGACGTGGTGTGGGCCGTGCAAGACGCTGTCGCCAATTTTGGAGATGTTGGCCGGTGCCTATGGTGGCCGATTCGTGTTGGCGAAAATCGACGTTGATGCCGAACAGCAAATTGCGGCGGCTTTTCAAGTGCAGTCCATTCCGACAGTTATCGCTGTCGTCAAGGGTCAGCCCGTGCCGCTGTTCCAAGGTGCGCTCCCCGAAGCTCAGGTCCGGTCCTACCTCGACCAGCTCATGAAGGCTGCCGAGGAAATGGGTGTCAATGGGCGCGTAGGCGCAGCGGACGAACCCGAGAGTGACGAACCTGTCGAGGAGCCTCTCGATCCACGTTTCGTCGCGGCTTTCGACGCCATCGAGGCGGGTGACTGGGCGCAGGCTGAAGCGGAGTATGCCAAGTTGCTGAATGATTCACCCGCAGATGCAGACGCGAAGGCCGGCGTACTCCTCGCACAGTTGATGCAACGAGTGGAATCACCTGCTGAAGTCGGCGATGCTTTCACACTCGAGCTGGCCGCGGCTGATCTCGACGCAGGTGGCGGCGACTGGGCTGGTGCCTTCGCGCGGCTGGTGGAGCTCGTGCGGGCGTCGGCTGGCGATGAGCGCAACGTCGCACGCCAACGGCTGCTTGATTTCTTTGAATTGGCGGGCGATGACCCCGCTGTGCAGCCCGCTCGAATAGCTCTGGCGAGTGCTTTGTTCTAGTGGCGTTGGCATGGATTGCGGGCTATGTTGGCCCTTCCAGCCTGAGTAAAGGATTCTGTCCACGTGCGAGCAAATTTCCTAATGGCGCCTGTCGGTGTTGTGATTCTTGTGTCGGGTCTCGTCGGGATATTGCCTGTGGCCAGTGCCGTCAATGTGGCTGCGGTGAGCGCACCCGGTGTTCCGACTCGCGTGGTAACTACTGGGGCAACCCCGCGCACCATAAACGTGGCATGGACGGCGCCGATCTCAAACGGTGGAGCTGCCATCACATTATTCCGTCGAATATCGCAAGGTCGGCGAGTCGACGTGGACGAGCTTTCAAGATGGCGTATCTCCGACAACGTCAGCAACCATTAGTGGACTTAGCGGTTCATCGCTATATGAATTTCGTGTAAGCGCTTGGAATTCACGGCAAAGTGGCTGGAGTGCTCGTGCGTCGGTGGTTGCGACGGGAGACTTCTCATCGTGTGTTGTCATGGCCTCAGGTTCAGCGCAGTGCTGGGGCGACAACACCAATCTGCAGGCGGGACATGGTGTCCTCTACTTTGAGGGACCCGGCCAGGTAGACAATCTTGACGGAACTGGACCCGACAAAACCGTTGTATCTGTTGCTGCTGGCTCCGCACATTCATGCGCAGTTCTCGAAAATGGTTCGGCAAAATGCTGGGGAGCTGGGTTCAGCGGCCGGCTCGGCGATGGCTCTGGCGAAACAAGTGGCAGTCCACTCTTTGTGGCGGGACTCGACGGAACATCACCGGGGAAGTCGGTAGTTGCGATCGCTGCGGGTTCGGGTCACACATGTGCAGTTCTGGGAGATGGATCCGCAAAGTGCTGGGGCACAAATTTTTCTGGCCAACTGGGCAACGGCACGACCGCTAGCGCTTTAGAGCCCGTGGCCGTGGCGGACCTGGATGGCACCTCACTTGGAAAGACGGCGTTGTCGATCTCCGCTGGAGCAGCGCAGTCGTGTGCGGTTCTCGCTGACGGTTCGGCGAAATGCTGGGGGAGCAATACCAGTGGCCGATTGGGTCGGGGGACCGACGAAGACAGTCTCGTCCCCGTGCTCGTTTCGGGCCTTACCGGCGGCATGCCAGCAACGACGGTCCGATCAATTGCCACGGCCGTACAACACACATGTGTAGTGCTGGGAACAGGCGGAGTGAGCTGTTGGGGAGCGAACTTCAATGGTCAACTCGGTGATGGCACAACCAATGCCAGCAACACGCCCGTTGCCGTGCCCGACATAGACGGCACAACTCCGGCGAAGACTGCCATTGCTGTCTCCTTGGGTGAAGCGCACACGTGTGCGTTGTTGGCCACGGGCGCGGTGAAGTGCTGGGGTGGCGACGATCGCAGTGAGTTGGGTTCAGGTCCAGGGACCAGCCTGACTCCGGTGATGGTGACGGACATCGACGGTACCTCTCTCGACAAGACGGCAGTTGCTCTTGCTGTGGGCGGCGCGCATTCCTGCGTTGTCCTCGCTACTGGTGGCACCAAGTGTTGGGGCACTAACACCCGAGGTGAACTGGGTAGCGACACGGGGATTACCTACACGACGCCGATCACTGTCCCGAGCCTTGAGGGGGCTAGCCAACAGCCGAAGGTCACCACTCCCAGCTTCGGCGCAACAGCGCCGATCGAAGCGCCGGGCGCGCCCACGGGTGTCACCGCAGCAAATCCCACTACCTTGTCGCTGGAAGTTTCGTGGACTCCGCCAGCGTTTGACGGCGGGTCGCCCATTTTGGCTTATTACGTGCAATATCGCATTGCTGGCTCGATCCCATGGTTGGAGTTCGCGCGCGATGATTCGCCGGCAACGTCAGTCATCGTCACTGGCCTAGCTTCGGACACGTTGTATGAGTTCAATGTGGCAGCGGCCGTCGACAGTGCGGTTGGTGCCTACACATCAACAGCAACTGCGACGCGCACGCTTTCTGGTGGACCCGGCGCGCCGACGAACGTAGTTGCCTCCGCGCCAACCGCTACGCAAATTGGTGTGGCGTGGACATCTCCGACCGCGACGGGTACGTCCTCAATCAGCGACTACGTTGTGCAGTACCGGACTCTCACGGCACAAACGTGGTCTTCGGCTAGTCACGTGAGGTCTACTCGAACTTTGATGGCAGTGTCCGGGTTGGCCGCTGGAACGACATACGTCTTCCGTGTAGCGGCGGTGAATGGCGCAGGCCCGGGTGAGTATTCAGCGGAGTCCAATTCAGTCGTGACTTTGATCTTGCCAGGTGTTCCGGGGAAGCCGAAGATTGTCACAAGGTCGAACACAAGTGTGAGCATCTCGTGGACCGCAGCAGTGGCGAATGGAAGCCCGATCGGAAGTAACCTCGTGGAGTACCAAGCCGATGGCGGAGCGTGGAAGTCGCCGGTGCCAGCGACTTCCATCGCCAGGGCAGTGACGTTTGCAGTTAAGGAGGGGTCCACATATGTATTCCGCGTCAAGGCCATCTCTGCCGCTGGCACCGGCCCATCGTCACCTGTGTCTCTATCCGCTTTGGCAGCAAGCGCACCTTCTGCGCCGATCCAATTGACAGCGGGCACAACAAATCTCGCGGGGCAGATCGCGGTGGCGTGGGGGAAAGCGAATTTGCGTGGCGTGCCATACGGACGCTATACCGTCGCGTGGAAAGTGAAAGGCGGCGCATGGCAGGCGGAAGAGGATCCAGTTCTGCTCTGGCGCCACACCATCACCGGGCTGAAGAAGGGTGTCACTTATTTTGTGCGTGTCACTGTCACCACGATTGAAGGATCGGCAGCGTCTACAAGTGTGGGGATTCTGATCACGAAGTAGTTCGCGTTTGTATGTCCTAGAACGGTGGTGGTCCATCGTCTTCCTCAGGCCAGATTGTTTTGGGCATGGGCGTGTAGGGGTGTGGCGCTTTTGCTCGGAGGCCTCTGGGACTGGTCCAAGTAGTTTCGCCCGAATCGTGATCTCGGGTGACCTGCCAATTCCCGTGCGTTTTCAAGTTGTGGTGATGCACGCATAGCGGGTGCAGGTTGGATCTGTCGGTGGGTCCTTGGGGCCACGGCGTGATGTGGTCGAGTTGGGATCTTCGGGCTTGTTGGTTGCATCCGGGATAGGTGCATTTAGGGTCCCGGGCGTGGATGAACTCTCGAATTTTTCGACTGGGTTCGTATCTGGTGTTACCGAGGTCCAATATTTGCCCGGTTATCGGATCGTGGAGGAATCTTCGCCACTCGTTGTCGGCCGCAAGTGCGCGAGCAAGCTCTGGATCCAGTGGTCCGTAGCCGGGAAGCTCTGCGGGGTTATCGCGTAGCGCGAGGAGCGTGGGGAGGTCGATGAGGACGCCCACGTTGACGCGCGCGGGGACGTTGACGCAGTCCAGAGACGTTGCTGCAGGCGTGGGCTTGGTGTTCATCACCACCTCCACCAACACGTCAGCGCGGGCTTGATTGATCGTGTGCACACCTGACGCGTCATGCCCGGCCTCTTCGATAGCTTGGCGTTCTGCCGCGAGAGATGCCTCAGCCATCTCGGAAATCCGCTCATAGAACGAGATGCCTTGGACCTTGGTGGTCCACAGGGAAATTTGGGCGAGGCCGTCTTCTTCGAGGATGCGAATCTTCACACCACGCTTGGCCATTGCCTGCGCACGCTTCTCTTTGGCTCGCTCAGGCGCGATGCGATTAAGGGCTCGGGTGAGTTGGTCTTTGGCGTAGGAGTAACCCGCGGGAGCGCCTTCACGGGTGATGGGGTCGATGTGGCGCACAAGTCTTGGGAGAACCATGGCCTCAACTCGGGCTATCTGCTCGAACGACAAGCCATCCATCGCATCAGCCATCAGGCGCGCGACTGGCTCGGTCACCAAACCTTGGGCGAGGGCCTCGTGGGTAGTGGAGAGAACACCCTCGGGGTTGAGCAGGCCAGCTTGGGCGATCTTCACATCAGCCGTAGACCCATGGACGCCCATTACCAGGCCAACTTCAGCGACCACTCCGGAGCGCGACACATCAAACCGAGAAGTCTCTCGGCCCGTGCGATCCATCGCCGCGGTTGCGTAAGCATGAGTCATGCGGGTGGATAACGCGGCCGACCACGCCTCTTGACGCTTACACAACTGCAACAGGATCAACCGGCCCGCATCCGCCCCCTCACGCACCGCAACCTGCATCGCATGCTCAGACACGGCCTCGGGATCCGGCAAATCGAACTCGACTGGAGCCACTCGGTCTGGATCGATCGCATCCAACACACCCGCCATCGCCCAACTCGGACCCTGCGCGAGAAGCAGACGCAACACGTCATTCCCGATCGCGCCACCCGCAGCCAGCACCTCTTCGCGCAGCACAACAAGATCAACCGGCAACTCACCAGTTGATGTGCACAGATCGAGGTTTGACACGGGAGAAAATCCTTTGCGACTCGAGTGGCCACCACACACCCAACGCATAAGCACACCGAAGCCGAAAAAGGCCCGGACCACAAGGATTCTTGATCTAAGTAATCTCCCAATTGGGAGCGCCACAATGTGAGAACAGAATATATCGAGGCACTGACAACGTCAAGCCCAAACACCAAAAAAGTGTTGAAAACTATGAAGAATTTTGCGCCGCACTCATCGCTTCAATTGCTGCTCGGAAGTTGGGAGCCAGACTCTCGCTCGTAGGTACGGAGATGTGTTGGCCTTCGCGCGTGATCGGTACTCCGTCGCTCGGCACAGCGATGCAGCTACCGTTGGGACATAACTGCGGACGGATGTCAATGGTGCTGGAGCCGGTGGCTGCGGCAGTGTCGTCAACGACTTGGGCGAAGGGAAGTTCTTCAGCCTCCATGTCGGCCAAGAGCACGGCGGTATTACACGCCTTGGTCAAAACCGAGATAGTGGTACAGACCTGTGGATTCCAGTCGAACAACATTCCTGGTTCTGGCAAGAGTACTTGCTGTCCGGCTTCGCGCAGAGCCTTGATCGTGCGGAGGAAGCCTTCTGCGTAGATGGGTACCTTTTGCGCAGGGTCCGTGACGTAGTCGCCGCGTGTCAGACTTAAACCAACTTTGCTGGAGAGAAGGTAATCCTGTGTATTGGAGATAATCACCAAGCCGGGTTCTGCGGAAATGAGCCACTTCTGGGTGGCCCGGACGAATGCGCGGCAGCCTTCGGCAGACCAACGTGGTTTGGGATGCGGCACATTGATGAATCCGTCGAAATACGGGCAGGCGGGTGCTGTGGAGATAGTGACGGGGCGGTCAAGTTCCGCACCGGCGTTAATGACGGCACTGCTGTACTGGCCGGCTTTGGAGTCGCCCACGAGATAGATGGGTGCACCGGTCGCATCGGCATTCCATACACACTGGCCGTCACGCGGCCCGGTTTCGAGCGGAGTCTGGCATCCGGCTGCTGCATTCACGGCGAGAGTGTCGACGGCGTACTGGAACTTCTGTAGGTCCGGATTCCAGAGCGCGTTGTTCGATGCGGTCAGCGTGAGTGCAGATAGCCCGAGAGCGGGCACCAACGTCAGCGTGACAACGCGCACTATCCGCCAAGGGGTCCCCGTGGGCAACAGCCGCACTGGGTTCTCGATCCAGCGGTACGAAGCGATACTCGGGAGTAGCGACACCAGCGCTGCAACAACCAAGACCCACGGTAGATCTGGCCACAGCAAGGCCGAGAACACAATGAACGGCCAGTGCCAGAGGTACCACGAGTAGGAGCGATCACCCACCCACGTGAAAGGCCGCGTCGATAGAGCGCGGCTTACGGGATTGGCCTCGTTCGCGCCGGCGAGGATCAAGAGCAAAGTGGCAATGACCGGTAGAAGTGTCATTGGTCCGGGGAAGATCGTGTCTGAGGAGATCAGCCATAGCGACGCAATCAGGAGCCCGAGACCGAGGACGCCACCCACCGTTGCGAAAGCAATGGGTATGCGACGAAGATGTGTGGTCGCTAGAGCGAGCGCAGCACCCGCGGCAAACTCCCATGCGCGTCCCAGGGGGCCGTAGAAGCCCATCATCCAACTCGGCAGCCAGGAAATTGGGGTGCCTGATGCCTCGAGCAGCATCGCCGCGAGCGAAGCCGCCCCAAAAAGCACCACGATGATGATGGGTAGCCGACGAAGTACGCGCACCTTGCG
>WLOK01000059.1 GCA_009699315.1 Actinomycetota bacterium
AGCTTTACGATCGACCTGGAAACTTTCGCGACTCGTGACGGCTTGCTGTCGGCACGGTCTGCTCAGATGCTTGTGGATAATGGTGCTTATAACCATTCAGGCCCCTCCGTCATGGCCAACGGTATGCAGGTCATCGCTTCGTTACTCAGGGTTCCCGACGTTGAAATAGATGCGCGCCTTGTCTACACAAATAAGCAGCCGGGTGGACAGTTCCGCGGATACGGAGGTCCACAGGTTGCGTTTGCGGTCGAATCCCAAACCGATGAAATCGCTGCTGCACTTGACATGGATCCCGTAGATTTTCGGATCCTCAATGCCAACCTTGCCGGTGATGTTACGCCGGTGGGATGGCAAATCCACTCCGCGCGCCTCGTTGAGTGTCTCGAGCGAGCAAGGGACGAAATCGGTTGGGCCGACAAGAAGAAGTGGGCTGGTTCGGGGCGGGGTGTGGGTTTTGCAGCGGCCATCCATGTGTCTGGGGCCAATATTTATGAGGGTGCCAATAAGAGTGGTGCGGCAATTGACATCACTGGCGATGGCGTAATCCGAATTCGATTTGGTGGCGCAGATGCAGGTACGTGGCAAAAGACCCTCCTGACACAGTTTGCGGCCGAGGAATTAGCAATCGACTCCACTCGCATCACAGTGCTGACTATGGAGTCGCATCAGACACCGCACGAGCTTGGAGCATGGTCGAGTCGAGGCACGTACATGAGTGGCCACGCGGTGGGCACTGTTGCTCGCAAAGCTGCGCAGAAACTTCGTGAACTTGGTGCCGTAACTCTTGGAGTTGGAGTGGAGGACACATTTTTGCGCGACGGCTATGTCGTATCGGGCAACGAAACTGTGTCATTCGCCCGCATTGTGGAGGAGCATTGCTCGGGCTTGCTGACTCTCGAAGAACAGATTGAGTTACCTATTGATGCTGTGAATCGCGAAACTGGTGTTGCGAACATCTCCGGTGCCTATGCGTTTGCAGTTCAGGCGGTAGAAGTCGAAGTTGACCGAGAAACCGGCAAGGTTAAGGTCGTCGATGCCGTCTCAGTTCATGACTCTGGTGTAGCCATCAACCCCATTGGCCTAGAGAGTCAGATTGTCGGTGGAATGGCCATGGGTATCGGGCTGGCTCTTGGAGAGGAATTGCTCTTCGAGGGTGGGCAGTCGATGACCCGCTCCTACATCTCCTACCCCCTGCCGCGAGCCGACGACCTTCCGCCAATTCGGGCGGTACTCATCGAGGAGCCCGATCCCAACGGACCCTACGGTGCCAAGGGAGTGGGCGAAATTGTCCTTGTCCCGACTGGGGCCGCGGTAGCTAACGCGATTGCACACGCGACAGGCGTTCGACTATATGAGTTGCCTGCCACGCCGGATCGCGTTCTCGCGGCGCTTGATGGTGGTACGACCACACGTCGCGCGTCCCTATGGCGTAGACCTGGTCGTTGGTGGATTGAAGGAATGCGTCGAGCTTATCCCCTTGGGGCGCACTGGCTCCTTCACCGAATTGGACGCCGGTTTGCTCGCCCGGTAGTACCACTTGCGCTTACGACCATTGCGCGCCCCACTTCCGTTCAAGAGGTAGCGGACGCACTTGCCAGCTCGGGATCTCGTGTCATCGGAGGAGGCACAGACTTCATGCCGGCTCGCCGCCAAGGAGTCGCAACAGCTAGCACACTCGTAGACATAACCGTGACGCCTGGACTCTCCACTATCGCCACAAATAATGCAGGGCTGTTACTTGGGGCGGCAGCACGGCTTGATGATGTGTCCTCATATGTGGCAGGGACCCCATTTGATGTCATTCAGGAATCCATTGATCAAATCGCAAATCCGCAAATCCGCTCTATGGCAACGGTAGGCGGAAATCTATGTCAACTGAATCGGTGCTGGTTCCTTCGCAATGACTTCATGTGTTACAAACGCGGTGGAGCATCTTGTCCTTGTTATGCGGTGACCGGTGATCATCGTTTCTATCACGCTGTTGTCGAGGGACATCGATGTCAGTCCGTTACCCCCTCTGATCTCGCGACGATCTTGACCGCAATGAACGCAGAAGTGAACGTCATGAGCAATAAGGGTGCGCACAAAATTGCGATGACGGGCCTGTATAAGGGACCGGGAGAGACTGTGCTGGCATCGGGGGAGTTCATTGCGTCGATTGTGATTCCGCATGCAGCGGCAGGCTCGGGGACTGCTTATGCCAAATTGAATCGCTCAAGTGGCGACTTTGCGATGGTGTCCGCCGCCGCGAGTTTGACGTATGGCATTGATGGTGTCATTACTCGAGCGCGAGTTGTCCTAGGCGCCGTCGCACCCACTCCTTGGGTAGTCAGTGATGCGGAAGAATTGCTCGTGGGAAGTCGTTCAGACGAAGCAATCGCAACTGCTGCTCGGAGTTGGACGCATCACGCCCATCCGTTGTCTGGAAACGCGTGGAAGGTTGATGCCGCAACGAGCCTTCTTGAACGTGTTCTCCGTACCGCGGCACAACGAGCTAAGGAGTCTGGCGCGTGACAACCGTCGATGTGCACGTTCACCTCTATCCACCACAATGGCGCGAGTTCGGCAAAATGCCTGAACCGATGTTCGATCTCGATGGCCTCTTGCGCAGGTTGGATGACGGTGGCGTCGAGAAGGCAATCGTGTCAGATCCACATATCTGGTACGGCGGTCTAGATGTTATGGATATCGCACAAACACGTGTCTATAACGACTTTGTCGCCGGTCTCTCCCAGCGCACGGGTGGTCGAGTTATCGGTATGGCAAGTGCCAGCCCATGGCGTGGTGAGGAACATCTTGCTGAAGCACTTCGCGGAGTTGTGGAACTTGGTCTAGTCGGTGTGGCTATACCGACAAGCGACCAGGGGAGCTATTTGGATTCCGTGCCGGAATCTTTCTGGCTGGAAATGGCCGGTCGTGGGATCCCGATCTTTCTGCATCCAGCTGGCTCCATCATCGGCCAGGAACTCATGGGTGAATATCGGCTTGGTGAAGTCTGCGGCCGGCCGCTCGACACAACGGTCACGCTCGCGAGAGCGATCTTGACGGGGGTGCTGGAGAGGTACGACCTCAAACTCCTGTGTCCACACGCAGGCGGAGCGATTTGTACGGTCGCAGACCGACTCGATTTTGGCCATGAACTTCGCGATTACGCGCCCTTAGGACCATGGGGTCCAGTGCACTTGCCGCATCCGCCTTCGCATTACGTCCGTAAATTGTGGTTGGACACGGTGACATTCGGAGCTCGTGCGCTTCGGGTAGCTCAGGAAACCGTCGGGTCACAACAACTCTGCTTTGGAACTGATGGCCCGCCCGTGCCCTTTGATATCAAGCGGCATCGCGATTATGTCGAAGAGGTCATTCCTGAAGGTCCGGAACGCGTCGCTGTGATGGGCGGAAATGCCGAAAGGCTGTTTGGGCTCTGAATCACTCAGGATTTCGCACGGCCATGGTCTGAATGTCTAGAAACTCTTCCATTCCTGCCACGCCCCACTCTCGTCCCATTCCGCTCGACTTCACGCCACCAAAGGGCATGTCACCTGCGGTGAACATGCCGCCGTTTATGCCGATCATGCCGGCGTGTAAGCGACGGCCCACATTCATTGCGCGCTCGCTGGACCCGCTCCACACATATCCAGCCAGTCCAAATTCGCTGCTGTTAGCAATTCGTACTGCGTCGTCAAGATCTGAGTAAGGGATGACACATACGACGGGACCGAAGACTTCTTCGCGCAGAATTGTTGCATCATCAGGAAGCCCAGCGACTAAGGTCGGCTCCAAAAAGAAGCCGTGATCGAGGTTCTTAGGACGGCCGCCACCTGCCACAACCTCACCACCGGCTGATACTGCGTCTTCTATCATTCCCTCGACTCGGGAACGCTGGTCGTGGCTAATCAATGGACCCATAAATGTGTCTAGGGAACGCGGATCTCCCACCGTGACGGCGTTCATACCTGCGGCTGCGGCGGTTAGGCACCGATCAAGAAGGGATGCGGGCACCAGCATTCGGCTGGGCATGATGCAACTCTGCCCAGAATTGAAACAGGCCATCCCTGCTACGACTGGGAGAAATTCGTCGACATCGAAATCATCGAGAATGACGGCCGCTGATTTCCCGCCGAGTTCAAGACTTACGCGCTTAAGTCCCTGGGCGGCGGCAGCCATGACAGATCGACCGGTTGCGGTGGACCCAGTGAAAGCGATCGCATCTACCTGCGGATTGCTGGTGAGTTCAATACCCACATTGACATCGGAAGAAGCGATCACATTAACAACGCCTGCAGGAATGTCGGTCTCTTCCGCGATCAGGCGCCCAAGGAGGGTTCCCGCCCAAGGGGCAAGAGGTGATGGCTTGATGACCATGGTGCAGCCAGCGGCCAGCGCTCCACCGACTTTGGCAAGTATCAGTTCTACGGGAAGATTCCACGGTGTAATTGCCGCGACAACACCAACGGGTATTTGTCGCGAGGACTTGGAGACGATGGCACCGGGCAGGTAATCAGCTGGATGAGTTATGCCCCATTCGTACGTTCCAAGCAGGTCCGAATAGAAGCCGAGCTTGTCCACGGCATAGTCGTACTGATCGGCAAAAGTCATTCGACGCGGACAACCAATTTCGGCAATTAATGATTCCCTGAATTCAGCCGCATTGCGTCGCAAGACATCTTGTAACTGAACGAGACAGGCTCTACGGAAATCCGGTGAGTCCCAGACTCCTGAATCAAATGCCTTTCGAGCTGCTTGGATCGCTTCTTGGGCGTCCTCGATTCCGGCATCACACACCGCGCCAAGGATCACCTCGGTTGTCGGGTCGACGTTATCGAAGGTGGCACCAGACCGGGCCTCAACTAGATGCCCGTTGATGAGTAGACGACTTTCTCCCAAAGCCCTATTAGGCGGAGAGACTGTGGAATCCGGGGCGGGACCGAGTATCGAAAGGAGAAGGTCACTGAGCGACATCGTTGCTACCTTCGGTTGTCACGGGTTGACTGGCGCGAGGGTCATAGAGACGCCGGTCAGTGGTGGACTCGTATGCCTTCCCCATCGGATAACTCACGAGCTCGAGAAAAAGTCCCCATGGAGTGCGGAAGAAAATGAAGCGCGCTTGTGGACCAGACTCGGGTCCTGGCAGATTCATCGGGTCACCAAGCACATTGACACCATCCGCGTGAAGTCGCGCTACAGCTGCGTCTAGATCATCAACGTAGAAGGCGAGGTGATGGCCGCCGAAATCGCTGGTCGATGGCCAAAGCGTGGACTGATCTGGCGACGAGTACTCAAGCAGTTCGATGTTTGTGTCGAAACAACGAACCATGGCGATGCCTTCAACGATCGAATCCGGATGACGAGCAAAGTTGATCCGACTCTGTTGCCCGCTCGGACCGTACGGACCGTGCCGAAAAAACTCTTCGGCCCCTAAAACATCGACAAAAAAACGTACAGCCTGATCGAGATCAGGTACTGATAGACCTATGTGGTCTACACCTCGCATGCCTAACTCGCTCACACGATCACGCGTCCGGCGTTGACTGGCAGGGTAGCCCCAGTGACCATCCGGGTGCGTTCATCCACGAGATAGAGCAGCGTGGAGATGAGATCCTCCGGTGCAGTGATGTGTGGAATGGCCTGACGATTGCGGTAGATCTCTAACTGAGATTCTGCAACTCGGTCTTCGATATCGGGCGTAAGGACGATTCCCGGAGCGATGCAGTTCACAGTCACACCCTGCGCGCCCAACTCACCTGCGAGCGCACGTGTGAATCCGACAATGGCACTCTTGGTCATCGTGTAGGCGGTCATGTTTCGCGCCTGAGCATCCCAGACGACAGAGGACGTGAGGTTAACAATGCGCCCATGGCCGTTTGCGCAAATGTCTTCGACTAGGCCGTGAGTCATCAGATACATGCTGTCTAGATTGACCTTGCTGACTCTCTGCCACAGAGCGAAATCAGTCTCGGCGAAAGATGCATACGGTGAAATTCCAGCGTTATTCACAAGTACGCGTACGGGTGGAAGCTCGTTGCGCACATCTGAGATAAAGCTGCGCACATCTTGCGGATCCGAAGCGTCTCCGCACACGGTCAGGCAACGTCGTCCTGTTTTCTCGATGAGTTCGCGTGTAGCACTGGCATCGTCGAGATCAAGTATTGCCACGTCATGGCCGGCTTCAGCCAGTGCGGCTGCGAAATGTTGACCGAGACCACGCGCCGCTCCTGTGACAACAGCGGTGCCGCGTGAAAGATCAGTGATGCCGGACGACATGGAACCTCACGAAACTGTCATCGACAATAATTTCGGTAAATGCGACGGGCTCGCCGAGTGCTGTGTAGTGAGTCTCCGCCAGCATGATGTGTGCCGACCCGGGTGGCAGATCAAGCGGGAAATCTGGATCATCTGGAACGATGCAGGCGACAATTTCGACAAGCGCATGGTCGATTTCTCGACCAGGCCACGTACGACTAAAGGCGAAGATGGAGTCGGAGTTTTCGAACTTCTTACCGTCAAGCATCGTCTTTTGCGTTGCAGCAGAGACGTAAGACAGTGGAATCTGGTCACGGATGTGCAAGGCGGTAGTGCCGTCGGCGAGAAAGGTTTTAGAAGTCTTGATGACTGGAGTGTCCAAAGAGATGTTGAGTTCGTCCGCTGCTTCTTGGGTTGGGCCGGGCTCTAGCCAATATCTTCCGTTGACCTGAACGTCGGCGTAGTCCTTGCTGAGCATGTCTCGGAAGCCGATCATGCGCTGCAGGATGATGCTCTCGCGCCCGACATGCGCACGTATCACTGTGCCGCGCCCCGGCGCCCTGCTCAGCATGCCCAACCGCTCCAGAGACTGCAGCGCGGCACGAATCGTGGTTCGACTTACGTTGAGCATCTCCGCGAGTTCGGGCTCGGCGGGTAGGCGATCGTCTGGGAAACGGCGCTCAAGTATCGCGTCGAGAAGTGCACGCGTTGTTTGCTCGGTGAGTGAACCTTGCCCGACTCGCGGCAGCGAGGCCTCAGTGGTCATGTGGCTCCTTCAAATGGATCAATAACGCCGGCCGGCAGCGGTGGCTGCCAAGCACCCATCAGGAGTTGCAAGCACTCGTAGTAGCCGATGAGAATTGTGAGCTCAGTGACTGCCTCGATCCCGAGTGCGGCCACGGCCTCTGCGGATTCTGCGTCGGTTAGGGCGCGTCGGGTGATCAGGGCATACGTGGTCGCGTGGATAACAGCTTCGGACGGGGAGAAGGTCGCCGCGGAACGGCCCGCTTTGAGGGCCTCGAGCTCGTCTGGTGAGAGGCCGCATTTGGCCCCGAGCGCCTCATGGGCGTACCACTCGTAGTCGCAGGCATGATGGGCGGCGACGGCCAGGATCGCAATCTCACGGGCCCGATCCGTGAAGGATGTGCGGTACCGGATGGACGCGCCGAGCTCTTGCAGGGGCATCCCGAGCGCCGGAGCGGTCAACATTGCGTTGAAGGGCCCCTCCAAGCGGCCGTCCTCATCGGCCATCTGGAAGACCTTCGCCGCCGAAGCCCGAGGTCCACCGGCAATCGCGTCGTACACGGCCTTGGAATCAGGGGTAAGTTCGTCCGGTCGTGGCCATTCCAATCGGCCGTGCTGCATAGTGCCTCCTTAGAGTAAGCAGCATACCCATATTCGTGTATTTGTCATACTAATACGGAGCATCTGCTAGCCTAAGTTGATCTCTGTCATACAGACGACAAAGATGGACCTATGGAGGAGGAGACATGACGATCATTGATCGCTCGGCTGAGCCCCTGACGGTCTATCGACGTTCGTGGGGAGACGACGAAGTCTTTACGACGGAGATGGACCGAATCTTCGGGCACTGTTGGCAGTTCCTCGCGCATGACAGTGAGATCCCAGATCCAGGTGACTACGTAACGCGCAAGATGGGTCGAGACCGCGTGATCGTGGCTCGGGGCGAAGATGGTGAGATTCGCGTCTTTCTCAATACGTGTCGGCATCGAGGCGTTCCGTTGTGTCGTGCAGATGAAGGCAACTCCTCGCACTACCGCTGCAGCTACCACGGGTGGACCTATACAAACACTGGTGAATTGCGCGGGGTCACATACCAACCGGATGTTTACGGCAAGAATTTCGATAAGTCCAAGTTCTCGCTCTTCGAGCCTGCGCAGGTAGACAGCGTGTGTGGATTGATTTTCGCGACGTGGGATCCCGAGGCACCCACGCTGGCGGACTATCTCGGTGACGCTGCCTGGTATCTCCAAGCCATCATCGGAAAGTTCGATGGAGGCATGGAAGTCGCGGGTACCCCAGTGCGCAATATCGTGCGCGCAAATTGGAAGACCGAGGGTGAAAACCTTTCTGGCGACGGCTACCACACGATGATCACACATGCGACTGCTCTAGAACTCGGCTTATTTGCCACGCCCAAGGATTTGGAAAAGCTAAGCGATGTAGTCAACCCTCGCTTTACTGGCCGCACCGTTGACTGCGGCAATGGGCACACCGTGCGCGCGCAACGTCTGCCGGTTGAAGTTGAGGGACGTAAGTTTTGGGGATATCCCGAAGACATGTGGGAGCAATTTGAGCGGAACCTCACGCCCGAGCAAGCGGACCTCATGTCGTGTCTTTCCGTAAATCACGGCTCGATCTTTCCAAATATGTCGTTTATCGAGAACTTCAAGACGAACGTAGACGGACCAGATCTCCATGCGCGGTATATCCGAATCACCATTCGCTACCCGATCTCAGCCACGCATAGCGAACAAGTCTGGTTCTTCCTTCAGCCTCGCAACGCGGATCCCGAATGGTGTCGGCTCTCCTCGCTTGCGTACCTGCGGACAAACGGACCCTCGGGGATGTTCGAACTCGATGACACCGAGAACTTCGTTGGCATTTCTGAAGCTTCGGTCGGGGACTATGCGCGTACCAAGCCGGTTGACTACCTTGGTGGGCTGCACCACAAACTGACACCGGCAGAGGTTGGCTGGCCAGGACGCGTGGTTGATGGTGATCGCACAGAACACACTTTGCGGGCGTTCCATCGACGCTGGAATGAACTCATGAAAGTCGACGAGACGGCTACTCCTTCGATAGAGGTATGAGCTGATGACGTCCGCACCTGTTACAGAGACTTTTGCGTCACTTGATGTCCATCGCGAAATGGATCTTTTCCTCGCGCATGAAGCCGAACTTGCGGACTCTCGTAGGTACTGGGAGTGGGCCGATCTCGTTGAGGATGACTTCACATACAAGATTCCAGTACCCCGCACTCCTGACAGTCCTTTCGCCCCGCACTACGACGATCGCGTCATGTTCCTCGACGAATCCAAGTGGTCGCTCGAAAATCAGTGGTTCAAACGACTGGACCCCGACATCTATGAGTTGTCCTGGGCGGAGAACCCCCCTGTTCGCTTCCGGCACTTCGTAACGAATATCCGTGTTCGTACAACTACCGAAACCGATCGATATGACGTACGCAGCAATGTGATGTTGATCGGTGTCCGTCAATCGGATATGCCGAAGTACATAACTGCTGAGCGGTTCGACATTGTTGTGCGTCGACCAGAGGGTTTGCGACTTGCTTCGCGCTGGGTAGTGCTCGACGAGACAGTTGTCGACTTCCCACAGCTGCGGATTCTCCTATGACCGAAAGCCCGGATTTCTTCATTATTTCCAACGAATTCACCACCGTGACCGTTCGCAAAATTCGAACGCGCAATGGCGAAAGATTGGAAATCCGCTCAGCTGCTCAAGAACGTTCGATCACTCTCGACGCAATCGCACTGGAAGCGCTCACGTGGTCAAATGCGCTTGAGGTGGGAGAAGGGCTTTCCACTCCGATGGGCCCCGAGGACAACGACGGTGGTCCAGCATGAGCGGCGTACTCCTGATTTCTGAACCGACGGGCGGACTAGACATTGTTCGTAACCTCGCAGACGAGGTGGCCAACAGCACGTTGGTGTGGTGTGACGATGCTGCCCTGCGCCAAGTAAGTGACGGCCTCAACGAACAGGGCTGGGATGCCCTTGTACTGCGCACGGATGATGAGGGATTTAGTGGCGCAGCGATGGGGCACCGAATCCAGTTGCACGGGGTGGCAGATGTCGTTGTTCTTGTCGCGAACACTGGTGATGAGGTCGGCAATGCAGTCAGTCTTGGCGCAATGGCCCTCAAGCACCTTCCGCACGAGGTGCCGGTGCTACTGACTGGCAGCGCAACTTCTGAGTTGGAAAGTGCCTGGGCGCCGGTCGCCGAGGAGATGGAAGTAGTTCAAACCGCACTCGCGCCGGCACTAGAGCTAGCAGCGATGTGCCGAGGGGCGGGCAAGTCCGCCGAATGGGAAGGCTGAGTCGAATGGCGAAGTACGGTCGTGGCGAGGCGCGTGAGTGGGCGCGCACACATCTGCGGGGATGCGCTGGATGTGTACAGCCGACATTCACGTCGGATCTGTCGCGCCTGAACGAGACAGCGATTCGATTCGACGTCAATAAGGAGAAGGAGCACGGCATGTCAGCCGTGCTGATCGTCTCCGAGGCGGGGACCACTCTTGCGGAGATGGAGGAGTTCACTCGTATCGTTGTTGACGAAGCGGGTGCTGATCTCGTCACGATCCTGCAGGCGTCGCAGCCCACGCTGGAAGACACCGTGGCATCGACTCTTGCGGCAGCAGCGCTGGGTGTTGATTTGGTGATGCCCTCGTATCCTCTGTACTTCAATCCGCCCTCGATCGATGCGGTATTTGACTTCACAAAAGCAATCGCCGAAGCAGGAAATTTGGGTCTACTCATCTTTGCCATGGACCAGTGGAACTTTGGTCGACTGCACCCTGCGGGATTCCCGGTATCCCTGCTAGAGCGCATGGTGAATGAAATCCCGGAAGTTGTCGGCATCAAGAACGAGGTCGGTGGACCTGGCGTGGGTGGAATTGCTGCTGTGTTCGAGCGATTCAGCGACGAGGTCATAGTGACTGATCCGCTGGAATTCAACGCACCCGCATGGGTCCGCAACTATGGCATGAAATTTATGGGCACCTCGAACTACGAGTGGATGGGTCCTAACGTCCCGCGGATGCTTTCACTCCTGAGTGATCCAGCCACGTGGGACGAGGGCATGAAGCTGTACTGGCAAATGGCACCAGCACGACGCGCACATGCGGCCGTATGCACACCTTTGGTTGCCAACACCGGCTTGGTTCCGCGCATGCACTGGAAATACCAAGCGTGGCTCAATGGTTACAACGGCGGCCCGATCCGTCAGCCCCACATGCGCATCAGCGCGGCACAGATGGGCCAGTTGCGTTCTGCTGCAGTCGCATCCGGTCTAGACGTGACAAAGGACGACGATGTGCTGTTCTACGCAGGAAGGAATCCGGCGTGAACGACGTTCAGCCAATGATCCTGCTGGGTCCGGACGATGTGGATGCTTTGGCGACATCGGCGGTAGGACTCGCAGCCGCTGCCGAGACGGCTCGTTTGTGCGGTGAAGGGACTATCAAGACCGGCCGCGTACAAGTCAATGGCGATATCTCATGGATGCGCATTATGGCCGGGCTCGTAGACGATCTTGATCTCCTCGGCTACAAAGAATTCCACCGAGTCGGTCAGCGGGTTCGCTATCACGTGCATTTGTTTCGTCAGTCAACAGGCGATCCAATCGCGACAATCGATGGCCGTCGGATTACCGGGTTGCGTACTGCTTCACTGGCCTCAGTAGCTGCCCGGCATTGGGCGGGGACCGCTCCGCAGCGAGTGGGACTTATCGGAAGTGGCGAAGAGGCGAAGGAAGGCCTTCGAGCGCTTGTTGGGGCGATCAATGTGTCAGAGGCCTTTGTTTATAGCCCCACACCAGCTAATCGTGAGGCTTACGCCAAGGAGATGACCTTGGAGACGGGGACGAAGGTCACTTCGGTCGCTGAGCAAAATCAGGTGATGAATTCGTGCGATGTGTTGTATGTCGCAACTTCTTCGCATAATGAGCCGTTCCTGTCAGGAGACGAGCTTGGTTCGGTGCGATTCATTGCGGCCATTGGATCAACAATGCCCGTGCATCGCGAACTACGAGGTGGGGTGTTTCTCGCGTGTGACGAAGTTGTTGTCGACACCATGGATGCTACCCATGAGTCGGGTGATTGCATCGAAGCTACTGAGCTTGGCTGGGATGCCACATCGGCAATTACCCTCGGCAATTACCTAATGCGTCCTCCTCTCCCCGCGGCCGAGGGTCGAACGTTGTTCAAGTCGATTGGCAGCGTGGAGCAGGACCTTGTTTTGGCTTACTACCTCGCTCAGGAAGCTATTCGAACTGGGCGGGGCACCGAAATTACTGATGTCGCATCCCTGCGCATCATGCGCTGACGAAAGGAAATGAAATGAAGATCGTCGACATGTCCCACACTTGGGGCATTCATACGCCTGGATGGGTCGGCTACCCCGGATGCCAGATCTATTACACCCAGACGTTGCAGACGAAT
>WLOK01000006.1 GCA_009699315.1 Actinomycetota bacterium
CACCATCGCTGTCCTGAGTGACGCTGGCGAGACTACTGAGGTACGTCACAAGTGCTGAGGCGTCTGCAACTTCAAACTGTGGGGAGTTCATGGAGATCTCTCCAGAAGAGTCGCCGAATCCACGCGCCGTGTATGCCAGCACGACGAATCCTGCGTCTGCTAGAGACTGAGCGTCCTCGGCAACACTGGTCTTACTGCCGCCGAAACCGTGCGCGAGCAACACTGCAGGCGCCGGCGTGACGTTGGGCAGATAGAGCGACGAATCGAGAGATACAGGACTAGCGTCAGATGTTGATGTCGCTGCTCCATCGAGCATGAGAGCGATCGGCGCCTCGGCTGCTTGGGCCCACGGTGACCCGAGGATTACGGATATCGAGAGCACAGATACCGCTAGCCCCGCGCGGATGCCTACCCGGCGTGACTTGCCTTCGCTACTCGGTCGCACCCTCGTAACTTGACCTATCTCAGGGGCGCTAGAGCAACGGCCTCCTGAATCGAGACCTATCTCAGAGCTTCGACGGGGTGCTATCTGACTCAGGTCGGGCTGCATGCCATGCCTTTTTGTGCGAAAGCACAAGGATGCACGCGATCGCTCCTAGGGCGAAAACGATGCCTTGGACGCCGTAAACGAAGAACCTCGCCAAGGCGGGATCGCTCATCCAGTCAGTCACGGCTCTACTGAGATTCTTGACCGACCAGATCGAAATGCCGATGATGGTGATGATGACCGCAGGGCGACCAATGCGGAGTATCAAATGCTCTACGTGGTTGATCACTGAAATAGCAATGAGAACCGGGCCTACGACGCCGAGCACACCATCTACCTGATTATTTGGCGAAGAGCTCTGCTCGATGAAACTGATTCCATAAATCAGCATGCCCACGCCCAGAATGAGGAGCTGGAAGAAAGACGCATGGATTTCGGTGGCCGCTTTTCTGCCACCACGCTCTAGACGCCGCTCCTTGCGCAGCAGCACAAGGAATGTGCCGATTGCGCCAAGTGTCCACGCGACTCCCCAAGCGATATACGAATAGAGCAAGCCGCCTGGGGTGCCACGAACTTCTGGATTGATCACATAGGGAACCCAAACGGCCGAAGCCGCCACGATCGCGAGGTTGAAGCAAATAAGGGCTGGCAATCCAAAACGTAGCCGGTGGTGATCAAGGTGGTAGAGAATCGCGACTGCCAGAGACAGCGTCCCCAGAACCAACAGGATGAACTCGAACCTCCCATCCGGCGGCGCCCAACAGATGAGGGACTGGCCCACTGCGAGGGCAAGAAAGCCGATCGCTGCGAACCACACCGAAGTCCGGGTCACGTGGATGGGTTCCGCCTCACGCTCTGCACGCGACATCCGCAGAGTCCATGCAACGAGCTCATCCACCTGATCGGACATGTCACCGCTTCCTATCTCCTGTTGATACGTGGATATTCGGACATGACCGGCGCCCCGCGACGTGTGGAGCATCGCTGGGGCAATTTTTCTGAAGTCCTCGTGCGCCTCAGGTCAAAGCGATTTTCCGGCACATCCTGTTTCAGGCGAGCACATTGTCGAGAACGTGAATCACCCCATTGGAAGCGGCCACGTTCGCATCAATTACATTGGCTATCCGGCCCCTACCATCCTTGAGGCTGATTTTCTCGCCATCAACGATCACAGTCACATCAACACCCGCAAGTGTCTCTAACTTTTGGCCGTTCATGCCCGCAAGCTCAGCAGCAGAGAGCTTGCCTGACACCACGTGGTGGGTATTCGTATAGACCAGCATTTCGGGATTAGCGATAACTTCGCTGAGTAGGTCCTCCAGAGGGATACCTAATTCTGCAGCTACAGACTCGAAGGCTGCATCCGTGGGAGCGAAAACTGTGAACGGACCAGGACCTGACAAGGTTTCAATCTGCCCTCCAGCCGTCAGCATCTCAATCAGCGCGGTGAAGTTTCCAGCAGCAGCTAGATCTTCGACGATGTTCTTACTTGTCGATCCATCAAATGTTTCGTCGTAGTTCCTGAATTCAGAAGTTGTGGGCGCCGCCTCTTGGTCATTGCCGTCAAAATCGGGTAAAGCACCATCGAGCACACTGTCGATAACATGGATCACGCCGTTGGAGGCAGAGACGTCAACATCGATGACGTTGACCATTCGGCCAAAACCATCCTCGATGCTGACCTTTTCACCAGCAACAATGACGGTCCACTTCTCACCTGACAGTGTCTCTACATCCTTGCCATTGAGAGTCACCACTTCAGCGGCAGGGATATTGCCTGACACCACGTGGTAGAGGAGCATGTCGGTCAGCAACTTAGGATTTGCGATCAAGCCTTTGACCATCTCGTCCAGAGAGATCTCCTGTCCCGCAGCTACGGCCTCGAATGCCGCATCTGTGGGGGCAAACACCGTGAATGGACCCGGACCCGACAAAGTTTCCACGAGCCCTGTAGCCGTCAGTAACTGAGCCAGAACCGTAAAGCTGCCAGCGGAGATGGCCACATCAACAACGTTGCCTACAGCTGCACTCGAAGTGTCGGGGGTAGCGGTGGCCTGAGCGGTTGTGCTCGTTGACGCTCCGTTATTGCTACCGCATGCAGCAGTGGTGAGCAACAAGGTTGCGGCTACAACAGCCATACCAGCGTGGCGGATTGGTCGCTTCACTTTTGACCTCCAAGGCCAAGACTCAAAAATCGAAAAACCCCAACACGCGGGCTAGCGTCGGTGCGATCATGTCACACGAACGGGGTTTGATGAACCTTCAGCCAACTAGGGCCGGTAGGTGGCCCTCATAGGGTCGCTTAGTCCGTCAATGATCTGAACGGCATGGCGAGGACTTGGTGCGGTGTAACGCACCCCCGGAACCGGGTTATTGCCCGGGCCGCCGTCGTTATACAGCGGGGAATAACCGTTGCCCTTGGCCGGGATCTGTAGGACCTTGATGCGCTTGGCGGCCTTAATACTGCCTGTAAGAATGACGTCGATTTGATTCTCGCTGTCCTCTTGGTAGCAATCATCGTAGGAATCTTTCTTCACGCCAAGATCTGCCAAGCCCTGAATTCTGATCGGGTGCCCATCGACGTAATACGTAATGCCGGGCTCGATCAACGGAATACGCGTGCCGTCATCTTCAATGGCTACGAGACGGAAGTGCTTGCGGTAGTCACCGGGGTGCATACCGAAAATGCCATCCGGCGAGAAGGCCCCGCCAACGGTCAGCATGCGCATCCTGAACTGGGCCCGCTTCTCGCCGTACATCGAGATACCGTCATTGGGAAGTAGGCCGCGCTTGAGAGGGACCGGCCCGTTTTCGCCGAGGGTAGACATGCGCGTCATCTTGGCCGCGATGATCCGTGGTCCGGTCCACAGTGTTGGATCGTCGGGCTGATCGTCGTACGGCGTCTTGTCATTCGTGATCGTCATACCGACAGCACTGGCGAGTTTGCCGCCGGGGCCCACCAACTGCAGCGGGGTTGCATCACGCACAACCTCGACCTTGACCGGGTAACGCGATCGCTCGTCTGACTTCGGATAACGGTTGCCGAACTCACCATTGAGGATGAGGACTGAACGCTCGTTGTATTCAAAGTTGGGCACGATCCCAGCAGCGACGGGGTCGACAACGGTGCCATTGTTCAAGGTGATCTTAAAGTCGGTGCCATCGAGCGTGCTGGGACGCACCGGCCACGACGTCTGAACCTGCACCACATCTAGGAACTCGCCGTGAACACCGGTGACGGAGTAGTACTGCTCAGGTGAGACTGCCGTTGTGTGCGAAATCTGTGTGGGGGTGATGCTGCATGTGGTCACCACATTCCATGCGCCACCAGCTGCCTCCACGGCAGCCCGGGCGATATTGAAATCCGGATTATCAGCGTCGGGGATGCCGATGATGCCTTCGAAATTCAAGGTCAGTGACATGAGCCGCGGTTTTGTGTCCCACATATCGGCGCCAACGAGAATGTCGCGCTTCAAGATCGGTGCGATCGACGGCCCGTCATCAGCAGCCGACATCGCGAGGGTCTGGGCTGACGGGACGGACAGGGCGACGCAAAGTGAGAGCCCGAGTGCTGCTGAACCCCAACGTCTGGCGGTGGCACTTTGAATGCGTTGCTGGACGTGAGTCATACAGTCACACTATGGGCTAGGACGAGTTACATGCACCGCAACTGCAAATGATTGTCCGAAATTGGACAGGTAACTCAGCAATGGTGCCCCTGGATCCGCATTAGTGGGCTTTGGCGCACGTAGTAGTTGAACGCCTTACTGAGACGGCGTGGTCGCCTTTACCTCAAGGCGCTTGGAAATCGGCAATAGCGCAAGCATCATGAGCAACGTGAGTGCGATACCGACGAACGTACCCTTGAGCCGCTCAGTGGCGACAATGCCCACGTTTGTGTTGGCGCTGTTGAAGAGCACGACCGTTGGAGTGAGCGCCATGGCATACATCCAGTACGGACGATTCTGAAAAAGAAACAAGAGAATGATCATTCCGAAAATCGAACCAATCACATACAGAATCGGACCTGAAGGAAAGAAGACACCGATAACGACGGTTATGCAAAGACCAATGACGGTCCCAAATGCCCGCGCGCCGGCCTTCTTGAAGCCTGTACCAAAATACGGCTGGAAGACCACCAGAATCGTGAGGATGATCCAGGCGCCCGTCTGGCCAAGATTAAAATGCACAACGAGCCACGTGGCTACGCCGATAAGCACTGCAAACAAGATGCTGTAAACCAATACGCGAATGCGCTCAACATGGACCCGCTTGACGTGCGGGATCCACTTGCGCAGAGCGAAACTTACGATGATGGCCCATAGGCCCGCGCCCAAGGAAACGACACCAACGAGAATGGGAGTGGGAACCACCGAGTCAAATTGGTACGGAGTCGCCACCAGAAAACCCAGCGTGATCACAGTAACCGTCAGCGCGTTGTGCAGACCGGCTCGAGCGGCGTACGCCCGTAAGAAAGCTGCAATAGCGAGAACGATCGCCGCAAGCCAGGGACTCGGGCTCGCCCACGCTGCTAGGGCACAAAACACCGCGAACGGCCCAACGACGACGATCCCGCCACGCCATCCCGTGCCGGTGATGCAGGCGATAGTCAGCGCCATGCCGGGCAGGATTGCCGCGTTGGCCAGACTGGGCAAGCCAAGAAGTGCCAAGACGATGCATGGGCCCATGCCAGAGACAAGTACGAGTGCAAAAGCGGCGAAGACCTTCTTGGTCGTCTTGGCTGCGGAACTCATGGAAAGGCATCTTTCCACGGTTTCTCGCCATCGTGTGTAGGAGGTCACAGTAAGACAGCGAGTAGGACGGAGCGAAGCCCCATGTGAAGCTGCCTTAAGGGAACCCGTCGCGTGCGAGCGGTGCCTCCGTGACCCGCAGGTGCCCAGCCGTGCACCCGCTGTTCGCTCGCATATTCCTCTCCTCACTGCGCCAAAACGTCCCGAAAAACGCAGCGATGTGAAACCTTGAGGCAGTGATAGGGACGGGGTCGGATGTGGAGCCGAGTCCGGCACCGCGGGAGAAGGAGACTCGATGAAAACCGACATGTACTGCTACTTGGAGAATCGGCACCGCAAGTCGCTGCCGTCCAACGAGGCTTTTGACCGATGGCTCGACCCGGAGACCACCGCGGTCGTGAGCATCGACATGCATCGCGGACACATCGGGCCGGAGGACCAGGTCACTTGCCCCGCACCCCGGGCCCGCCAACGCATCCCCGCCCACAACCTCTTCCATCAGTTGTGTCGCGACATCGGCATACCGATCATCCACGTACAGCACTGGCAACGTCATGGCGGGATCGACGACCTGAACTCCAAAGCGCACAACCGCAAAGCGAACTGGCGTGTGCTCTACGAACTCTATCTGCCACCGAACCCCCTCATGGACGAGCACAGTTGGGAGGGCACGCCCTGGCTGGACCTGCTCGTCGAGAATGATCCCGAGACCGACTACTACATCCGCACCAAGAAGCGGCTGTCTGCGTTCTATCCGACCGACCTCGAGTTCCTGCTGCGCCAACTCGGCGTACACAACATCGTCATTACCGGGACCTACACCGATGCGTGCGATCTATCGACAGCGTTCGATGCCGCCAACCGCGACTACCGCGTCACCATTCCGCGCGATGTTGTGGCCGGATACAGCGAGGAGTTCGAGCACTACGCGCTCGCGATCGTCTCGCTGCACCTCGGCCTGGTCGTGGACTCGCCGGCCCTGCTGCGTGAGTGGTACGCGCGCAAGGATCGGGACCTGCCGACGTACCTGGACGGGGTGAGCGACATCGCCGAGGTGGCAGGGGAGATCCCGCCGGGTATTTGATGTGCAAGGTTCCGGAAGTCTGGGTTGCGAGCCGGGTGCGGGCCGCGACCGAACCCAATGCGTGAATCAGTGAGCTTTAGTGGGGATCTTCCGCAGCCGCATCGCTTGTGACACGTCGAGCACTAAAAGAAACGTCCCTTGGATCCCGATGGCGGCACCATCGCCAGCCCCCATCCGTAGTGAAGACATACCTCGCCGACTCCGAGCGGCGATGGCAATCCCACCAGCTATGTACCCCACGTCGGCCAATGCATTGATCACCAGCAAATTGCGCAGCTTTCGAATCTCGCGTTCCGCTTGATCATCGGACAGCACCCCACGATTGCGCCGCGTCATTAAGCCAACCCCAGCAATAGCTGCATCAACGGCACCCCACAGGGCGTTTTGCCTCCCGAATTCGCTCACCGAGGTGCTGTCCATCTTGCGACCGATCAACGCAAGCGGCATTCCCAGAGAGATGCTGGCTACTGACCATGCGACCAATGCCGTGGTCAGGGTTTTCTCAACGCGGACAAGCTGATGGTTGCTCATGGTTTCCATTGTTGATGCCACGCGATATGTCAGCGTGGCCACCCCGCCTGAGCCTGAGCTCAGCCTTCGAAGTCGCCGCCACGTCCGCTCTTCTTGTGCTTTTTCCCAGCGCGTTCGTAAGTGAGGATGAACACTCCTACAACAACGACAAAAAAGTTACGACGATGATGATGGACATAACAGCTATCCGAGGACTGCCCACACGACGAGGGCAAAGACTCCGATTGAAATCACGACAAGTGCGAGCGCTACCAGCGAGAGAAACCATCCCGATGCCGCAATCTTTTGGGACAGCTCCGAAGGCCGCTCAAGATTGCCGAGGTCGACGAACTGCGCCCCAAGACCCAGATGCAATAGGTGCCGGAGACGGCAGTGGTGGTGAGCCGGGCAAGGTACAGAAATGATTTTCCGCTGTAGGGCTCGTAGAAGGGTGTCCGCTCGCTCGGCCGCAGGACGACGTGGCTGCGCTTCGCAAGAGCGCTGAGGTCATCGGAACCCAGACACACATCTTCCTGGGCCTCTGGCGGCGCGATGGATCCGAGGTTGGCCTAATGCAGGGTCAGACTCCGCGCCATTCCCGAGAATCATTCGGTGCCGTTGCGTATCCCGCGCGCGTGCAACGTGAACCCGTCATGTGGCCTGCACTTGGATTTGATCGCGTCGACGGGAGCTCACTGTTTCAAGCACAAGGGTCAGAATGGTCGCGGTCAAGGTGATCGAGATCGCAACAATGATCGCGTCGTCGCCGACGAGGAGCCCGTGGACCAGCCACAGACTCATCCCCAGCGTCCTGATCGACAATGTGGCGCGCGAAACGTAACTCGGTGTCCCATTGCGCAGGGTGTTACTTGAGGTCCGCACTTGGAGCCATGGAACAGCACTTGCTGCCACGAAGTAGCCCACGACTATTGGAACTGGAACGACGAAGGCCAGACCGACCACGACGGCCACCAGCACCGCGATGAGCAGCAAGTCACGAATCAAGTTGCGCTGACGCGTGCGTGCAATAGCGACCAGCACCACGGCGACCACCGTCATCACACCGATATTGGCAAGAATGATCGGGTAGTTACCCATTCGCAAGCCGTAGCCCAGCCACGCACAGAAACTCACAAAGGTCAGCACCCACATTGTGACGTTGACCCCTTGATCGCTGTGCGATCTCCAGACCCTCACTGCCTGCGGCACATTGGTCACCAGCCCGACCACCCCGGCCACGTAGCCAATAGAAAGCGCTAGCGCACTCATCTCCATGGCGTCTCCCTCCGGCCGCTCCGGTTCAACGCGGCGTCGGCGCATTGAACTCAATCGATAGTTTTCGAACTATCGATGGCAATTGAAAGAGTGTACCGACGGGAATCATTAAGCACACATCACAAATTCATAACGAAACCTTGACGGTGGTTGATTATTGGTCACTAGTGGCCAATAATTCCTCTAACGCCATTTTGACGTGGGGGAATCGCCAGGAAGGTGGTTATTCCGTGTCATCGCTGGTGTCAGCATGCGTTGGCGGTCTGTTCATGTATCATGCACGACGTGGCTAAGAAGAAGAATCCTCAGAAGATAGAACCTTTGCATGATTCTGCAGATGCTTTCCTTGCCGTCTACTCCGCTTTGAGTGAGCCGTTGCGCGTTCGCATCCTGCACATGATGGTGCGCGTGAGCGGACAAGACTTTCCTTGCACCAAGCTGGACGAGACGCTCCCTGTAGGCAAATCAACAATCTCGTACCACATCGGCATCTTGCGCCGTGCTGGCCTGATCAGCGTGCGTAAAGAGGGTCGCAATTATTTCTACCAGGTCCGCGAGAGCACGTTGAACACCTACGCTCCGGAGTTCCTCGCCTACCTTCGCGGCACCGATTCACTGGATCTCGCTGCCTAACTAGTCTGTTTTCACCGCGTTACCATTGTGCCTGACAGGCTCTCGGAAGCACATGTCTCATCGCGTAAGGAATAATTTGATGAAACTAGCATTCTAGTACGGTAGATTTGCATAACGTTCTCGCAGACTCCGTCACCGAGGTGAGCATGTCCGTAGCGCTATGCACCATGGCCCACTCCCCATTGATGGGCTACAACGATCCAGGGCCCGAGGCCGCGCAAGAAATCGATCTGGCCTTTGCTGTCGCTCGCGATTTCATCGAAGATTTCGACCCCGAGGTAGTCGTCCTGTTTGCGCCCGACCACTACAACGGATTCCTCTACGACCTGATGCCTCCATTCTGCGTGGGCCTGAACGCGAGGTCAGTTGGGGACTACGCAACGCAGGCAGGCGAATTGGACGTAGACCGCGCCCTCGCCACATCCATCATCGAGGAAGCCCTCGCCTCCGATATCGATATCGCCTACTCCGAGCGCATGGTTGTCGATCATGGTGCCGCACAGGCACTGCAACTACTCCTCGGCGACATTGCCGCTCGGCCCGTGGTGCCGATCTTCATCAACTCCGTTGCCGAACCGCTGGGGCCACCACGACGGTCTCGGATACTCGGCGAAGCAGTCGGGCGAGCGGTCTCTGCCCTAGATGCACGCGTCCTTGTCGTCGGCTCCGGTGGGCTCTCGCACGACCCGCCCGTTCCACAACTCGCGAACGCCAGCCCCGAAGTCGCCGAGCGGCTCATTGCCGGACGACACCGAACCCCCCAGCAGCGCTCAGAGCATGAAGCAAGAGTCATCGCGTCTGCCCTAGAGTTCGCTGCCGCACAACGCACCGACATCATGCCCTTGAACCCCGACTGGGATCGCTATTTCATGGGAGTGCTCGCCAGCGGAGACCTCACTGAGATCGACGACTGGACCACCGAATGGTGCACGGAGCAGGGTGGACATTCCGCGCACGAGGTGCGCACCTGGATCGCCGCGTACGCAACGCTCCTCGTGTGCGGGCCCTATGAAGTTGCGCACTCCTACTACCGACCAGTGAACGAGTGGATCGCTGGATTCGGCATCACCACTGCGCGCCTGACCAACCCGTCCGCGTGAGGAGCGCCATGACTCCGGACATCGACGTCCTCGTCGTGGGCTCTGGCCCAACGGGGATGACAACCGCGCTGGCGCTGGCCACCTATGGTGTGAGTGTCAGGGTCGTCACCAAGCAGGGCCATCTTGCCGACACCCCCCGGGCGCACATCACCAACCAGCGCGCCCTCGAAGTCTTCCGAGATCTGGAGATCGCCGACGAGCTCGCCCAGCATGCAATCCCTTGGGATCTCATGGGCGACACCCTGTTTGCAGCCAGCCTCACCGGACAGGAGATCGCACGGCTCAGTACGTGGGGCACTGGGGCGGAGCGTTCCAGTGATTACCTGCTGGCAAGCCCGTGTCCACTTTTGGACATCCCACAGACGCTCGTCGAGCCGATCCTGATGAAGAACGCCGTCGAGCGCGGTGCGAACGTCGACTTCAACACCGAGTACCTCACGCACGTTCAAGACAAGCTGGGAGTGTCATCGACGCTCCTGGACCTGGCCACGGGCCTCGAGTACATCGTCCGCTCCCGATACCTCGTTGGCGCAGACGGAGCCCGGTCGAAAATTGCAGAACACCTCAGCCTGCCGTTTGAAGGACACTCCGCACGAGCCGCGACGCTCTACACCCTCTTCGATGCCGATCTAACTCCGTACGTTTCGCATCGCCCGAGCATTCTCTACTGGCTCATGACTCAGGGAACCGGATTCGGGGAGATCGGTATGGGCCTGCTGCGCGCAGTCCGGCCGTGGCACCAGTGGATTGCCGGTTGGGGTTTCGACATGAGCGCCAGTGATCCCGTTATCAACCCTGAGGCCGTAACGGAGCGGATACGCGCGATGGTTGGGGTACCGGACCTGCCGATCACCATTCATTGGTCGTCTCCATGGTTCGTCAACCAGTCGCATGCAACCTCGTACTCGGTGGGGCGAGTCTTCTGTGGTGGCGACGCCGTGCACCGCCATCCTCCATCCGGTGGCCTCGGTTCCAATACCTGCGTTGGCGACGCGTTTAATCTGGCATGGAAAATCGCCTACGTACTAAAGGGCCACGCCGGTCCCGATCTCCTAAATAGTTACGGAGAGGAGCGCGCTCCTGTCGGAGCGCAGATCGTCAAACGTGCCAACGACTCGCGCCATAGTTTCGCCGTCCTCCGAGATGCGCTATCCGTTCCCGAATCCGCCGATCCAATAGCAGCTACCATCTCAAAGATCACCCAGACTGACAAAGACGGTGCCTCAGCGAGACAGGCGCTGCGCGAAGCCATTGAACTTCGCAACTATGAATTCAACGCTGAGGGGGTCGAACTCAATCAGCGCTACCAATCCGGTGCGATCCTCGATGACCCCACGTTGCCACCAGAGACTTGGACCCGGGATCCTCAACTGTACGTGCACGTCACTTCTCGCCCGGGAGCGAAGATTCCACATGCCTGGCTCGTTGACCCTGACGGGCTGCGGGTGTCAACGCTTGACGTGACCGGCAAAGGCAGATTTACCCTGGTTACCGGCCTGTCGGGCCAGCGCTGGGCAACAGCTGCGAAGTCCCTTGACCTCAAGTATCTGCGCGCGCTCGTGGTCGATGACTCAGACGCGCGGGACCTCTACGGAACCTGGGCGCGGATTCGGGAGATTGACGAGGACGGTGCGCTCCTAGTGAGACCCGACGGATTCATCGCCGCTCGTTGGGTGAGCAGTCCAGCCACCGACACGGAGGCGGTCACGGCTTTATCACAGGCCTTGACTCGACTCCTGTCAGTTCCGAGCTGAGCTAGCATCCGGGTGAGTAATCAAGGCAGTTTCAGCAATATGCCGATCCGTCGCGCGGCGCGCAATCACGCCGTCCTGGATTTCAATGGCGGCGAGCATCAACTCATGATCTCGATGCCGGTAATCCAGCGCTGAACTCAGCGATTCACGCGAACCCGTCGACTTGCTGAGGAAGTCCGACAGGTCCCACATGCGCTTGGACATCTGCGACATGACACGCGAATCAGCCATGGCGCAGACGATGGCTGAAACTCGCAGTTCAACTCCAGATAGGAGGCTGTCCGTTGCTCAGCATCGTCGAGATCACGAAGCCGACCAACTCTCGCCGAGACCGCTCGCAGGCCTGCCAACTGGGCATCCGTGCGCCGACTCGCCGCCGCCGCAATCAACCCTTCGATGCCACCGAACATCGTGAGGAAGTCCCGCACTTCACGAGCCGAGTAGGTTGCTGCTCGACGTCCGATTTGGGTCATGATCTCGACGAAACCTTACGCCTATAGCATCCGGAGCGCGTCCATGACCGGCTGCCGGCTCACCCCGAAGCTCCCGTTCGCAGGTTATAACAGTGGCCGCCGGTCGAGGGCTACTACCAAGGAGCGCGGCCATTCGCATCGAACAACCCGCCGGTCGGTCCGTCATCTGGCAGCGTGGCGAGATGTATAGCCACCAAAGCTGAGACCTTCGGATCCTCAGATCCCAGGCCCTTCGTCATGTCGGTACGAGTGAATCCAGGGTCAGCGGCATTCACCTTGATCCCAGTGCTTCGCAGGTCATTCGCTAATTGGACCGTGAAAGCATTGATGGCAGACTTTGATGTGCTGTAGGCAAGTAGCGGCACCGTCGAGTAGACCGAATCGGGGTCACTCGCCAGCGTTAACGAACCCATACCGCTGGTGAGATTGACAATCCGTCCCGAACCTGCGAGCCGGAGTAGCGGAAGCAATGCGAGTGTGATGCCCATAGTCCCGAATACATTGGTCTCGTAGGTCTCGCGCACCACCGCCATGGACCCGGAACTCGGTGGCGAGGGATGGAACTCCAGCTTGATCGCAGCATTGTTAATCAGGCAGTCGAGGTGGCCGAACTCATTGGTGATTGACTTGACAGCCGCACTCACGGACGTGGAGTCCGTGATGTCGATCTGCAGGAAGTGCACATCTAGGCCCTCACCAGCGAGTTGAAGTACGGCCTCCTGCCCACGTTCGGCGCTACGGGCTCCAAGGAGGACAGTGTCTCCAAGATCCGCTAGCCCACGCGCGATCTCCAAACCTATGCCTTTGTTTGCTCCCGTGACCAGGGTGACTCGCCGCATGGCTTCCTTTCTCGGGGGAAATTTAGGGGGTGGCCGTTGAGCTGCGTCTTGCCTCAGACTCGACTACAGCTTGTCCCGATTGATGATGGGACTACGCACAACGCCAATGGACTCGACCTCAATCTCCACGACATCCCCATCATGCAAGTAGCGCTTTGGTGTCATGCCGAATCCAACTCCCGCAGGGGTTCCAGTAGCGATGATGTCCCCTGGGTTTATGGTGACCGTGTCAGAGATGTAGGCAATGATCGTTCCAATGTCGTAGATCATGTCCTTGGTGTTGCCGTCCTGGACCGTCTCGCCATTCACGCGGGTGCGGACACGCAGGTTATGCGGATCATTGATCTCATCGGCAGTGACCAGCACCGGGCCGATCGGTCCCGAGCGATCTGGGTTCTTTCCGAGAGTGAACTGCGCAGTTGCTAGCTGCTTACGACGTGCTGACAGGTCGTTGAACGCGGTGTAACCCATGACAGCGCCCATCGCCGTGGCGGCGTCTACGTCGAACAATTGCTTGCCGATCACCGCCGCCAGTTCGACCTCCCAGTCGAGACCATCCTCATTGGGTGGGATGGGGACTGGGGTTCCGTCTACGACCAGCGTGGACTCCCAACGACCGAAGATCATCGGCTCCTTCGGGGTAGCGACAGCGCCGCTGGCTTCCTTGATGTGTGCTTGGTAGTTCATCCCGATGCAGAATATCTTCGCAGTCAATAGGTACGGAGGGACCTGCTTGAGCTCCGCCAGCACAAGAGGCCCATCCGAGGAACTGGTACCAGTGCACCCGTTCTCGTAGAAGTTCGTAACTGTGCCCAAGGGTGTAACCAGATCGCCTTCAACCGAACCGATGTGCCGAACGCGATCCACCTCGTAGCCAATCAGCTTCATTCCTGTGTCTCCTCGCTCCCGGACGTACGCCGCGGGGATTAGTGTGTCGTTGCAAATCAGGTCTGTCGTTAATCGCCGAAACCCGGAAAGTTTCCGAAATGGGTGACAACGGCGCCCTCAGGGATGTCATCGTTTGCGACCTCGGAGCCGGCCTTGCGCCACATCTCGTAGGCAATCTCGCGGGCAATACGTCCGTCGCGCATTTCGAAGATGTGTACAAGTCGGACGCTAACAGCGGTGCCTTTCGGGTAAGGAAAGTTGTGCATCTGGCTTGGCTCACCAACGACATACACCTCTGCGATTTGGTCGTCAAAGACAAACTTCTCGGTCGCGAACCGTCGCAGTGCAGTCGTTTTGTGATACGCGAGAGTGGCGAAGATCCCCAAGTACCCGGCCAGAACATCTTTTGGGTCCGTCATGACGATCCCGCGGGTCGGCGCCTCCCACGTGATGTCTTCCGTGTACAGCGCAATTGCCTTCTGCACCTCATCCGGGTTCTCGCTGTGGAAATGCAGGTCCACGATCTTCATGTTGCGCGCGATGATCTCGTCATAAGTCAGTTCGGAGTCCGGCCGCGGGTCCAAGCCCATCTCTTCGAAAATGGTGGTGCCGGTCATGTTCTTCTCCTCCTACGCGGTGGGCTCAACAAACGCCGTTTTCGTGCCGTCAGGCCGCACGGGATTCAAGGCGTGAGCGGAAGTCCGGACACACCATGTTGATAGTATTATATTCGTCGAACCTTTGGACTCGTCAAGCACTTCGGACAAGTTCACGTAACCACATTCAGTCCTCTCTGACGAAGCACAGGCCATCGAGCGCAACGAAGCCCTCAGTCGTCAGAGCCAGCGGGTTCACGTCAAGACTGACCATCCATTCATCAGAGGCTGCAGCAAGTCGGCCAGTGGCGATCAATAGAGACTCAAGCTCATTACGATCCCATCGACGCTTGCCACGGGCTCCATCAAAGACGCCGGTGTCATCCATAGAGCCGAGGATCAAGTGCGCATCGGCGGAGTCAAGCGGGGCAAGACCACCGGCCACCCGTCCCAAGATCTCAATGAACACACCGCCTACGCCGAAGAGCACCAGCGGCCCGAGGTCGCTCTTCGACTTGATTCCCAAGAAGGCCTCACCCTCAACGACGACTTGCCGCTGCACTACAACCCGACCAGGTGATCCGTTCTCAATGGCCAGAGCCCTCATGGCCGCGACCGCTTCAGCGAGGTCGGCCGGCGACACCCCGAAACGGACCGCGCCGATGTCGGTGCGGTGCGGTACATCAGCGAGTTTCACAACGTACGGAGCGGAGAAGCGGAGTTCGCTCGGAACAGTCGCGCCCTCCTCGATGATCGTGAAGGCCGCCACTGGGATACCGGAGTCAGTGAGCAAGGACATGACGGTTTCAAAGGGCAGCATCGGCCCTGCGGGCGTGTGCACCACCTTCGCTACCGGCCGCGCGATCACGGCCACTGATTCAGGTGCGGACATCTTCGCCCGCGCGATTCGATACGCGACGAAGTCTCCCATCGTCCGCAATCCGCGAATAGTGGCGCGCAATCCCCTAGAGACTCCAACTCCCTGAGAGATCAGGCCTGCTGCCCAGGAACCAACGCGACCGTCATCGATCGACCACAGGACGACCGGCTTACCCCCCGCGCTGCTCGCTTCGACGGCGGCCGCCGCGAAGGACTCCGCCGACTCTTCACCCTCATCAATCAGAGGCCAGTGCAGAAGCACCGCGTCGATGTGGTCGGCTCTGGCGAGGGTTCCCACAATGCCACGCACCACCTCGTTGCGTCCCATCGCAAAACCCGTCATGTCCAGCGGGTTGATCGTGGTTCGCCCCGGAATAATGGCGTTGATTGCGTCACTGACCTCGGACAGTGCGGGCAGTTCGATGCCCTCCTGCGCACAGACATCGCTCGCCAGCGCGCTGAAGCCACCAGACAATGTTGCGATTGCCACGCCGTTCATGGCTGACCAGCGAGCCGAAGGAATCTGTGCACAGAGCGTGACTCTGTCGAGTAGGTCGATGACATCCGAGGCCACCGTCATCCCGTGCTGACGGAAGGCCATGTCGTATACCCATGCCTCCCCCGCAAGGGCCCCCGTGTGAGAGCTGGCGATCTCACTGCCACGAGCGCTGCGTCCGAGCTTCACCACGACGATGGGCTTGTTGCGCGCAGTGGCATGGTCGACGGCTCGAAAGAACCTCTCGGGCGACCGGATGGTCTCGACAAGAAGGGCGATACAGGTGGTCTCATCGTCTTCAGCGAGAAAGTCGATGCAGTCCGCCATGTCGATCAACATCTCGTTACCCGTGGAGATGAACGAACTGACGCCAACAGCACGTTCAGCCGCGGCGATGCCGACTGGTCCGAGCATCGCCCCACTATGTGTCACAACTCCGATGAATCCCCCCGGAAAGGGCCAGCGGGGAGTTCCAGACAGCCTCGCACCGATCGATGGCCGGACGAAGCCATTGCAGTTGGGGCCGAGAACGGGCATAACACCTGCCGCCTCCAGGAGGCGATGCTGCAGTTCGACACCCTCAGCACCGCTCTCGGCGAACCCACCGGCGATCACAGCTACCCCACCGGCACCGGCGGAAGCGGCCTCCGTGACGACACCAATCGCCGCTTCGGCGCCGACGAGGCTCAGCACGGCATCGACCGGTATCGGGATGTCACCAATGCTTGCGTAGGTGCTCATTCCGTACGCCTCAGGACGGTTCGGATTGACGAAATACAACTTCATCCCCGCGTCCATCATCGTGCCAATTGCGTTGTTGGATCGCTGCTGCCGCTCGCTGGCGCCGACTACCGCAACCGATGATGGGCGGAGAAATCTCCCCAGTTCCAATGCCGCACGAGTCATACGCTGAATCCCGCAACGACGAAGCCCAGTTGGTCCCAAAGCTGATTCAGAGCGCCATTAAGTCGCTCAGCGTCACTGACGAAGCCATAGGCGTAGAAGTCTGGTCGGACGATGACCGCCCCAACCGGCCCGTACTGCTTCGCGAACCACGTCGAGAATATGTCATCGACATCCACAGCAGCACCATCTACTCCCGGGTGGCGCTCCACACGGACGATGGCGGCATCCAACCTGTTGAGGAGAGCGCGCGCGGATTCCGACAGGGCACTCTCCACGTCCAACCCCACAGTGAATACCTTCCACTGCGCAGGAATGAGGTCATCGGCGCGACCGACCTTCCCATTCCAGTCAATGTGTGGCTGCGCGGTGAGAATCCCTGATCCGGGCGCAAGATTCCCGCTCGAATCTCGAAGGAGCACGCCACCGCTCATGAACGGCTCAATCGAGTTGGGTTTGATCAGCCCAGCCTTGAGCCGATCATTGCGCTCCTCTGCCAGCACCGGGTCCGTGACCGTGATGATCTCCCCGATAGCGAGCGAGCCCCTCACGATTGCTACCGCGTTCTCCCTTCTCTCCTCAACGAAGGTATCGAGCAGTGCGTCTGGAGAATCTCCTCTGAGGACAAGATCAAGCTTCCATGCGAGGGTCTCCGCATCACGCAGACCCGAACACATTCCCTGGCCCAGAAACGGTGGCATAAGGTGCGCGGCATCACCGATCACGAAAACTCGGCCCACCCGCCACTCGTCTGCGACCTTACTGCGGAAGCGGAAGACGCTATTGCGCAACATCGTTGAGTTGTCCGGCGTGAATCCCCATCGCTCAATGAGTGACCATGCCTTCTCCTTCGTCGACATCTCAGGGATGCTTTCACCGGGCATGATCTTGAACTCCCACCGCGAGCAGCGCTTGCCAGAGTTGCGAAAGGCAGTAGCTGGACGGGCCGGATCAAGAATCTGCGCCATGTCCGGCAGGCTCTCCAAGATCGATGGGTCTTGCGCGGCGGCGAAGACGACCAGCCAGTCATCCTCGAACCCGAAATCCGTCATCGATATTCCAAACGAATCCCGCACCTTGCTGTTTGCGCCGTCAGCCCCGACGAGATACCTCGCCGAAATTGTGCTCGTCTCTTCGCTCGGTACCCAAGTCCCCATCGCCGCCTCGGCACCCCGACGGAGCACTGCTGAGATCCCGGTGGCATCCTGCGTGAGCAACTCAGCCTCCCAACCCCTGAAGAAATCCACATTGGGGTTCTTCCTGACCTGGGCGTGCATCAACTCTTCCAAATATGGCTGATAGAGCGACCAGTCTGAGTGCCAACCAGAAATCCCGGGGAACCCCCAGTCCATTGATGCAAGCGACTCGCCGTCTGCTGCGATGAATTCGATCGTGTTTCGCATCGATGAGTCTCCTGCGACCGCCTCTCCGATCCCGAGCGACTGGAAAATGCGCATGATTTCGTGGTCGACGTGTCCGGCCCGGGGCAGCGGATAGATGTCCTGCCACCTCTCGACAACTGCGATGCGATGGCCTCGCTTCGCCAGCATCGCCGATATCGCCTGCCCCGCCGGGCCGTATCCGAGCACGATGACCTCGTAGGGCTCGGAGCTGTCAACCTCGTTCATGGCTTCATCTCTCAGTTCACTCATCGTGCTCGGTGTCTCGCGGACAGTTGAGATGTCAGTGGCTGTTGCGATCAACTGGGCGGGTACGTCTGCTGTAGGAAGTCGAGAACATCGCGGTTGAATTGCTCGTACACTTCGATATTCGGCGCGTGACCGCAACCGTCGTACACGATCCGCCGACCATTGGGCAGGAGTTCGACGAGTTCGCGGGAGAAGTCCGGCTCCTTCAGTGAGTCCTCAGCACCCGCAACGATCAGCGTTGGGACGGAGATGAGTCCCCACTCCGTCGAGTCTGGAACGCCGAAGTCCGTGCGCGCGGTCGACACCGGAGACTTGATCCGAGCGGCTGCTGCGCATTCCCAGGCCCCGGGAACGATGCTCATGTCGTATCGCCGTTGGACGTACTCTTCGTCGTTCGCGTAGCGCGGATCGTGAAAGAGGACCGAGAGGACCCGGCGCATCGACTCCTTGGTGCAGTCGTAATCCAGCAGGGTTCGGCGTGCCTCGTTGTCAGGAGTGAATCCACCGGCCGAGACGATGACGAGTGCTTCCGCTGGCCACAGTGGCTGCGGCAGCGCAATGGCCTTGGCCAGCAACAAGCCACCCATCGAGTTGCCGATGAACGCCGCGGGTCCGACATGGATCACCTCGAGGAAACGGCGCAGGTGCTCAAGGCGACGCTGCTGCCCCGAGACGAAGTCGTGAACCTTGTCGGTGTACCCAAAGCCCAACCAATCGGGGGCAACCACCCGGTAATTCTGGGCCAGTGCCGCGATGGTGTGCTCCCAACTCAGTTCGGCAGCACCGCCGAACTCCCCGCCGTGAAGGAGCACTACTGGTCGACCCTGCCCAGCTTCGAGGTAGTGGGTTCGAATCCCATCGACCATCACATAGGTGTCAACCACGCTCCTAACATCCTCGCCGCTCACTCTAAGTTTCCGGATTGAAGGCCATGCTCATGCTCGGCGCACCGGACTCGGGCCAACGGGTGGTCACCATTTTTGTCCTCGTGAAGAACCGGTACATCTCGGGTCCGAGCAGACCGTGCGCTCCGAAGGCTGAGCCCTTCCATCCACCAGTGGTGAAACTGTTGACGGGGACGGGGACGGGGACATTGACTCCGATCATGCCGACGGCAACTTCACGCTCGAAGATGCGGGCAGTTTCACCATTCGACGTGAAGATTGCGGCCCCATTCCCATAGGGGTTGCTATCGATCAGGGCGATTGCCTCGCCGAGGGTCTCCACCCGCACGATGCCCAGGACCGGGCCGAAGATCTCGTTGTCATAGCAGGCCTGACCTGGGCGCACGTAGTCGATAAGTGTGGGTCCCACAAAAAAGCCCTCCGATTCGGCGGCCAGGACGCGGCCATCGATAATGACCTCTGCGCCCTGACTCTCCCCTTGCGTGACCAGATCGACGATTCGCTCCTGCGATTCCTTCGAGACAACGGGACCGAGATCGACGCCTTCATCGAATCCGCGCCCGGTCTTCAGAGCAGGGATCCGCTCGACGAGGGCCGCTCGAAGCACGTCGGCAACTGGACCGACGGCGACAGCGAGGGTAACTGCCATGCACCGTTGACCCGATGACCCGTAGGCGCCAGCGATGAGGCTGTCTGCCGTGAAGGCAATGTCGCAGTCGGGCATGACGACAGCGTGGTTCTTGGCGCTGCCGAGTGCTTGGACACGCTTGCCCGCCTGCGTCCCGCGCTGGTAGACGTGCTTCGCGACTGGGGTGGACCCGACGAAGGCTACTGCCGCGACCCCGGGGTGGTCTAGGAGTGCGTTCACCGCGATCGCGTCCCCTTGGATCACGTTGTAGATGCCTGCGGGCGCACCGGCCTCCTCGATCAGTTCGGCGAGCAAATTGGCTGCAGACGGCACCCGCGGAGATGGCTTATGGATAACGGTGTTGCCGCACACGAGCGCAGCTGCAGCTCCCCACAGGGGGATCATAAGCGGGAAGTTAAAGGGTGTGATCGTGGTCACCACACCCAACGAGTAGGGCATTGAGTGTATATCGATTCCGCGAGCAACCTGTCCGCTGAAGGCACCCTGCAGGGCCACGGGGAATGCAAGGGTGGAGTCGAGCCCGTCGACAGCCCGGTCAAACTCTCCCCGCGCATCAGCAAGTGACTTCCCATGCTCAAATACGATGAGGTTCACGAGATCGTCGCGGCGCTCCATCACCAGTTCGTGGAGGCGTTGAACGAGGCTGAATCTCTGCTTCTGGGAGCTATCGCGCCACCCCGACCTCCAGGCACTGGTTGCTACCTCAACGGCCTGCTCGACGGTGTCGGAAGATGCGAGAGACACCCGCTTGGTGATCACCCCGGTCGCCGGGTCATACACGTCGAATAACGGTCCCGCGGGGTCCACCACGTTTGAGCCCTTGATCCGAGAGCCGATGACGGGGATGGAGTCCGGGCGAATACTTGACGCGTGCTGTGGCGCGGTGACCATTGACGGGAGAGCCCTTCGAGTAGTGAAAGTTAGTACTTCGATGCATTTAGAATTGTAGGCTAGAAGTCAGACGGGGGGTTGTCAACATGAAATCCCAAGTTTCCGGAAGACTTATAGAAGAGGGTGATTTGCATGAGCGGTGATTTACCGGGTGTGCCGCTGCGATCTCCCCAGAGCCCTGCGACCATTATTCCCGTGCGTTCATTACGGGGCCGGCCACGCGACGAGGACGTCAATGCCCGCATCATGAGGGCAAGCGTTCAAGAACTCGCTCGAGGCGGGATCTCCCACTTCAATGTGAGCGCCGTAGCTCGGCGAGCTCAGGTCTCCAAGGGCAGCGTGTACCTGCGCTGGCCAACGCGCGAGGCACTGATCCTGAGTGCGGCTGAACACGTCGTGTCGCCAATCATCACGCCAACCGAGGGTACATTTCGCGACAGACTCACCACGCTCGCTGACCGGTGGGCTGAGGCGTTTGGTCAGCCACAGTCCGTCGAGGCCTTGCTGCGAATCGACGCTGACCGCGATGCTTTCCCCGAATTGTTCAGTCAAATGTTCGAACGCCTGCAGGGGGATCGGAACAGGGCGTTCGTGGCCACGGTGACGGCTGCGCAGGCATCCGGGGAGATTCCCACCCACATCTCGGTCCGCATGCTGAATCAGGTTTTTGTCGGAGCACTTTTCGTAGAAGCTCTCGCCCACACCCCTGCCGGCGGCATCAGCGACGCGTTCAAGAGGGAGCTGGTCGACTTCATCATCAGCGCCCTACAAACTCACGAGTAACACGAGCCTGCACGAGGGGCTACTCGACGGTGATGGCCCGGGTCGGGCACACATCCGCGGCAATGAGGAGCACGGCACGCTGGCTCTCATCGCCCTCGGTCCTGTACGCGAGCTTGTCGTCCGACCCCATAGTAAAGACATCCTCGGCCTCCATGCAGCACATGCCGAACGATTCACACCGATCCATATCAACAACGATCTTGACCACAATTCCCTCCCATTCACTGATTGATTTCTATCCGAGTTCAGAAGCGTGCTCGTCCACAACGTAGAGCACCATGGTCGAGCGATCGAACAGGTTCGCCTCGTCCGACTCACGCTCCTCGACCGCGTCTGGATCGCCAGTGATCCATGCCATCCGCTCGTTCATAGTCTCGATATCAGGAAACCACAATTCCATGATGACGTCATAGACGGGCTCGGGCTCATCGGGCCCGAAGGCGTAGAGGTACCGCCGAAGGTAATGAGTAGCTGCACCACCGACAATCTTCTCGCCGATGCGGGCGTGGTGATCTTCGTAGTACGACACGAAGTCTTCCTTGCTCATCCCCGGCTTGCGCTTGAACAGTCCGACAGCCTTGATCATGTGCAGACCTTTCGTCGACCTGTAGATTCCACAGAGCCCGCTGCAAGTGAGCGGCGGCGCATCAGAAACGATGCCCTACTCAGAGGGTGCGGTTGCATTCTGCTCGAGCCAGGGTTCGCGGAACGGTGCATCGCGTGCCTCCTTGAAGGAACTCCATCCTTCCCTCATGAGATCGCTGAAAAGCCGACCATCGGAGGCGGCCATATCGCGGGCGTCCCCATTCGTAACGGCATTCAGGGCGAGGGCCAGATCCTTTTGCGAGCCCCAACCCATATTCGTCATAGCGCCATTGACGACCCGACGATTCATCTCGACCGCTTGTACCGGCATCGCCGCAACCCGGCGGCCGAGGTCCGCGACCTTCGCAGCGAACCGCGCGTGCGGGATGACGGCAACAATGAGGCCAATGTCCTTCGCTTGTTGGGCGGTGAGGAGCTCGCCGCTCATTGCCATGAACTTCGCCCACTGAGCTCCGACGTGGTAAGCAATCACGTCGACGCCAGTGCCGCCGAAACGCGTCTCGATGAAACCCATGGTTGCTCGATCGGAAGCGACGAGAATGTCAAAATGCGCCGCCATGATGAGTCCGGCTCCCAGACAGAGCCCATTAACCGCACCGATCGTTGGCTTTCGCAGTTGACGAATCCGCTCATTGTCTTCGTCCTCATGACGCAGGAACCAGTACCAGTCACGCGACGTGGTCAATGTGTTGATCGCCCCAACCTCCCCACCCGAACAGAAGGCGCGGCCGGCACCCGTCACTATCGAACAGCGCACGTCGGGATTGTCGTCAGCAGCCGAGAGCGCATCAACAAGTTCCCGCTGCAGGGAGCCCGGCCCGTGATCCATCGCATTGAGGCGACGCGGCCTGTTCAGCGTGAACGTCGCTACGCCGCCGTCAATTGACATAAGCAGGCGCGGCCCGTCATCCGTAGTCGCGTTCATGCGCGGACGCCGAGGCCTTCCGCTTCCGCATTCACGAGGATAACCGTGTTACCTGACGGCAGCGTCCCGTCTGACATCTGCCCGTGGACTTCGCCTACCCCCGTGAAGTCCACGACCTGGCCGACGCAGGGATCAATAACACCTGAACGAACAAGCTCGTTGTACGCAATGGCCTGGGCATCATTTGTGCCGTGGGATCCTTGGAATCGCTTCTGGCGGGTCCAGTGGTACCGCAGATCCACCGTGGCGGAATAACCCGACGTTCCTGCGCAGATGACCACCATGCCACCGGGTTCACAGACGAAGATGCTCGTCGAAACAGTGTCCTCACCGGGATGCTCGAAGACAACATTCGGGCTGCGTTTGGATCCAACGGCATCCCAGATTGCCTTGCCGAAGCGTCGCGCCTCACCCGTCCATTCTTTCTGTCCGGCATTGTCCGACCAGTGCGGCGGGATGCCCCAGTGATTGAAGTCGCCACGGTTGATCCACCCGGCCGCACCCAGTTTCTCGCAAGCCTGACCCTTCTCGGCGCTCGAAACGACAGCAACGGGAATCGCACCCACGTGCTTCGCAAGTTGAATCGCCTGCGTTCCTAGACCACCGGAACCGCCCCAGACCAACACGACGTCGTCCTTGCGAACCTCATTTCCCTGCCAGCCGAAGAGCATGCGGTAGGCAGTGGTCCCCACCAGTGTTGGCGCAGCTGCCTGCTCCCATGTCAAGTGCGCTGCCTTGGGTAGCACCTGGTGCGATTGAGCGCGGCTGAACTGACCGAAGGAGCCGTAGTTGGTGTCGTAGCCCCAGATCCGAGCCGAGGGCGCGATCATCTGATCGACACCGCGGGCGATGTACGGGTCATCTGTGTCCCAGTAACCCGGGTGAACGATGACTTCGTCACCCACTTTCACGTTCGTCACGCGATCACCGACCGCGTACACGATCCCTGATGCGTCACTCCCACCGATGTGGAAGTCCTGCGGCTCACCGGCCCGCTGCCGCATACCAATGACGTCGACGGGCACCCCGCGCGCCGCGAAGACATTGTTGTAGTTCACGCCGGCCGCCATAACCGCGATCAGGACATCATCAGGGCCCAATTCAGGTGTTGCCACCTCTTCGATCTGGAAGGCTCCCGACGGGTGTCCAAATCGATCTTGTCGGATGACCTGAGCCATCATCACTGCGGGGACTGTCCCGATTGGAGGCAAAGCAGGCATACGAAATTCGACTGGAACGGTCATAGTGAATGGTTCCTTCATGTCGGGGACGAATGGCGCATGGCAACGAGAGGCTGACGCAAGCCCGCATCCGGACGATCACCGTGCTGGGGTGGCCGAGACTGCCATTCACCCCAGCACGACTATTGTCTGTGTTCGTTGAATTACTTGTTGTCCGCGTCGTACTTCACGGTGGCGGCCTTGATGGATGTGCGCTGCTCAGCGCGGCGTGCCTCCAGCGTCTTCATGACACGGGCCTCGGAACGGATCTGGTAGTTCATGGATCCGTTGAAGTGCGGAAGCACCTCACGAGAGAGTAGCTCGAGACTCTTGTAGGAGTCGGCCTGGTTGGCCCAATCCATACCCGCGTAGATGAGCACCTTTCCGAACCCACCCGTCGCCTCCACGAGGCCCTGAATGACCTCGACTGCATCAGCCGGTGTGCCAATGCAAGCGACCTTCGTTGATCCGAGGAACATCGCTAGGTCCTCGACGCTGGGGGGGCCTGTTGGCGCTGGCGCATCGGGGTCGCCCTGGAACCATTCAAGGGTGCGCTCTGAACCGCCCTGCACCGTGGTGACCCACTTGAACAGGCCCGGGTCACACTGGGCGTAGGCCTCCTCCTTGGTCTCTGCGATGTGCATCATCACCACGACGCGCCAATCAGCACGGTCGACCGTGCGGCCATGCTTTTCGGCCTGCTCCTCGGCTACCGCCCAGTGACGTCCAAGGGCCGCATACCCGGCCGCAGTCGTGGCGCTAAGTGAAAGCAGACCACCACCGTACTTGCCTGCGAGCGAAGGGCCGAATGGCGATTCCATCGCGGTAAAGACGAACTTAGGCTCGGCTGAGTATAGGCCGATCTGCAGGGCTGCGTCCTTCAGGGTGAACCAGTCTGCTTCATGCGAGACCGTGCCCTCTGAGGTCAGCAATTCGTAGATAACCTCCAGACTCTCCACCATGCGGGCACGGGTCGTGCTCCAATCAAGCCCGATCTGGTGCCCATCTGACGGCAGCGATCCGGGGCCAACACCGAACATGGTGCGACCATAAGAGAGGTGATCGAGGAAGACCGCGCGCTCGACGACATCAAGGGGATGGTGATAGGGCAGCGAGGCAACGCCCGTACCCAACCGTATGCGACTTGTGCGCTCCACTGCCGCCGCAATAAAGAGGTCGGAAGGCCCGATGATCTCGGAACCGCCGGTGTGGTGCTCACCGATCCACGCCTCGGTGAAGCCGAGAGACTCTGCGTATTGAATTGTCTCGAGGTTGCGGTGTATCGCTCGTGTGGCGTTCTGCCGCGCGTAGTGCTGTGGCGGCATGAAGAGGCCGAACTCCATCCGGCCCATGGTCGTCGACATTTCGCTTCTCCTCTTCGGGCAAGCCCAATAGGTTTTGAATAACTATGAGTCGTTCTTATCAACACTCACTAAACGGTGGCACGACGTATCTCCCGCTCCCCGCGGATCGTGGGCAGGTACACCTCTTCGTTGAACCGCGGCAGGACTTCCTCTGCGAACAGTCGCATGCTCTTGACGGTCAAGTCATACGACATCGTCCAGTAATGCATCATCGGCAAGAGGTTGCCGAAGCCTCCAACCGCATCAAAGAAGTCTCGCAACTGGTCGAAGACCGAGTCTGGGTTGCCGGCAAAGATGAAGCCACCCTTGGTGAGCTGCTCAACTGGGGTATTGACGACCTCCGCCATCGTTGGTGCCGGTGGTGGCCCAAGCGGCGCCGTCGGCTGGATTCCCTGCGCCCTCATCTTCAGAATTTTGGCTCGAAATTCTGGGGGTAGGTACCCCGGCGGATTCGTGTACTGGAATGGGTGGCGGCCCGCCTCTCGGTACCAGAGCTTGACCTTCTCGGCCTCGCGGAAGCCCTCTTCGTCCGTATCGCCGACGAAGAGCTGCGGTGAGTAAGCGAACTTGCTCAACGGTGCCTCGACTCCCATCTCGGCACAGCGCTGCCGATACGCATCGAAGATCCCTGCGCAGCCCGCGGTTCCTACCCCCAAGGTCGCAACCGTCATTCCGCGCTCCGCGAGAAGTGGCGCACTTGCTGCTCCCGTGGTGGGAATCCATATCGGCGGGTGGGGAGACTGGTATGGACGCGGCCACAGATTCACGCCACGGTGCTGGAAGTACTTTCCCTCCCAGACGAAAGGGCCATCGTGCGTCGTGAGCGCCTTAATAATGAGATCAACAGCCTCCCAAAAGCGATCCTTCATGTCGATCGCCGTTGAGTCGACGGCGACGACTTCCTGGGGGACTCCTCGCACGAGGCCGATATCCGCACGCCCGCCGGACAGTACGTCTACGAATGCCATTTCCTCAGCTACCCGCACCGGGTCCGGGCGATGCGAGACCGGATTACCTAGCGTGAGGATGCGGGCTCGCTTTGTTTCACGCGCGACGATTGCCATGGACAGCGGAGTGACCACATTCGTACATGTCGCAGTTGTGTGATGCTCGTTCACCATGATGTCTAGACCGAGTTCATCCGCAGCATGGTAGATGTCAAAATACTTCTGGTACAACTGATTTCCGGTGTCTGGATCGTAATACGAGTTCGGCACCGAGATCCGGTTGTTCGGCATGAACTCCGCCGGAGGCAGGTAAGGGTAAGGCATTTCAGTGAAGACGTAGGCACGGAACACCAGCGTCACCGCTCCCAAGTCGTGGCGCTGACGGACAGGGACACGCCAAGGACGAGGCCAGCAAACTCAGTGGCCACCGCTGCAAGTTCTTGCGGTGACTCCTCCTCGACCCGGTGGCCAGCCCCCATGATGACGCGGACTTGGGCGCCACTCTCACCAATGAGCGCGGCGTAACGCTCGTAGTAATCAGAGAAGGTGATGAAGTGGTCTTGATCGCCATGGACCATCAGAGTGGGCACACCGATCCGGCGCAAAAGCCTGACAAGAATTGGGTCGTACATGTACGGCTTCCAGCAGTAACGAGCAGCTGCTTCCTCTGCTCTGGAAAGCGACAGGTACTCCTCGTCGGGCAAGTCACTAATGTCGGGTGCCGCTCCGGCGCTCGAATACAGGATGCCGGGGATATCCTCAAAGTTGGCCGACCAGATATCAACGAAATCACGGTGCTCACGGTCAGAGAGCTTGACCCCCGTGGGCGCAACCAGAATTAGGCCGACGAGGTTCACAGGGCGCAGCACTGCAAGTTCGGCCGCCAGCCAGCCCCCGAACGAACACCCGACAATAACGACTGGGCCTTCAATGCTTTCCAGAAACTCCGCATAGACGAGGGCCAGGTCGCGAGTCGTCTCGATGTGTTCCGGACGCTTGGATTCATCCCACGGGGGAGCAGTAGGCGCGAGAACCCGAAATGAGGACGAAAGCGCATCCACGATTGGGCGCGACCACTGCAAGCCGTCTTCCCCGTGCATGAACACCAGCGTCGGACCCTCGCCCACCGTCAGGACGTCCAACTCGGCGTCTCCTACCGTGATGCGACTCATGCTCTTCTCACTCCAGACACGCGAACCTCTCTCCACATTGCGACGTTTCTAATCTTGTCGAAGTGTATGTGAGCAGCATCTCCTGCGCCACCCATTTCGCTGAAGAAGTTTCACCGCACCGGCGCACTATCGCTCTGAAACCGGGGGGACCCCCGGGATTGCCTCAAGAAGGTTCACGTAAATCACCTTGTCCGGTTTGATCCGGAAGACGGTGCGCTCTTCGCCTTCGTAGTGGTGGGGGTAATCAATCCCCAGGTACTTTCGGGACAACGTGTCGATGTGCTCAAGGCCCCCTTCGCGGGTCTCCTCGATCACCCGTCCACGCACCTCGACGTACTCCGTTGTTTCGGTAGCATTGACGACGCAAATACTTACGCGCGCATCGCGACGGACCCGCTCGGGCCAAGCCCTGCCCTCCTGCGTGTTGATGCGCAGGGTGTCCCCGTCTGTGTCGAACCACGTCGGCTGTACGCAGGGGGCGCCAGAGGAGTCGACGGTCGCCACCAGCGCGAGGTTGGGTGCGTCCAGTACCTTGCGCACCCGCTCGTTGAACGTTGCAGTCATTGCGATCTCCCTTGCATCGGTCCTACAACAGTTCGAAGGTTCTTGAAGTACCGTAACGATCAGCCGACCCCCTGTCTGGATATTCGGAAGGTTTTATCCAGCTCGATCCCAACACCGTTTGCGCGTCACAGGATGGCGAGGACGCACTCTGCCGTGCTGTCAGCAACCGGGCACGAGGCCCCCGATGGCTGCAGTGGCGCGCTCAGCCGCCTCCTTGAGTGCCGAGGCGCGCTCGAGGACGTCCGCGGTCTCAATGGGAGCTGACGGTCCCCAAATATTCAAGGTGAAGGCGACGTGGCTGTCCGGTGCGAACACCGGCGCGGAAGCTAATCGGAACGAGTACTTGGATTCCGGGTTGAGGTTAGGGGGGTTGTAGCCCTCACCAAGTTCCTTGATCGCAGCATGAAGCGAACCTGGGTTGACTCCCGGATCGCCCACATTCAGGCGCGAGGCGGAACGCTCGATTGCTGCAGCATTCTCGTGTCCAATCGCCAGGCTGTAACCCTGCGAGCGGATGCGCTCAGCCATTTCGCGATAGTGATTGTTCACCTCCTCGGGTGCGCTCTCATCCAAGTTGCTCAACCAGGCACTCAAGACTTTGTCGCCCCCGTGAGCTGCGAAAACACTGCCCACTGGAGGCATGAACGGGAGTCGCTGACCAACACGAGTCGGCGTCACCGCAGTCTCAGACCGGCCCACTGCTGCGGTGAGTAGCAACTCGTTGCGCACGAGGCAGACGGCAGTCACCTCTGTGTCGTACCGTGAGGCCAGCTCCTCCATGATCGGTCGCACAACGTCGATGAGCGCCAACTGCTCGACCAGGTCCGCGTCCCCTGCCGCCAGCGATAGTGGGATGAAGGACCCATAACCGCCCCGAAAGAACAGCAGGGGTTCGACTGGGCTCTCGATATCAAGGTGGCGCACTCTGCCCACGACAATGTCGTGGTCACCCGCCTCGAAGATACTCTCGACTGTGCAGTCAATGTATGCCACGCACCCATCGATGACTGGCAGGCCACCCGGGGACTTATGCCAGGAGACCCCGTCGAACTTGTTCTCCTTGCGAACGGCAACAAGACGACAGATGTCCTCCTGATGATTGCCGAGCACATTCACACAAAAGTGTTTGCCCGACTCGCGCAGCCCCCTCCATGATGAGGAGTTGCGGTCCGGGAGAAAGGCAACGAGCGGCGGATCCAAGGAAACGGAGGTGAAGGATCCGACGGTCATTCCAATCGGGACTCCATCGCCGGCAAAGGCCGTCACCACCACCACCCCGGTGGGGTACTGCCCAAGCACCTGCCGGAACTGAGCTGGTAGCAAAGCACTCGCCGCTTGGTCGGAGGACTGCACGTATGCCTCTATCTCTTGCCTACTCGCTGATACTGCGGGCTTAGACGGTGACAAGCAGGCTATTGGGGCCACGCATAGCAATATTGGGGGTGAATTCGAACTTTTGGCCAGGGACAATGTTCATATTTGGCACCTTGGCCACGAGGTTCTCCAGCACGATCTTCATCTCCAGTCGAGCCAGTGGCGCGCCCGAGCAGAAGTGAACGCCCTTGCCGAAGGTGAGATGGTTTCTGGCTTCCTTGCGCACAACATCGAAAACCTCAGGGTTCTCAAAACGTGCCGGGTCCCAGTTCGCCGAGAAGAACATCATCATGATGGTCGCATTCTCCGGGATCAAGATCCCTTGGATCTCTATGTCCTGCTTCGCTCGACGACGCCATGTGATGACGGGTGTGTCGTATCGCAAGCACTCTTCTACCGCGTTCGGAATGAGCGATGGATCGGCGACAAGCTTCTCCCACTGCTCCCGGTTCTCCATCAGGCGACGCACACCATTGGAGATAAGGTTCGTCGTGGTCTCATGCGCCGCCAGAGACATGCCGAACAGCACAGAGGCGATGTCTCGCTGAGTGAATTCTTCTGGCGTCTCAAAGTGATGGCGCACCATGTCACTCGTGAAGTCATCTACTGGGTTTGCCATACGGGTCTCGATGAACCGGTTGGTGTACTCCCAGAATGCGGCAACGCTCTCCGCGACACGCACCTGCTCGTCCTCTGATGCCCGGCCGTAGGTGAGGGTGACTCTTCGATCGCACCAGGACTTGAGGAGTTCAGTGTCCTCAGCCGGGAAGCCAATGAGCGAGAAGGCAGTGATCGCTGGGAGCGGGAAACCGATTTCCTGGTAAATATTTCCATGACCACGTGCGGCGATCTGGTCAACAGCGTTTTCAACCCACTGGCGCAGGAACGGCTCGAGCCCCCGAATGCGACGCGGGCTGATGGCGTCAGCAACCATGCGTCGAACGAAGGTATGTCGCGGCGGATCGGCATTGATGAGATTCGGTGGGAGATATACATCGCCCGCCTTCAGCACATCAATGGCCGCATCGGCGGGGGGGAAGATCGGCACGTTGGTGTTCGAGCTCGAGAATTGGTCGGTGTCTTGCAGGATCGCATCGACATCGGCGTACCTCGTGACCAGATATGCGTCGAGCTCGGGCGAATATTGGACTGGCGCCTCAAGAAGGGCCGGGCAGTAGGCATAGGGGTCGCTGACGAATGTCGGTTCAAGCATCTTCATGTCATGCATGACCGGGCAAGTATTTGACATGGTCTGTTCTCTCTCTTCTCGATCTATCGTTATCGGACGACCTACCCACCGGCGCAGGATATGCAAAACCTCAGAAGTCTTTACAATATTAGATCTTTCGAACAATTTCTCGCAAAAGAACCGGCAAAGTCCCAGCAGTCATGACTCAATATCAGCCCGGACTGCTGACTCCGGTCCGCCTCCGCAGCGCTGCAGTCAGAGCAACGGCGCCGATGAGCACGGCAGCATTGAAAAGCGGCTTCCATCCGGTATCGAGGCCCAGGGCATCAAGTCCAGAGCCCGCGAACGCGATGAGGTAGGTGGCCACGAACGTGCCCAGCACCGTGAATCGCCCGTCGGACAGGATCGAGGATCCCAGGAATGCCGCGGCGAACGCGGGCAGAAGCAGGCCCGGTCCCGTCTGCGGCTGGGCGGAGCCCAACTGCGCAGTGAGCAGAATGCCGCCGGCGCCAGCGACGAGCGCCCCAACAACGAATGCGAGCACGATCAATCGACCAACCGGAAGACGCGCCAGGCGCGAGGCCTCTTGATTTGCACCGACCGCGTACCAGTTTCGACCGAGGACCGTGTGCCGCGTAAGAACCCAGGTGACGATGAGTACGACGACTGCTGACCAAAAGAGGTAGGACAGGCCAAGGAACTTGCTGCTCCCGAAATTGGTGAGAGCCTCAGGGATTCCGGTGTAGATGACAGTGGAACTGGAGTACAGGACCGCGATTCCGCCGAGGGCTCCCCCTGTCGCCAACGTCGCGATGAAGGCGCTGACTTGAGCCTTCACAACGAGGAGGCCATTGACCATGCCGATTACACCTGCAGCAACAAGTGTCAGGAGGATGGCGAGCGGCAGCGGAAAGTTCTGGAGGGCGGTGAATCCGGCTACAAATAGGGCCGAGATCCCCAAGATGGAGCCGATAGACAGGTCGAATTGGCCGGCAATGAGCGTGATCGTCACACCAAGAGCCGCGAAGACGATATAGGCGTTCTGCGAGAGAACGATGGAGATGCTGCCCCACGAGACGAAGTCCGATCCCTCGCGGATAAACACCAGCAGATAGAAGGCGACGAAGAACAAGATTGCTGCGTATCGGTCGACCTTGGTCCACCTCTCGCCGAAGCGCCTGATGAGTGACGGCTGCTGCGACGCAGTTGCCCCGCCCTCCACCTTTGCTGACGTGGTGATCTGGGCTGTATCCGCGTGCTCTTTCACAGTGCCTCCTCCAAGATCTCTTCGGCTGTAACGTCCGCTCGAGCCCTCATCGACTCGATCCTTCCCGCGTTGACAATCCCAATCCGATCACCCACGGCCAGAGCATCGTCAACGTCGATTGTCAGCACAATGACAGCTGCTCCGTCTCTGCTCACAACATCAATGAACTCGTACATCGCTGTGCGCGTCGCGACGTCGACACCCCGCGTCGGCTCGCAAAGAACGTACACATCTGGATCGCGAAGCTTGGCGCGCCCAAAGATGACCTTCTGCTGGTTACCACCACTCAATCCCAAAATCTGGTAGTTATCGTTGGGTGGCTGGACGTTCAGACTGGTTACCAAATCTTGGGAACTGGCCTTCTCTTGCCCCCCGCGCACTATTCCCATACTCGACAAGGCCGCTAGGCCGCCGGCGGTTAGATTGCTGCGAACCTCAAGACCCGGCAGTACCGCCTGCCTCCGCCTGTCCTCCGGGACGAACGCGACGGTGCCCTTCTTGCCGTCGCGCCCTACCACCTCCAGCGAACCGGCTGCGACCTTCTGCAGCCCGGCAATAACGTGACCAACTCCGTAGATGTTGGACGACAATGGGCCGACCAATGACACGACCTCGCCCGCACGTACCTCGAGATCTATCGGGCCGACGCCCTGGCACACGACCCCATGCATGCGAATCGCTGGCTCACCAAGCTCCTTCGGGCGCGAACGTATGAATGCGGCTTCGTCAGAGATGAACAGGGCATGCAGCTCGCTCACCGACGGGGTGGGACCATCGAACACAACTCGCCCGTCGCGCAATAGCGTCACATCATCGCAGTGCTCAACCACTTCGTGAAGTCGGTGTGAGACGACGACCGCCGCTCCTCCTTCGGCGACGAACGCGCGTACCTTTGTTAGAAGCCAGTCACTTTCTGCCCGAGTGAGGGCAGCGGTTACTTCGTCGAGGAACAGAACTGTCGCCTGTTCTCCAAGCATCCGGGCGACTGCAACTAGGGACTTGACTCCGAGAGAGCACGCCGCAAGCGGTGTTTCAGGGTCTAAGGACAAGTCCATTCGCGCAAGTTCTTCAATCGCCGATGCTCGCTCTGCGCGTCGGTCGACAAGCACCCCTAGCCTTCGGTGCGCCGGACGACCCAGCATGAGGTTCTCGCGTATGGTCAAGGCGTCCACGAGGCCAAGCTCCTGATGGACAAAGCCCAACTTGCCTGGCTGGCCTTGAGGCCCAACGCCGAGCGTGAATTCACCGGCATCGGCCGAGTGCACGCCGGAAAGAATTTTGATCAGGGTCGACTTTCCAGCGCCATTCGCACCGAGTAGCGCGTGAATTCTGCCGGGCCGAATACAGATGCTCACGCCATCTAACGCAACGTTTGATCCAAAGCCTTTTCGCAGCCCCTTGATCTCCAACGCCGCACCTGATCCGGAGACAGACAGTTGACTCATGATTACTCACACCTTCGGTGTCTTGGTGGGCCTGGCAAAAGTGGGATACCGGCGAAAGGCAAATTGGCTGGGTGGCCCGTCCGATGACGGACCACCCAGCCGATATTTTTTGCCTAGGAGATGCCCCACTCCGCCTTATAGGTGGCGCGGAAGTCCGGAAGAATCGGTGTCTGTCCTGCCGGCGGGAAGTTCACCGTTGCCGTCACAAACTCCGAGGGAAGCATAACGTCGGTAACTGTCTGCCCAGCAAGGATGCGACCGGCCAAGTCAGCGCTCGCCCAACCCATCCACTCCAACGGATCGTCGGAGCACTGCACCTGTGCACCGCCCGCGCCGATGATCTCCAGGTTCTGGGGATCGCAACCGACCGAAACGACCTTCACATCATCGCGTCCTGCAGCCTTGATGGCTTCGAGCGCACCGACGATCGGGAAGTCTGCGCCACCGATGATCCAGTTGAGTTCACCGGGACCATATTTCTGCAGCAGTGAGGTCACCTCGTCGCGGATCAGCTGCTGCTGCTCCGGCACGAGCGGGATCTCCTTGACGTCCAGAACTGTGCAGGTTGCGCATTCAGTGAGAACCTTGATCGCCTGATCGGCGCGTGTCTTGATCGAGGTGGTGGGTGTGGAGGTGTAGACGATCGCCTTGACATCACCATTTGACGAAGAGATGGCGAAGTTTGCCATCTGGTTTCCCTGGGCGATGGCATCCGCATCGGCGTTCGCGGCAGCCTTGAGGTCTGACGGAAGTGCAGCGTTGCTGCAGTTCAGGCAGACGAGGGGGATACCGGCAGCAGCAGCGGCCTTGTAGGCCTCTGGCACCGTCGCGGCCGCAGCCACCGAAGCGATGATCAGGTCGACCTTCTTGTCGACAAGCTCCATGATCGCCTTGGTGTATCCGGGTGGGGAGAGTTGCCCGTCGGTCATGATGGCTGTGTAGCCCATGGCCTCGACCGCCTCGACTGCGGCGTCCGCCATGCGCTTGCACGGGGTTGCAATCTGGCCACAAGACATGACACCAATGGTCATGCCCGGCTTCGGGGTGAAGTCGGGTCCAACCGCGGCGACCATGCCAACGGGCGAGGAAACCGAAGTGATGTACTCTTTCGCCACTGAAACCGCGTCAGGCGTGCTTGCGCTCGTCGCTGCAGAGGAAGAGGCCGGAGCACTCGACGCAGTGGTTGTCGGTGCGGCAGAGGTCGAAGTGCCCGGTGTTGACGACCCGCAGGCCGACAGGAGGAAGGCCACCACAACGGGTACGGCCCAAAGGAACTTCCGATTCATTGGCTTAACTCCAGGGGTAGTAGAAAATATGGTGGCGGTTGCCTGACCAGTGAGCGAGCACTTTTCGTTGCGACCCCGGAGCAACACGAGCGTTGGGGCCAATCCACTGATATTTCGATACTTCTATGAAATTGCTATCATTGGACTGTTAGGAACCTAGATGTGACCCAATCCCCTGTCAAGAACTTCTGCACAATTGTTATACGAGTCTTCGAAAGGGCCCTCGCCGGTGATCAATGACGAATTGGGATACCACTTCGTTGGCAATGCAGCAGCCGTCATGGATTGATCCGGATGTGCGTTGATTAGACCCCGGTCTGGCAGAGCCGCTGGAGCCAATAGAGAAGCGAGATCGGTCGCGTGACCGGCGGCCCCACCTGGGGGGGTTCTCCTACGACGTCAAGAGTCTTCTGCATCAGGTCATCGGAATACCGGGTTCCTCGCCAACGAGGAAACGACCGTAGCCTGAATACACCAGATCCCAGGCAACGCCGTAGTGGTGAGAGGCCGCCACGATGTCGCGGTTGAACTGCTCAAGTTGGTCGCCCTGGAACAGCGAGTGAGCACCACCCACCTCATATAGGCGTGTGACAGCCTGTGTGGCAGTCTTGGCGGCCCAGCCGAGGTTGCGGCGGAAGTTAAGGCGGTCCTCCATCGTGACCGGAATCCCCGCCTCGGCTTTGGCTTTCATATCTGCGTACGCCTGACGGGCAACGATCCGAGCTGCATCGAGGTCGGCCGAAGTCTCGCCCATCTTGTGCTGTACCTCCGGCCGCGTAGACACCTTGATGCCACTGAGTCCGCCGATGTTCTGTGTCGTCCGAGCCACAAAGACTTCGAAGGCACCACTCGCCAAGCCGAGAATGGTACCCATGATGCCAGCGGGGAATGTCACCGCTAGCGGCAACTTTAGCCATGGATTCGAGTACATCTCGGCCCCAACTGAAGTTCCTTCACTCGGACCGCCCAAGCCGAGCAGGCGGTGCTCCGGCACAAAGAGATCCTGTGTGGCAACGTCTTTACTTCCCGTTCCACGCAGCCCTGTTGTGTGCCAGGTGTCGATGATGGTTACGTCGGATGCGGGAACCAAATGTACCAACGGGCCTACCTCTGTCATCGCGTTAACAACGATCCAATCCGAGTGGTCGATGCCACTTGCGAAGTCCCATTGGCCACTGATGACGGCGCCGCCATCCACCTTCTTGGATTGGGCCCGCATGGGACTGAACCCTGTGGCCACGCGCGCCAACTTACCGCCGGCGAACATATCGGACTGCGCCTCAGCGCTGAACATCGCAGCGAAGACGCTGTGTACCGCCCAGTTTCCCGCACACCACGCAGTCGCGCCGCATCCCCGTGCAAGTTCGTAACTTACCTCCATAATGACATCGGCTCCGAGATCCGCTCCGCCAAGCTCCTGTGGCGCGGCCACACTGATGACGCCGAGCGCGTCGATGTCCCGGACCGATGCGTCCGTCAATGACCGACGCGCGTCCGTCTCGGCGCGGCGCTCTCGCAACGTTGGGACGAGGGCCCGTGCTTGGTCGAGCATCCGTGAGCGAGTGACGGTGACTTCATACGTCGATGTGGTCATCGTGATTCTTCTCCAGTGTTGGGGTGCGTGGCGTCGGCCTCATCTGAGACTGCTTTGAGCTGAGCCTTCGCTGCTGAGAGGTTCGCATCGATGTGGATGATGTGTTGAGGCTCCACCTTGATAAGAACGCGCTGCTCGCCTTCATACCCGAACGGGTAGTCGATACCCATATACCGATGAGCAAGTACATTGATGTGTTCCTGTGCGCCCGTGTGCGTGAGCTCGACGGCCCGCCCTGTCACCTGAATGTAATTGGCAGGATTACTCGAGCTGACGACGAGTATCGTCACTCGGTTGTCATGGCGCAGTCGATCCGGCCACTTACGGCCCTCGCGGGAGTTGACGAATAGTGCATCCCCCTCAACGTTGAACCAGACCGGTTGGGCCTGGGGGGTGCCGTCAGCTTCAAGGGTGATGACGCAGGCGAGATTCGCCTCTTCGAAGAACTCACGATGATCCACAGAAAATGGAACCGACATGGGACAACCTCTCTTTGGGGGCATGGTTCACGAGTCGTACTGGTCTCAATTGGCTATCGGGCCTGCTTCGTTCGCACTAGGTATTCGGGCCACGTCACCGGTGAACGACCGAGCAACATGTTGGCCACGAGGGAATTTCCACCCTTGAAGCCGTACTTCGAGAAGTAGTCGAACATCTCCGCGTAGCACTCCCGACGGTATGGCGAGGAGAAGTCCTCACCCCTGACCGCAGCCCACTCCTCGAGCGTGATTTCCCGAGATTCAATGGTGCTCCCGAGCGCTTCGGACATCAGCCCACCTATCTCGGCGATCGTCAGCATCCCGCCTGAACACAGTTCGAAGGTGCCGTTGTCCATGCTCGAGGTCAACAGTGAGGTCGCTGCGATCTCAGCAACATCGTTGAAATCGACCCAGGCAAGAGGCACGTCGATTGGGTATGGCCTGCCCACCCACCCCAGCTCCGAGATCCGATCGAGGTGAGGAAGGGTCTGCATGAACATCGCCGGCTGGAGGATGACGCTGGATAGCGATGTTCGAGCAAGTGCCTCTTCAACCTGAAGGGACTCCTGATGGTTCGGAATCGGTGCATGCGAGTTGATCATGGAAATCACGACGATGCGCGAAACTCCGGATTCCTCGGCGGCCTTAATGAAGGCACGTCCCAACGCCGCTTCGTCCGGAACCGCTCGCGGACTGAAATAGAACGCCGACTCAACGCCGGCCATCGCAGTTCGGAGATCGTCGGGATGCCGCAGATCGGCGCGCACCACTTCGTCTGCGCCAGCCTTTCGAGCCTGTTGCTCGCCGACGTCAGACCGGGCTATGCCTCGAACAATTGCACCTCGTCCACTCAAAGCACGAACGACCGCACCGCCGGTGGGCCCGGACGCACCGACGACGAGAACGCGCCCAGCCGATGCGCCATCGTCGCCAGTTGGGAAAAGGATGGGAGGAATCTTTTTCATGCTACGATTCTAATTGCTTCATACTATTATGCACGGTAATTACTCATATTCGCTGAAAATCAGCGACCCGGCGCCCAATACCTAAAGTTGCGAATTATCGCCAATAGTTCACATTTCATCGTACTATTGCATCCTTGATGGGATCGTCACAGGACGGTGTCTGCGGCTGTACGGACCAGGGACTCGGAGGCATTTCAGATGATTCCCGTACACGCCATGTTCGACGAGGCGCTCGACGAACGACCATTTGCTCTCGATCCCGCCCCGACGGGCGCGCTCACCGTCGTACCTTCACTTGACCAACTCGACAGTGATGAATCCGCGATCGAATCGATGTGCAGGTGCGAAGCTGTAGTCGTTGTTGACGATAAGGATCGGGAGAGCGAGGGCGATCTGATTTTCGTCGCTGGCCAGGCCACTCCACAGATGAGGGGGGCCGTTCCCGGCGGAGTCCTCGTTCGCCCTGGCCATGCCAAGGCAGCCGTTGACTTGACGCGCATGGCTGGTCTTTCGCCGGCTGGGGGCCGTACGCGAACTTACCAACGACGACTGAACAATGGTGCGGCGCCCGAATGCCGCGTGTTTGCCAACAAACACCGCGTCACGATGATCGCCATCGCCGATCTCATCAGGTATCGCCGCCAAACGGAGTCACTTGTCGAGCGGGTCGCATTGGCTCCCATTCCCACGTCCTTCGGTGACTTCACCGCCGTCGGTTTCCGCAGCCAGCCAGAACAGGATGGGAACCAGCCTTGACCAGTCAGATGATCACCGTGGAGTTGCGTGCCCTGCAGGACGTCGTCAGGCAGTTCGCCAACGACGTGATTGCGCCCGTCATTGCCAAGCACTACGAGGATTGCACCTTTCCTTACGAGGTCATCAGCAAGATTGGTGATCTCGGCCTGTTCGGACTCCCCTTTTCCGAGGAATACGGCGGCGGCGGCGGCGACTACTTCGCGCTGTGCCTTGTACTCGAGGAGATCGCGCGAGTCGACTCATCGGTGGCCATCACCCTCGAGGCGGCAGTCTCACTCGGGGCGATGCCCATCTACAAGTTCGGTACCGAGGAGCAGAAGCAAGAGTGGTTGCCGCAGTTGTCATCCGGCCGCATGATCGGCGCATTCGGACTCACCGAGCCGGAAGCTGGCAGCGACGCTGGTGGAACCAAGACGACTGCGCGACTCGAGGGCGGCGAGTGGCTCATCAATGGGTCCAAGTCGTTCATCACTAACTCTGGAACAGACATCACTGGGTTGATAACCGTCACCGCGGTGACAGGGACGCTGCCGAACGGTGGCAAGGAGATCTCCACGATCATCGTGCCTGCAGGAACACCGGGTTTGATCGTCGCTCCGAAGTACTCGAAGGTCGGATGGAACGCATCCGACACCCACGAACTGGCCTTTAGCGATGTGCGGGTCCCCGAATCCAACTTGCTTGGTATTCGAGGACAGGGCTTTGCCCAATTCCTCCGGATTCTCGATGAGGGCCGGATCGCAATCGCAGCGCTCTCGGTCGGACTAGCGCAGGGGTGTCTCGACGAGTCATTGAAGTACGCCAACACGCGCATGGCGTTCGGCCGCACGATCGGCACCAACCAATCGATCGCGTTCAAGATCGCCGACATGGAGGTGCGCAGTCACACCGCGCGTCTTGCCTACTACGACGCGGCGGCTCGGATGCTCCGCGGCGAGGACTTCAAACGCCATGCGGCGATCGCCAAGCTGTACGCGTCCGAGATCGCGGTCACCAATGCTCGCGAGGCAACCCAGATCCACGGTGGATACGGCTACATGAACGAGTATCCCGTCGCACGGATGTGGCGAGACTCCAAAATCCTTGAGATCGGCGAAGGCACAAGCGAAGTCCAGCGCATGCTCATAGCTCGCGACCTCGGAGTGCGGGCCTCATAGCGGAGTGAGGTGCGCTGGATGACTCGCCCAGACAGTCCAGCCCGCATCAGAACTTGGGCGATCATTGGAGCGGCCCACTAAGGAGATTGCATGACCCAAGCTCACGGACACACGGACGCTGTGGCTCAGATGCCTGTAAGTCAGCTCGCACCCGTTCGGTCGGACTGGCGGACTTCAGTGGAGGCCGCCGTGGCCGTCCTGCGACAAGGCGGCCTCGTCATAGTCACGGATGACGAAGATCGTGAAAACGAAGGCGACTTGGTCTTGGCGGCGGAAGACGCCACTACCGAGCACATTGCCTTCATGGTTCGCCACACCACCGGAATCCTGTGTGTGCCGACGACCCCGGCCCGCTTGGAGGAGCTCGACATCCCTCTGATGACGAGTAACAACACTGATCCGCACGGCACGGCATTCACAGTAAGCGTCGACCATATCTCCACCAGTACTGGCGTTTCCGCAGCCGATCGAGCCGCAACAGTTCGTGCGCTGGCATCAAATGCGACGGAGCCGAGGCACTTACGTCGACCGGGGCACGTCTTTCCGCTGCGGGGACGGGAGGGTGGGGTCCTGAAGCGTGCCGGCCACACTGAAGCCTCGCTAGATCTCATGCGCCTAGCCGGGAAGACCGAAGTCGCAGTCATCTCGGAGTTGGTCAGCGACGACGGGAGCATGCTGCACTCAAAGGACCTGAACTCCTTCGCCCGGGTGCATGGCCTCGTCATTGTGTCCATTGCGGATCTGGTGCGCTACCGGAGACAGACAGAGCAGTCGGTCATCCGCAGCGGTGAAGCGTCGATGCCTACGACGCATGGCGAATTCCTCGCCGTCTCCTACACCTCCGTACTCAATGGAGAAGAGCACCTCGCGCTCGTCATGGGCGCAGTCGACGAATGCTCTTCTGAAGGTGTGCTCGTCCGTGTGCATAGTGAGTGCCTCACCGGGGACGTTATGGGCTCAGTCCGCTGCGACTGTGGGACTCAATTGACGCAGTCGCTAAAAGCCATCAGCACGGCCGGCCGAGGAGTTCTCATCTATCTTCGCGGTCACGAAGGCCGTGGCATCGGTCTCAGCCACAAATTGCGCGCCTACAGGCTGCAAGAATGCGGGCTCGACACCGTCGAGGCCAACCTTGGCCTGGGTCTGCCCGTCGACTCGCGAGAGTACGGCGTCGGCGCGCAGATCTTGGTGGATTTAGGAGTTCCGCGTATCCGGCTAATCACTAATAACCCTTCGAAGTACGGTGGACTTCTCGGCTACGATTTAGAGATCGTGGAGCGCGTGGCTATACCGACGGAGGTAACACCGGAGAACGTCGAGTACCTGCGGACCAAACGAGACCGCATGGGCCATATGCTGACGCTTCCCGGCGCGGACTCGACGCCCAGTTCGTAGTGGCCTCGACTGAGGTTCTGGATGAACGCATGCCCGTGGATCACGAAGCTCGCTGTCCGGTCAGTCTTAAGTCCGCGCATCGGCCGCGGTCGGCGGCGCACCGGGTCGAGGCCGCCGTGAAGATGAGCCAGAACAAGTCAGGTGCTGACGCGTCAGGCGTTCTCGCGGGCTTCATCGCTGACGGCAACAGTGCCGTCGCGGAGTGGGTCGAGCGCGTCACCGGGTGACCCCACCAGGCTCCAGCCTGGCCACGGCGATCCCGGCCTGATTCTGAGGGGTGGTCCAGGCCGCCCTGTCGGAATCGACGAGGGTCTGGGACCCGAAATCAGCATCATCTGCCGAACCTGCTGACCAGGGGTGCGCAGCAGAAGGTCACGGCCTGCGTGAAGCTCGTCCGATTCGTCTGCAGGGTGGCGATGGAACTAGAAAGTCGTTATGGGGGTTTTTTGGGGCTAAGTCCGCACCCAAGGCACGATACGGAAAGCGTGAAAACCTCGACGATTGTCGCTATCAAAGCACTTTCTATTGGAGCCGCCTCGGGGATTTGAACCCCGGACCTACGCATTACGAGTGCGTTGCTCTACCCCTGAGCTAAGGCGGCTTGTCCTCTCGGCAACTGCCTTGAGGACCGGCCCATGCTACCCGCCTGCTCAGG
>WLOK01000060.1 GCA_009699315.1 Actinomycetota bacterium
CAGATTCGTCGCAGAATTGTGGCGGCTTCAGCAGGGGGCCGCGCATCGGGCGTCACACGGAAGTTGCTGGAGACTCGGACAAATCCGGACTCTGTGACGCTCGAAGTCGCCCACCCTTCATCGCTGTGAGTCGCGAACCAGTCGCGTGCTGGTCGATGATGGACGTGATTGGGCCAGGCAAGCGCGAGGAGGACATTGACGTCGAGGAGCTGCATCATTCGTCGAGCGCTTCGCGCACTAGGTCTGGAGTCATTGGCGCAGTATCGGGCGCTACATCAAAGGTAGGAAACCCCTCATCGACAACCCGGGGATTGAGCCCGCGCCGGGCAAGCTCGGACACAGCTGCACCCAGGGACGTACCTTGCTGCGTTGACATCGCCCGAGCAGCCGCCAGAACGGCATCGTCAAGGTCAAGTGTGGTTCGCATCACCACATCATAACATCATATCATCACAAGTAGGCTCAGCTTGTGACCTTGTACGCCGCCTATGCCACCAGCCTCGACCCGCGCCACATGGCCGAGTTGGCGCCGCACTCCCCCGTAGCCGGCACCGGGTGGCTCATTGGGTGGCGGCTGACCTTCGCTGGCGGTGACATCGACGAGCCGGTCGCGACAGTCGTTGAAGACGAGATCGAACAGGTCTTCTGCGCCATCTACGACATGCATCCCCACGACGAGGAATCACTCGACACCTGGGAAGGCATCGCGTTGGGGGCATGGAGCAAAATCCGCGTACGCGTGCACACACTCGACGGCGAGCAACTCGCGTGGCTGTATGTCGCGGACGCGTATGAGGGCGGGCAGCCGACCGCAACACAGTTGGCGAGGCTCGCGGAAGCCGCTGAGGCAGGTGGCGCACCAGACGACTACGTCACCTCACTAAGACTGCGTCCTTGCCGTAGCAACGGCTAGAGCAATTCAAGTTCGCTTCGCAGCACCGAATACACGACTAAATCATGATGAATATCGTCGGCACGATGTTGAGCTCCTCGAAGGATTCCTTCTCGCGTAAATCCTGCGCGTTCGAGTGCGCGCTGCTCCGCAACGTTCTCGACGTCGGTACTCGCTTCGACACGGTTATGCGGTGTGGTCGCAAAGAGGTGCTCAGCTAGGGCTCGTTGGGCTGCAGCGCCGATGCCCTTGCCTCGCCACACAGCGACTAGGCCGATGCCAATATTCCAGCAGAGAGAACCGACCGTTGGGCCGTACATCTCTTCATGCCACGACATCGACCCGACGAGCTCACCAGCACATTCAATAACTGCTCGATGCATCTCGCTATGCGCGGAGATGAACTCCCCCGACCACTGGTCCCATTCAGACGAATCGTCCGGACGGGTCTCCCCCTCTGCTAGCGGCCTCAGAATGAATGGTCTTCCATCCCAGGTCTGTCCAGAAAACATGACTACCGCCCCCACTCGACCTTCGGCCCACATACTAGTTCAGTGGTCTTCAACAGTGAAGCGTGGCAGTTGGCGGTGGCTGAGGGCGCGCGTGTTGGAGACGAAACGCTTCTCCGTGCACTCTGGGAAGAGGGGCGCCAACATCTAGGCGCTGAAGCCAATGCACTCTGGACCAAAGCTCTCTCCGGATTAGATGCCGAAGCGGTCACGGGTTAGGCCGTTGTAACAGTTGCCCCCGCTGAAGCTAGGTAAGTCCAGCCACCGGTGCGACCTTTGCGTTCAAGGATGACCACTATTCGCGTGTTGCGTGGTGCCTTGTTGACACCCGTGACCGTATTCGCCGTCACCGCCGACTTGGACGTGGTCGCAGCAACTGTGACAAGCCCAGTTGTCGTGACGCGAGTTTTGGACGCGATCTTCTCCACCACCACCCGGCACGAAAAGCCCGACTGCACGCACTTATCGCGAAGGGCTTTCGAGCCGTTGAACGACAATGTGGTCTTCTTAGTCTGTGCTGAATACCTCGCCATGACCTGCGGCGCAGCAGACTTCCGTTTGAGATTGACAGTCACGGCCTTCGCATAAGAACTTGAAGCGGCGACAACGGACTTCGCGCGAAGTTCTGATGTCCCTGACGCCGTTGAACTCGTCGCCACCGGCACCGCATCGGTGGAAATAAGCCACCCATCAGTGCCGCGCGCTCCAGCCGTCCATCTCTGCCAGCCGCCAGTCTCGGGATCGGCTGAGCCCGAATCGACTGCTACGGAAAACAGCGTGCGCGGATCGCCCTCTGCCGGGACTCCGAAGTAGTTCAACAGAGCTGCATCGGAGACAACGGCCCACAGGCGTGGCAGGTTTGCGGCTTCACCGGTCGTTGTCGGCGCCGCGATTCCCCAAGTAAGAGCTGGATTACCGGAGTTGTCGTAGCCAGTATTGAGTGCTCCGATGTATGCCTTCTCCGTGGCGAAGAGCGAGCCGGTGAAGGCCTCATCAAGTGTCTGATCAAGGCTCAGCACCATAGTTGCCTGCAAGTGGTACTCCGCTGCGCTGCTGTATTCGCACGTGGGCATCACTGGGATCTGACTACAGCCCCCACCGTTGCTGGTGATCGGCGAGAGTCGCGGCTTGAACTTCACTCGCATCGTCGCATCGGCCTGCCCGATGTTCGTGACGTTCCAGTACGTCGGCAACCCCTGTAACCACGTCCAACGCAACGTCTGGCCGAGAGTGTTCAGCGCGATCGTGAGATCGAACTCAGTGTTCTGGTCGACATTGATGTTGCCAGAGGAGGCAAGAGCGCCTGAGAAATCTGTGTGCAGAGCACCGCTGTCGGTGAAGCCAACCGTGATTCCAACGCGATTCGGCGTTGCATAACACACACCTGGTGCAGGTGTCTGGCCCTCGGCACAGAGGTTAAAGGGAGAAATCGCCACACCGAAGCCACCTGTCACCTCAGGATTTGGGACGGAACCGGTGTTGTCGATAGCAACGGTCGCCACCCCGCCTCGGGTGACCACGAGACGCTTGACGTAGGGCCTGGATGCCACCCCATCAGGCTCAAGGCCGGACCACTGGCCGTCGATCTCAGTCTGGCCCGGCATCCCGTCTTGAATGGCGGCGCCCGCTGAAGGAGCAGTTGCCACACAAAGGCTGGTAAGAAGTGAAGCGGCGGCGATAACTGGCCAGATACGCATGAGACCTCCCCCTCAAATTGGGGACAGGCTACGCCTCTAGCAGCGATGAGTCTAGTTATCCGGCGATCTGCTTCGGGGGGCTAAAAAGTGTCACTCGGGACGTACTGACCCCAGACCTCGCGCAGCGCGTCGCTGACCTCGCCCACTGTCGCTCGAGCCCGCAGGGCTTCCCTCATGGGCACGAGGAGATTTGCATCGCCCTTGGCCGCTTCCTTGATCTCGGCGAGGTACTTGGCCACTGCCACGTTGTCACGCTCAGCACGCAGCTTCGTGAGCCGGTCGATCTGCTCGGCCTCGATCGCTGGGTTGACGCGAAGTGGCTCATAGGGGTCTTCGGTGTCAATAGTGAATCGATTGACGCCCACGACCGTGCGCTCACCGAGATCAATCTCCTGCGAGATTGAGTAGGCCGTGCGCTCGATCTCGGACTTCTGGAAGCCCTGCTCGATAGCCATCACGGCTCCACCCAGTTCTTCGATCTTGGCCATCAACGCCAACGCTGCGGCTTCAATCTCATCGGTCATCGACTCGATGACGTATGAGCCGGCGAAGGGATCGACGGTGCGACAGACATCGGTTTCGTAGGCAAGAACCTGCTGGGTACGTAGGGCGAGACGCGCGGCTTTCTCGGTGGGCAAAGCGATTGCCTCGTCAAAGGAGTTGGTGTGCAAAGACTGAGTGCCACCAAGCACAGCACCGAGTGCCTGTAGTGCAACGCGCACCAAGTTGACCTCAGGTTGCTGAGCGGTGAGCTGCACACCAGCGGTCTGTGTGTGGAACCGCAGCATTTGCGATTTGGGATCCTTCGCGCCGAATTCGTCACGCATGATGCGCGCCCAAATGCGCCGGGCCGCACGGAACTTAGCGACCTCCTCCAGCAGGGTGGTCCGAGCTACGAAGAAGAAGGCGAGTCGAGGTGCGAACTCATCAATCTCTTGGCCAGAAGCGAGAGCGGCCCTGACGTACTCGACACCATCGGCCAACGTGAATGCAATCTCCTGCACGGGGTTCGCACCCGCCTCAGCCATGTGGTAGCCAGAGATCGAGATGGTGTTCCAACGCGGCAACTCTTCGCGGCAGTAGGTGAAGATATCCGTGATGAGTCGAATCGACTGCTTCGGCGGATAAATATAGGTACCGCGAGCGATGTACTCCTTGAGCACGTCGTTTTGAATCGTGCCGTTGAGTTTCGAACCAGGAACGCCCTGCTCCTCGGCGACCAATTGGTACAGCAACAGCAAGACGGCAGCTGGGGCGTTGATCGTCATCGACGTAGAGACCTCGTCGAGTGGGATCTTGTCGAAGAGCACGCGCATATCGTCGATCGAGTCGATCGCGACGCCGACCTTGCCGACCTCGCCGTGCGCGAGTGGGTGATCAGAGTCGTAGCCCATCTGCGTCGGCAGATCGAACGCTACAGATAGACCGGTCGTGCCCGCTGCCAACAACTGGCGATAGCGGGCGTTGGATTCCACCGCAGTGCCGAAGCCCGCGTACTGACGCATCGTCCACGGCCGGCTGGTGTACATCGACGGATAGACACCGCGGGTGTATGGGTACTCCCCCGGTTCTCCTAGCGCGACAGCGGGATCCCAGCCGGCAAGAGCCTCGGCGTCATAGACGGTCTCAATGGGGAAGCCGGATTCAGACTGCATGCGCCCAAGGTTAGTGACCGGGGAAAGAGCGCGCGAGAGGAGGTCGCCTAGCGTGTGTCGCTCGCCGCAGCGGCAACGATCACTGCGCGACCAGCCTCAAGTCGGGCCACGGGGATGCGGAATGGGCTGGCCGAAACGTAGTCAAGGCCCACCCGGTGGAAGAAATGAATCGACTCCGGATCACCACCGTGCTCGCCACACACTCCAAGCTTCAGACCCGGATGGGACTTACGACCTTCTTCGACTGAGATGGCGACCAAACGACCAACACCGATCTCGTCGATGGTCTCGAACGGCGAGATGGTGAAGACACCCTTCTCTAGATAAGCAGCAAAGAACGCGGCCTCCACGTCATCGCGGCTAAAGCCCCACGTTGTTTGGGTCAGGTCGTTAGTGCCGAAGGAGAAGAAATCAGCTGCGCGCGCGATGCGCCCCGACGTCAGCGCGGCACGCGGCAACTCAATCATCGTGCCGATGGGCATCGACACCTCCATGCCACTGTGCTCGCTGACCTCCGCGAGCACCCCGGTGATCTCTTCGCGCATGAGACGCAATTCGCGCGCCGAACCCACGAGCGGCACCATGATCTCCGGTTGAGGTGCGCCCCCGGCGCGTACGAGCTCCACATAGGCCTCAGCGAGTGCTCGCACCTGTAGGGCGAAGAGGCCTGGAACAACAAGGCCGAGGCGCACGCCACGAAGGCCAAGCATGGGATTGGACTCGTGCAGTCGGTTGACGGCGATGAGGAGCTTCTCGTCGGCCGAAGCATCCTCACCACGCTCCTGCGCAAGCGCCACCCGAACCATCAAGTCAGATCGATCTGGCAAGAACTCGTGCAGCGGCGGGTCAAGGAGTCGGACCGTGACTGGTAACCCATCCATCTCTCGGAGGATCTCGACAAAGTCATCGCGCTGCAAAGGAGCAAGCGCCGCGAGGGCATCGGTACGTTCTGTTGAAGTCTCAGCCAAGATCACTCGTTCGACAAGTTCGCGACGCTCGCCAAGGAACATGTGCTCGGTACGACACAGTCCGATGCCCTCTGCACCCAGGTGGCGGGCGCGCGATGCATCAAGGCCACTGTCGGCATTAGCGCGAACTCGCAGGCGACGAACTGTGTCGGCGTATTTCAAAATTCGATCAACGCACAGGACAGCTGCTGCGTCATCTTCATTGAGACTTGGCAGGACGGCGTCCATGCCTTCGAGCAAATAACGGGAAACGGGAGACGAGGAAACCGGAATTTCGCCGAGGAAGACCTCTCCAGTCGCTCCGTCGAGTGACACAAAATCACCTTCACGGAGGACGATCTGCTCACCTTCCGACATGACAGTGACCATGCGCTCGGCTTCGTCCACGCGGAGAGCCTCGGCACCGCATACAGCAGGCTTGCCCATGCCTCGAGCAACGACGGCCGCATGACTCGTCTTGCCGCCACGAGCGGTGAGAATGCCGACCGAAGCGACCATGCCGGCGAGATCATCCGGATTTGTTTCGCGACGTACGAGAACAACATTGCGGCCGCTTTCGGCCCATTCGACTGCTATCGCGGGATCGAAAACAACCTGACCAACAGCGGCTCCGGGTGATGCGGGAATGCCGCGAGTGAGGACCCGGTTTCCTGCATTCTGAGCGAGTTGGGGAACGAGCAATTGGGCCAGCTGACTTCCCGTCACGCGCGCAAGTGCCTCATCTTCAGTGATGAGGCCTTCATCGAGGAGCTGACACGCGATGCGGAAGGCTGCACCCGCAGTGCGCTTGCCCACACGCGTCTGCAGCATCCACAGTTTGCCACGCTCCACCGTGAACTCGATGTCGCATAGATCGCGATAATGCGTTTCGAGGCGACGCATAGTCTGTGCAAGTTGCGTAGCGACGGCAGGATTGCTGGACGCGAGGTCATCAAGGGTGAGTGTGTTGCGGATGCCCGCGACAACGTCTTCGCCCTGTGCATTGGCCAGGTAGTCGCCATAGTGACCAGGTGACCCCGTCGCCGGATCGCGAGTGAAGGCAACACCGGTGCCAGAATCCTCGCCAAGATTGCCAAAGACCATCGCACACACATTGACGGCCGTGCCTAGATCATCGGCGATGCGTTCACGGCGACGATAAAGCTTGGCACGTTCACTGTTCCACGACTGGAAAACGGCGCGCACCGCCATGTCGAGTTGTTCGCGTGGGTGTTGCGGGAATTCACGCCCACTGTGAGTGCGGATAATCTCTTTGTAGATGACCACGATTGAGCGAAGTTGGTCGGCGCTCAGTTCACTCTCCGATGCGACCCCCGCGCTCTCCACCGCATGCTCAAGCGCTTTGCTGAAGAGCTCGGGCGAGACGTCCATGACGGTACGGCCATACATGGAGATCAGTCGGCGATAGGAATCCCAAGCGAATCTCTCGTCTCCGGATGCCTCCGCGAGGCCTTGTACCGACGCATCATTGAGACCGACATTCAAAATTGTGTCCATCATGCCCGGCATGGAGAACACCGCACCTGAACGCACAGACACCAGCAGCGGATCGTGGGTGTCGCCCAACTGGCGACCCAGCGAGTCTTCGAGACGACGAAGTGCGGAGGTCACTTGGACACGAAGCGCGGGCGGCTCTTCATCATGAGTGAGAAACCACCGGCAGGCCTCAGTCGTGACGGTGAATCCTGGTGGCACTGGAAGGCCCAGACGCGTCATCTCGGCAAGGTTGGCTCCCTTGCCGCCGAGGAGTTCCTTTTGATCACGGTTGCCCTCAGAGAAGTCGTAGACAAACGTTCCATTAGGCATGGTCACTCCCCAATTAGACGGCTTACTCCACGAGCGTGCATTCGAGTCCACGTGCCAGGCCCCGTATCCTATCGGCCTAGATACCCCAGCAGACTAGGTCCGCCTGCCCGCGCGCGCCTCTCGAACCGATCAGGAATCCATTCGTGCCAAATGTGCTCGCCGATGCGCTCCTGCACTGGAGTCGGTCAGACCCGGGTCGCGTGTGCATCCGTATGCCATCCGGCGAACAGTGGACCTACAGCGAGCTGGCACGTCGCTCCGCGCAACTGGCACACGTCCTGCATCGGCGCGGGGTGCAACCGGGTGACCGGGTTGCGGTTCAGGTAGAGAAGTGTCCAGAGATCTTCGCTCTCAATATCGCCTGCGCCCGAATCGGCGCTGTCTACGTTCCGCTTAATGACACCTACACATCGCAAGAGCTTGCCGGCCTCTTAGACGATTGCCATCCCACAGTATTTGTCGTGGATGAATTACTCGATCTGCAAGTTCCGCAGATCACACTTCACGCACTTCTCGCCAATGCCTTAACTGAATTGTACGAGTTCGTGGACGTGGCATGTGGCGATACTCACCCTGCGGCCATGCTTTTCACGAGCGGAACTACGGGACGGCCGAAGGGCGCAGTACTGAGTCACGGCAATCTCGTAGCAGGCGCGCGCACCCTGAGTGCTTTTTGGGAAATGACACAAAATGATGTCCTACTCCACACTCTGCCCATATTCCACGTCCACGGGCTATACGTAGCGGCATACAACACCCTCGTGCGAGGCGGCAGCATGATCCTGCTGGGCGCATTCAGCGTCGATGACATCCTCCGAGAACTACCGAAAGCAACGGTGCTGATGGGAGTTCCCACGCATTACACGAGGCTTCTTGCGGACAAGCGATTTACTGCAGAGCTAGCGGGCCACGTGCGTCTCTTCACTTCTGGATCCGCACCGATGCTCGGCACCACACATGCGCACTTCGAGACCCGCACCGGCCAGACCATCGTCGAGCGATACGGCCTCACCGAAACACACATTCTCACCTCAAACCCCTACCGAGGGGAGCGCAAAGCAGGAACGGTCGGCTTGCCACTACCCGGCGTCAATCTGCGACTCGCGCCAGATTCGAATGAAATCGAAGTGACCGGACCAACTGTCTTTGCCGGGTACTGGAATCGGCCAGAACTACGCGGCACCGAATTCAGCGCTGACGGATGGTTCAAGACCGGCGACATCGGGCGTATAGACGCTGATGGTTATGTCGAGATTGTCGGACGTTCGAAGGACCTCATCATCACTGGCGGGCTCAACGTCTATCCGAAAGAGGTTGAGGAGATTCTCAACGCCCTACCGGGGATTCTCGAATCAGCCGTCGTCGGCCTGCCGGACCCGGACTTCGGAGAAGCAGTGACTGCAGTAGTTGTGGCCGAACCCGGGAGCACCTTGGACCCGGCAGAGATTCGACGTCAGGCCCGAGAGGTTCTCGCACCATTCAAGGTGCCGAAGTCTGTGCACGTGATGGAGAGCCTCCCCCGCAATGCACTAGGTAAAGTCGAAAAGGCACGGCTCCGCGAGATTCTCTCGGCGCAATAAGCCCCTAAGCCTGCCTAAGCCCTGTGTCGTGTCGGGCATCACCCACGGTCGCCGGGTTAGTCTGACTGCCGTATGACTTTCACATCGCGCCCCCAGAGCCTGCGTCTCGGACGTGGGCTGACCGCACTCACCCTCGCCTCTGTAACAGCCGTGGTGTCCCTCCTGCTCGCTGCCGGGCCGGCAGCCGCTGAGCCCATCGGTGGACCCAATCTCACTGGCTATGATGTGATCGTCGATCCAGGCAAGCAGGCGAGTGATGTGCCCAACGTCGCCGCATCGACCTGGGTACTGGCCGACCTCGACACCGGCGCAATCTTGGCGGCCCAAGGACCGCATGTGCAGCGCTCGCCGGCGAGCGTTCTGAAGACTCTGACGCTGCTCACGCTCGTACAGCGTCTCGACCCAGCAACGGTCTACACGACAAATGTGGACGACGTGACTGTCGACGGCAGTCGGGTGGGAATCGTCGAAAACGCACCCTACAGCGTGAGTGATCTCTTTCATGGGCTCGTCATGCAAAGCGGCAATGACTGCGCGCATGCGCTCGCCATGCTTAACGGCGGCGTCGAGACGACCGTCTCGCAAATGAATGACGAAGCGCAACGTATTCAGGCATACGACACTGTCGCCAAAACTCCGCACGGCCTAGAAGCACCAGGCCAAGTGACGTCCGCCTACGATCTCGCGCTCATCTCACGCGCAGGGCTAAATCGTCCCGACTTCTACGACTACGTCAACACCATTAACTACGAGATGCCCGGCTTCCTCCCCGAGAAGGAAGGCGATCCACGTCCGACATTCACCATCGCGACGCAGAATCCGCTCTTCATTAACGACTACCCCGGCGCGATTGGCGTGAAGACCGGCTGGACTGACGAGGCCGGGCGCACCTTCGTGGGTGCTGCCGAGCAAGACGGACATCGACTGATCGTGACCTTGATGAACGTCCAAGACGACATCATCGACGTTGCAGCACCGCTGTTGGACTGGGGCTTCGCCAATGAAGGCGAACTCACTCCCGTGGGCTACCTCGTCGACCCCGTGAGCGCTGATGCCACGGCCAGCGCAAGCGCAGAGCGGGCGGGCGGCGACTCGAAGGCGCCTTCGTCGGCCGAGCCCACACCATCCGGGGCGCAAACTGCAGCCACCCCGACGTCATCGTCAGTGAGCAAAGGCTGGTTGTGGGGCTTCGGCGCAGTCATCGTTCTGGCGTTCTTCCTGATCGGTGCCGGAGTTCGGGTCTGGCGAAAGCCTGTCCCGGCTCCTCGTCATCGCCGCTGATCGGCCAAAAGAAAGCTTCTGCGAGTCAGCCAAGCGCCGTCGGCATCCTGCTCATAGAAGTCAAAACGATCGGCCAAGAAGGTCGCCTCAAAATCAACTAGCGACTCGAATGCTTCATCGAGCACTTCATCGCTGAGATGGTGCGCGACAGTTACATGCGGGTGATAGGGATACGTCAGATCTAGATCGAGCGGGCCGGTGCGAAGGCGCCGCTGCAACGCGTCGCAGCCGGAGATGCCCTCCGAAAGCGCAAGAAAGACAACTGGTGCAAGCGGTCGGAAGGTGCCCGTGCCACGCAAGTGGATCGTAAATGCCGGCGAACGAGACGCTACTTCTTCGAGATGTTGTTCCACTACGAGAAGATCCGTCACGAGCATCGGCGGCACCAAAGTGATGTGCGCTGCGATCTGAGTTGACTGCGGGTCACCAAACCGAGTGCGCCAGCCAGTCACCTGACTGGCCAACGGCTCAGGTATGGCCACAGCCACCCCGATTAGGGTGCCTGGCCCACTATCGGCCACGGTATTCGCCGATTCGGCTCAGTCGTCCTTGCCGCGAACGCGGATCTTGTTGCCGAGCCAGCGCAACGGGTCGTACTTGACGTCGGCCACGCGCTCCTTCAACGGGATCAGCGCGTTGTCGGTGATGTGAATGTGCTCGGGGCACACCTCGGTGCAGCACTTGGTGATGTTGCAGTAGCCCAAGCCCAACTCGTCTTGCGCCATACGCCGACGATCGAGGGTATCGAGCGGATGCATATCGAGTTCGGCGGTACGCATGAGCACGCGCGGGCCCGCGAAGAACTTCATGTTCTCCTCGTGGTCGCGCACGGCATGACAAGTGTTCTGGCAGAGGAAGCACTCAATGCACTTGCGGAACTCCTGCGAGCGCTCGACGTCTTTTTGTTGCATCCGGAAGTCTCCGGGCTTGAGGTCCTTAGGCGGCGAGAAGGCAGGAACCTGACGGCCCTTCTCATAGTTGAAGGACACATCGGTCACGAGGTCACGGATCACGGGGAACGTACGCATCGGTGTGACCGTGACGGGAGCACCCTCTTCGAAGGTGTTCATGCGAGTCATACACATGAGGCGCGGCTTGCCGTTGATCTCGGCGCTGCACGAGCCACACTTGCCGGCCTTGCAGTTCCAGCGCACACCTAGATCGGGCTCTTGCGTCGCCTGAATGCGATGGATGACGTCGAGTACGACCTCACCCTCGTTGACGTCGACGGTGTAGTCCTGCAGCTCACCCTCGCCGCCGATTCCACGCCAGACTCTAAAGTTCGCGGTGTAAGTCATAATTATGCCGTCCCTTGCGCAATGGAATCGAGCTCCGCCTGGGTCATGTACTTGCTGAGTTCACTACTGTCGAACAACGTGACAAGCTCCTGCGGAATGGTAGGCAACGCCTGCTTCTCCACCCGCACCCCGTTGCCCTCGGCGTAACAGATCAGGTTGACCTGACGCCACTCTGGGCTCATCTTCGCGAAGTCATCACGGGTGTGTCCACCACGGGACTCCTCGCGACCAAGGGCCGCCCGAGCGATGCATTCGGAGACGACCAACTGATGCGGCAGATCAAGTGCGATGTGCCACGCCGGGTTGTACTGGCGCGTGCCCTTGACGCCCACGCGTGCCGCGCGCTCCTTGAACTTCTCAATTTCGACGAGCGCCTGCTTCAGTTC
>WLOK01000061.1 GCA_009699315.1 Actinomycetota bacterium
CCAACTCACCAAGTGGACGACCCGCGAAGTCCTCCTTCAGGTGACCATCCGAGCGGCCGCCGCACGGCGACATCCGGCTGGGAAAGCCCTCAGCTCCCCACCGCGTCGGGTCGGAAGCGTACGCACCTGCGTCGTTGCGCCAGGCATTGTTGAGGCTTGCGCAGTAGTCAGCGGTATGACACGTGCACGAGCAATCGCTCTGCGGCTAGAAGCGCGCGATCAGCGCTGGATTGTCACGGCAATGCAATTGGGCTAAGCCCTATCGCTTCTTGCGCTTGGCCCGATCTGCCCGACGTCGCGCTGCGCGACTGGCATCGGAATCCAGAGGAGAGTCGTCATCTCCTTCAACCGTGCCTGCATGATGCTCCACGCCACCCTGCTCGGTGGGCCCGGTGTATTCCACGGCCTTCGGACGATTAGGCGTGAGACCCTTGGCGGCCATCAACGCAGCAGCACCTGTCGCCGCTGCCTGTTGAGTCGTGACAGACACCGTGGGCCCGCCATCTCCCGCGGGTGCCGCTTCATTCGGAGTGACCTGAACTTCAACGTTGAAGAGGAAGCCAACGGTCTCCTCCTTAATGGCATCCATCATCGCGCTGAAGAGGTCGTAGCCCTCACGCTGATATTCGATCAGCGGATCACGCTGAGCCATAGCGCGCAGGCCAATGCCATCGCGGAGGTAGTCCATCTCGTAGAGATGCTCACGCCACTTGCGATCAAGCACCGACAAGATCACGCGGCGTTCGAGTTCGCGGGTGACCTCTGCGCCTAGCTCCTCCTCGCGACGCTCGTAAGCGATCGTGGAGTCTTCGGTGAGTTCACTGACTAGGAAGTCCTGGCTCAGACCCGCACGACCGCCAGCGGCCTGCTCGAGTTCTTCGACAGTCACGCCCACGGGGTAGAGCTGCTTGAGTGCAACCCACAACTGCTCAAGGTCCCAGTCTTCGGGATAGCCCTCGGCCGTCGCGGTACGTACGTAACTCGCAACCGTCTCAGTGATGAACTCGACAACCTGCTCAGAGATGTCTTCGCCATAGAGCACGCGACGACGCTCGTCGTAGATGACCAGGCGCTGGCGATTGAGGACATCGTCGTACTTGAGGACGTCCTTGCGGATCTCAAAGTTTCGCGCCTCGACCTGGTTTTGTGCGGACCGAATGGCGTTAGACACCATCTTTGCTTCGATGGGCACGTCGTCGGGGACGTTAAATCGACGCAAGAACGAGTCGACAATCGCACCCTTGAACAGACGCATGAGCTCGTCTTCGAGCGAAAGATAAAAACGTGTCTCGCCGGGATCGCCCTGACGACCGGAACGTCCACGCAACTGGTTGTCGATGCGACGTGACTCGTGGCGTTCGGTGCCAAGAACGTAAAGGCCGCCAAGTTCCTTGACCTCGTCATGCGCAGCCTGAACTGCTGCCTGTGCGTCAGCAAGTGCCTGGGGCCATGCCGCTTCGTAGTCTTCGGGCGTCTCAATCGGAGACAACCCACGCGCTTCGAGCGCATCGGCCGCCATGAACTCCGGATTGCCACCGAGCATGATGTCGGTGCCTCGTCCGGCCATGTTGGTCGCAACAGTGACTGCGCCCTTAAAGCCGGCCTTGGCGACAATCGACGCTTCGCGCTCGTGGTACTTCGCGTTGAGGACTTGGTGGGGCACGCCGTTCTTCTTCAACAACTGCGACAGATGCTCGCTCTTCTCCACGCTGACGGTGCCCACCAGAACGGGCTGGCCTTTCGCAGAGCGCTCCGCAATGTCCTCAATAACCGCTTGGTACTTCGCCTCTTCCGTGCGATAGACGAGATCACCTTCGTCAAGGCGGATCATGGGGCGATTTGTCGGGATCGGCACGACACCGAGCTTGTAAATTGACGAGAACTCATTGGCCTCAGTCATAGCCGTGCCGGTCATGCCACTGAGTTTGTCGTAAAGGCGGAAGTAGTTCTGGAGCGTGATCGTGGCCAAGGTCTGGTTTTCGGCCTTGATCTCTACGCCTTCTTTTGCCTCAATCGACTGATGCAAACCCTCGTTGTAGCGGCGCCCCTTCAGCAAGCGCCCAGTGTGCTCGTCGACGATCAGGATTTCGCCCTCCATGATGACGTAATCCTTGTCGCGCTTGAAGAGTTCCTTAGCCTTAACCGCGTTATTGAGATAGCCCACGAGTGGGGTATTGACCGTGTCGTAGAGATTATCAATGCCGAGCTGGTCCTCGACCTTGTCGATCGCGCTTTCGTGCACACCGATCGTGCGCTTCTTCTCGTCGACTTCGTAGTCGACGTCGATCTTGAGGGTGTTGACGATGCGCGCAAACTCGGCGTACCACTGGGTGGCTTGATCGGCCGGGCCGCTGATGATGAGTGGCGTACGTGCCTCATCAATAAGGATGGAGTCGACCTCGTCAACCACGGCGAAACAATGACCGCGTTGCACCATCTCTTCGCGCGACCACGCCATGTTGTCACGCAGGTAGTCGAAGCCGAACTCGTTATTGGTGCCGTAGGTGATGTCGGCGGCGTATGCAACACGACGTGCTGCCGGGTCCATGTTGGCCACGATGACGCCTACGGAAAGGCCGAGGAAGCGATGGATGCGACCCATCCACTCCGAGTCACGCTCTGCGAGGTAGTCGTTGACTGTGACGACGTGGACGCCTTCGCCGGAGAGTGCATTGAGGTAGGAGGGCAGGGTCGCGACGAGGGTCTTGCCCTCACCGGTGCGCATCTCGGCGATGTTGCCGAGATGAAGGGCCGCACCGCCCATGATCTGGACGTCGTAGTGACGCTGTCCCAGGGTGCGACGGGCGGCCTCACGTATGGTCGCGAACGCCTCGGGCATGAGCGAATCGAGGGACTCACCATCCGCGAAGCGCTTCTTGTATTCGTCGGTCAGCGCACGAAGATCGGCATCGCTCATGGCGACAAAATCGTCCTCTAGAGCGTTGACCTGCTTCGCGACGCTCTCGAGTTTGCGGAGGGTCTTGCCCTCACCGGCCCGCAGAACCTTGTCCAGAATGCCCACTGGCACATCGTAGTGGTTCAGCCCCCCGGAGCCCCCGGCAGCAGCGTCCGCTCACCAGTCGCACTCACGAAGGTCTCCCCCTCTAGTGCTCCCCCTTCTTGAGCGCCGTTGCAGCCACGGTCGCCACGGCAACCGGGCGAACGCCAATCGCCCGCAATGCACGCGCTCCCTCCGCCAAAGTTGCCCCGGTCGTGATCACGTCATCCACCAAAATGACCGCACCGCTGGGGCGCCACGGGCGGGCTACAAAGGCGTAAGCCAAGTTTGTCGTCCGGGCAGCCTGCCCTAGGCCTGACTGATCTAGTCGAGCGCGAACTTGCCTCAGCACTGGCTGCACGTCTGCGCGCATTCCAGCAGCGGTCAGGTCGCGGGCCGCGCAGTGCGCGAGGAGCCCCACGGTGTCTTCTCCGCGAATAGCTCGGCTCTGCCGGGAGCTAGGAATCGGGACGAGCATGACCGATCCATACCCCGTCGCGGCTACCGCACGAGCGAGTGCCCACCCAAGTGGTCGCGTCAGCGAACGCACCCCGCGTTCTTTGTGTGCAAGCACAACGGAACGCGCCACTCCTGAGTATTCGCTGATGGAGAAGGCGGGTGGCAGTCCGGGTGGGACCGGATTGGGATCAACGCGATGTCCGCGGCCGTTCAACTCCTGGGTGCAGGCGGAACACAAGGAGCGCCCTGGTCGCGCGCAGTGCACACACTCCTGTGGGACAAGCAGATCGATGAGTTCGAGCAGCATCAGTGTGCGTACGTCGGGTTATTGCCGAAAGCCCCGCCCACCCATTGGTCACCCACAAGGGAAAAAACCCGACTGGACTCGGTGCCCACCAAAATCGGAACTCCCGGCGCCGCAGCGATACTGCGCGGACCAACCGGAGCCCCTCGACTGGTAACAGTGCCTTGAGCTAGATCGACTTCGTAGACCTGGGGGGTCCCCGCACCCTCACTAGCCAGTGCGGCGATGCTCTCGCTTGAATTCCACGCAAGGTCGAGCACATCAGTCAGGACCGTCTCCACTCGACGAAGACCTGCAAGGGAGAAGACGCCGCCTTGGGTGACAACGCGGGCAAGGACGAGTAGACGTCGTGGACCGCGTTGCAGCACGAGGCTCATGCGCGCGTCATCGGGCGAGAGTGACATTCCGAGCACGGCAGCCTTTGCCGGAAAGTTCTCAATCGTCACGGTCCCAGATACACCAAGTGGAGACACCACGCTGACTACCCCATCTGCACCGAGGACCCAGATATTGCCAGCGCTATCAAATTGCGGGTGAGTCATTCCGGGTGCATCGGTCATCTGGACGATCGGTGAATCCACGGCGATAGCGCCACTCCACAGGTTGCCTACCTCGTCGACTCCCGCAATCCGCGATCCGCCTGCGGAAACCGCGATGGCCGAGAGAGGCGGATTGCCGAACCCGGCGCCTCCCGAGACTAACTCAGTGGAGACGTCCGAGATTTTGATGGCGCGACCTCCACTCACAGCGAAAGGCGTTGCGGGGTAGGGGGCAGCATCCGGGTTGTAACTTATCCAGGCATCGCTCGGCTGTGGATTTGCGACTCCCGTGACAGACAGTGGTTGACCAGAAGATCGAATATCCACTGCCGACACCGTGGCCAATTGCCGAAGGGTCCAGACGATTTGAGCTGACAAGGCTCGGCGCGTTTCATCGTTAGTCAAAACGACTCGCTGGTCAAGGTCAACGCGGGCGGTACCGGCGTCGACAGGGACGGCGTCGATCGCAAGAGTCGTCCCGTCAGGAATCGCCGTACGCACAGCCGGCGCCAGCCAATCGCTTGGCCCCGCAACCAACTCCCGAATGAGTGTCGTGGCGAGTCCAGTCTCTTGCACGGGAATCATCCGTGGATCAGGCACAAGTTGATCGAAGTTGGCATTGAAGAAGTAAAGATTGAAAGATCTGAAAGATCTGGCAACATCTGCGCGCGAAAGAAGCAGGCCAATTGGCGCATCGGCGATACGCCAATCAGCGCCTACGCGTTCTACCCGGAAATCAAATCCAACGGCGCGCGCTGGCGTAGCCACCCTCATTGACCCGTCGTTGGCGATCACGGCGTAAAGGCCGCTGGTTACTTTCAGGGAGGTGGTACTGCCTGCAGCAATTGTGAACAAACCGTCGTAGACCGTGACCTTTTCGGACGGTTTCCACAGTGCGCTCTGTGCGTCAGTGAGGTACTGCCGAGCGACCGCATGATCCCCTTCAAACGACGCCGAAGCATCGAGGAATCCCTGCACGACCTCCTGAGGCGACATGCCGGGCTGTGGCGGACGGGCAATTACGCGGATCACCTGGTTATTGGGATCAGCACCAACAGGAGTGCCCCGTTCTATGGAGCCGGAATTCGGAATGACTGCACAAGACGCCAAGAAGACGGGCAGCGCCAGGATCATCAAGCAGCGGGCTTTCACGCGATGACCTCTTCGCCGACTTCGACGACCGAGCCGTCGAGCGGAAGTGGTGAATCCACCAGCACGTCGTCTGCGCGACGCGGAATCGTAAGTCGGAAGGAAGCGCCCGAGCCCAGCTCGCCCCATGCCTCCAGCCAACCACCATGGAGTCGAGCGTCCTCAAGAGCGATGGACAGCCCCAATCCAGTACCTCCGGTTGTGCGCGCTCGAGCCGGATCTGCCCGCCAGAACCGGTCGAACACATGCAATAAATCCTCTTCGCTTAAGCCCACTCCATAATCGCGCACAGTCACGGCCGCGGCCACACCGTCGGCCGCAACTCGCACGACCACCGGCTTGCCTTCAGCGTGCTCCAGCGCATTGCCAATGAGATTGCGAATCACGCGCTCAATCCGCCGCGCATCGCACTCCACCATGCACATATCGAGATCCGGGACTAGACGCACCTCGATCTCTCGACTGTGCGCGAGTGGCTCCGTTGATTCGATGACACGTCGGACGAGACTCACCAGATCAGTGGGGTCAACATCGAGCGCCGCTGCTCCAGCGTCATACCGTGAGATTTCGAGGAGATCCGCCAGAAGAATTTCGAAACGCTCAATCTGAGTGGAGAGCAATTCGGCGGCGCGAGCAGTTGCCGGATCGAATGTCCCACGAGACTCGAAGAGGACGTCGGATGCCATCCGAACTGTGGTCAATGGGGTGCGCAATTCATGGGAGACATCAGATACAAAGCGCTGCTGTACTAAGGAAAGATTCTCTAGCTGATGAATCTGTGCCTCGATGCTGGCTGCCATTTCATTAAATGCAGTCGCCATGCGCGCGAGATCGTCCTCACCTCGGACAGCGACTCGCTCCTCTAGATGCCCCGAAGCAAATCGCTCTGCTGTGCGTGCCGCGCTTCGCACGGGCGAAACTACCTGGCGAGTAACCAGCCACACGACGAACGCGACAAGAAGGACGAGTAGGACCGCCGTGCCTACGACAGCGCTGCGTACGAGGTCCAACGTTTGTTGCTGCTGCGTCAAGGGGAACAAGTAATACAGCTCATACGGACCAACTGTGGGGACATTAAGTGGCGCGCCCACAACAAGTCCGGGAGCGGTGCGGCCATCAAGATAGCGAATCTCGGTGTAAGTCCATGACTGACGATCCGAACCGGCGACCGCATCACGCAGATCTGCCGGAACGCTACCAACAGACACGAGATTGGTGCCACGCTCCGGGGCCAGATAAGTGGTCTTATTGGCCAGCAGGAGCACGTCGAACTGCCCGGGCGACCCTGCGCGGGTCGCTAACGCTGTGATCACCGAGTCGACGAGCGTTGACGCGGAGACTGAGGCACCGCCGGTATTGGCCGCACTCAAGACCCGGCGAGCATCGGTGAGACCAACACTTGCCTCCACCAATGCTGATTTTTGGGTGGAGTCAAGCAGTCCCGAAGTGACACGAGAGAGGAGCAGAAGGCCCAGCAATGCGACGACCGTAATAGATAGCGCCAACGTCGCCGACGTGACTCGCAGCATCAACGACTGGCGCCAGGCAGCCCGCACCCGACGCGCAGCCGAAATCACGAAGGCCCGGCCTTGTAGCCGACGCCTCGTACAGTCACCACAATCTCTGGCTTGTCGGGGTCATCTTCGATTTTGGCGCGCAGTCGCTGCACGTGAACGTTGACTAGCCTGGTATCCGCCGCATGTCGGTAGCCCCACACGTCCTGCAAGAGAACTTCGCGCGTGAAAACCTGCTTGGGCTTGCGCGCAAGACAGAGCAACAGATCGAACTCCAATGGAGTCAGCGAAATCGCGGTGCCATCTCGTTTGACGGAATGGCCCACCACATCGATAGTCAGCCCCCCGATTTGAAGATGCTCAGGTTCTAAGGAGTCGCTGCGACGAAGCCGCGCGCGCATACGAGCGACGAGTTCCTTGGGTTTAAAGGGCTTAACAATATAATCATCCGCGCCGGCTTCGAGGCCCAACACAACATCTGATGTATCACTCTTCGCCGTGAGCATCACGATGGGAATTCCCGATTCGGCTCGAATGTCCCGACACACATCAACGCCGTCGCGGCCAGGAAGCATCAGATCCAAGAGAACTAGATCTGGTCGAAACTCACGGAAGGCGCGCAAAGCCGAGGTGCCATCTGCGCAGAAGAAGGGCGCAAAGCCCTCCCCTCTCAGCACGATGCCGAGCATCTCTGAGAGCGCGTTGTCGTCATCCACGACGAGGATTCGTTCAGTCACGACCCCATCGTGTCACCCCGAGGCCGAGGAAGTCGTGCAATATCCCCAGCCAACTCGAACTGGGACTCCGGGAGGCCTGGTAGAGGCCCCGACCAGCCCGTGCTCAGTAGCGGTAATGATCGGGCTTGTACGGCCCAGCCACATCCACGCCGAGGTACTCCGCCTGGGGCTTGCTCAGCTCGGTCAGCCGCACGCCCAGGGCGTCGAGATGAAGCCTTGCGACTTTCTCATCGAGATGCTTGGGCAGCGTGTAGACACCGAGCGGGTATTCGTCGAGCTTGGTGAACAACTCGATCTGCGCAAGAACCTGGTTGGTGAATGAGTTCGACATGACGAAGGACGGATGCCCGGTCGCGTTGCCGAGATTGAGCAGGCGGCCCTCCGACAGGATGATGATGGAGTGGCCATCGGCGAAGGTCCACTCGTCGACCTGCGGCTTAATGGTCTTGCGCTTCACGCCGACCATCTCAGTGAGCCCCGCCATATCGATTTCGTTGTCGAAGTGACCGATATTGCCGACGATCGCCTGATGCTTCATGCCCGCCATATGGTCCGCAGTGATGACGTCGTAGCAACCAGTGGCAGTGATGAAGATGTCAGCGACCGCGAGTACGTCTTCGAGGGTCGCTACTTGGTAGCCGTCCATCGCAGCCTGAAGGGCGCAGATCGGATCGATCTCAGTCACGATGACACGGGCACCTTGACCACGCAGCGAATCGGCACAGCCCTTGCCGACATCGCCATAGCCAGCAACGACGCACACCTTGCCGCCAATGAGCACGTCGGTCGCACGGTTGATGCCATCGATAAGGGAGTGGCGGCAGCCATACTTGTTGTCGAACTTGCTCTTCGTCACCGAGTCATTCACGTTGATCGCCGTGAAGAGCAATGAGTTTTCGCGCAACCGCTCGTAGAGGCGGTGCACGCCTGTTGTCGTCTCTTCAGTCACTCCCATGATCCCTGGAGCAATGCGAGTCCAACGCTGCGCGTCTGACTTGAGCGAGGCGCGGAGCACGTCTAGGACAACGGCGTACTCCTCAGAATCCGAAGGACTTGTGCTGGGCACAACACCTGCAGCTTCAAACTCGACTCCCTTGTGCACGAGCATCGTGGCGTCTCCGCCATCGTCAAGGATCATGTTGGGTCCAGCACCATCGGGCCAAAGCAGAATCTGCTCGGTGCACCACCAGTACTCTTCGAGCGACTCGCCCTTCCAGGCAAACACCGGCACGCCCTGGGGCTTGTCCGGAGTGCCGTTGGGGCCAACAACAACTGCTGCGGCCGCATGATCCTGAGTGGAGAAGATGTTGCAGGAGGCCCATCGGACCTGCGCGCCGAGGTCAACGAGAGTCTCGATGAGGACGGCGGTCTGCACCGTCATGTGTAGTGACCCGGTGATCCGAGCGCCCGAGAGCGGCTTGGACTTGCCGAACTCCTTACGCATGGCCATGAGGCCCGGCATCTCGTGCTCCGCGAGGCGGATTTCGTCACGGCCGAAAGCGGCAAGCGAAAGGTCGGCGACCTTGTAGTCGGGAGTCGACATAATGCTCCTCATGTCTGTTGCGGACGGTTGGCCCGGCGAACGGCACGAGGCTTCGATGGTTCGCGGAATATCGAGAGCAGTCTAGCCCGGGTTCGCCTCACCCGCGAGACGGTCCAGGTCGGGTTCTAAATATACGTATTTGGCCGTGGGCACCGCGGCCCGCAAGGACCGCTCGGCGGCATCAATGCCCGCAGCGATCTGGGCGGCTGTGGCGGATTCACGAATCGCGATTTTGGCACCCACCAAGAGCTCATCTGGACCTACATGCAACGTGCGTAGATGGATGACTCGGTCGACAAGCGGGCTGGCGGTCAAGGCGGCTCGGATCGCCGCCTCTTCCTCCGGCAAGGCGCTCTCGCCTACGAGCATCGCCGACATTTCAATCACTAGGAAAATCGCGATGATGATGAGCAAGGCGCCCACTGCCATTGCGCCAAGACCGTCCCAGCGCCCGTCTCCGGTCACGACGGACATGGTGACGCCGGTGAGTGCGAACACCAGACCAACGAGCGCGCCGAGGTCTTCGAGCAGGATCACGGGCAACTCTGGCTGACGGGCATCACGGAGGAAGCGCGGGAATGAGCGCTTGCCGCGGACGTGGTTGGCCTCACGGATGGCCGTTCGAAAGGACAGCGACTCCAAAACTATGGCAACGATGAGAACTGCGAACGCGATCCACGCATCGGAAAGGACTTCCGGATGCTGGAATTTATGTAGGCCTTCGTACAACGAGAAAAGTCCGCCCACGAGGAACAGAACGATGGCCACCATGAACCCATAGACATACCGGCGTCGACCATGCCCGAACTGGTGGAGTTGGCTAGCGGGCTGCTTTGAGCGCTTGTTGCCCACCAGAAGGAGCACTTGATTGCCCGAATCTGCGACCGAGTGAATCGCCTCGGACAACATCGATGACGAACCGGTGAAAGCGAAAGCGACGAATTTGCTCACAGCGATGCCGAGATTGGCGGCAAGGGCTGCAACGACAGCCTTGGTGCCACCTTCAGAACTCATCGGCCCTCCGCCACAATCGCACGGCCGCTCACACTAACGGTCACCTCGGGCTCGTGCTCGCCCATGACCAGAGCGCAACCAACAGCCGCTTGGACCTGGCCTTGAAGACCACTTGCCTCAACATGGCCTTCAAGTGGAATCACGACTCGATAGGAAGTGGGCAACACGCGGGCTTCATCGAGAAGTTCGTACACGACGAACTGGATGCCAGCGCCGTCGGTGGGCTGCAAATCTCTCACTGCATCTAGCGCGTCGTCCACATTGACCGCCTTGGAAGTAAGGCCGAGTCGCAGCACATTGTCAGAAGACGTCATGACTTCAACTCCGAGCCCGCGAACGTAGGAGTGGATAATTCCCGCCGCCACCCCAATGGTTTCGCCCGGGGCCAGCACACTGTGCTGCATCATGACGCACACCAACACGCCAGCGTCAAAGGGAAATTCAGCGGCAATGCCACGAAGTGACTCGACCGCAGCGCTATCAAAGCCGCACCTCTTGGCTGCTTCGCCCACTTCAGCGACCGCCTGAGCGGTCACCGCCGGGCTGAGATCGAGCAGCGCGCGTACGGTGTCGACGTGTGTCACCGCTGAAGAGATAGCCCCTGCTGGAACACCGGCTTCGACCAGCACCCGCCGCGCTAGGTCAAGATCGCGCCACCCCGCATGAATACGAAATGGCTCGAGCGCCAGAAGAATCTCGGTCTTCTCCTCGGCGTCCGGCAACGCGCCGCGAGCGCTGAGCTCTGCCGCTAATGCTCGAACCGGATGCACTTGAATCGACAGTGGCCTAGCGGCAGCCAGAAGTTTTACGAGCAACGGGTTGCGTTGCGGCGGCATGACAGCGTCAAGCGTCTCTCCCGTTGCCACTCCTTCGCTGTCCACAACGATCGCAGGGGCAGCCGGGTGAATGCCGAACCACAGCTCGGCTTGCGGGGCTCCGGTGGCATACGACCACAGGGCGAGACCATCGATCTCACCCCAGTCGTAGTCGCGAAGAATTCCGCGCACGCGCCACATTTACGCCTCGTCGAGCAGCATGATCGGAATGCCGTCACGGATCTCGAAGCCGCGTTCGCACTTCGTACACACAAGTCTTGACGCAGCCTCATCCACCCGCAGGGGTGCATGCTCAGGACACGGACACGCAAGGACTTCTAGTAGCACGGGGTCGAGTCCCAATGCACCGCTCATGCCGCACCTCCCGCTCTGACAATGGACAGCACACTGTCTCGCAGTGTCTCCATCTCCCTCACAGTGGGCGCCTCAACGTTGAGACGAAGCAGCGGCTCAGTGTTGCTCGGACGCAAGTTAAACCACCAATCCGAGCCACTCACAGTTAGCCCATCAAGTTCATCTAGTTGGACTCCAGGACGACCGCCGAACGACGAGCGAACTTCTGCCATAACTGCAGCATGATCATGCACGATTGAGTTGATTTCACCGCTCGCGGCGTAGGGCGAGAATCGGGACATGAGGTCAGAGACCGTAACCCCCGCAGCCGCGTTGCCCAACTCAGC
>WLOK01000062.1 GCA_009699315.1 Actinomycetota bacterium
CTCAGCGAGTGGGCGTGGCCCTGGCTGCCGTAGCCGATAACGGCCACCACTCGATTGGCGATGACGGACAGGTCGGCATCGGACTCATAGAACAACTCGGCCACGGGGACTCCTAGGTCTGGGACTGCAGGCTCCGCAAGGATACCGGGACGCACAGAGGTGCTGATACCCGCGCTGGTCGGCTAGAAGAGTGGCTAGGTCAGCTCGCCGGCGGTGGGAAAGTCATCGTCGGCTCACCGAGAGTCGGCCCGGCCCACGTGGTGTCTACCTGCGCCCAGTTGCGCGCCTCAAAGCCGATGTCGAGCCCGTTGATGAGTACGTGAGCCGGCACGGTCGCATCGGCGTTAGGGCCCTCCGGCCACGAGAACGCAAAGGTCAGGATCTGGTCCTTGGCGTAGGGGCCGAACGGACCGGCGTCACCCAAAGGAGCCACCCGCACCCATTCGCCACCCGCCGCAGCCATGGACATCTGCCAATTGCCCCCCGTGCACGACACAGTGACTCGCAACTGCACGTAAGTCGTGATGTACGTCTTCCCGGACGGTTCTCCCTCCACAGGTCCACGGCGAACATCCCAGGGTGCCTTGTCGCCCGAAACAAGGCTCGCCCCATCACACATGGAAGCGGGAGGTCGGCCAGACCCCGAGGGCGTGAGGGACTGGTTTGTTGAACCAGACGAATCAGTTGCGCATGCGGTCAGTGCTAGCGCCATACCGATCACGTAGGCAGTGACCCCGACTCGACTTCTCACAGACCCAACAATGCCACCCGGTGACCTACAAGTCGTCTTGTACCAGGAAGGTCGATCTGGATCCTTTTGTACATGCGTTGGGGTACGGCGGCTGCCCATAGCCACCGTCATAGAGAACCGCATCACCACTCGCAGCGACTGCTCGACCTGCGGCGTCGTACACCGTGATCACGTCTCCCACGTGCCGCGCAGTTGAGCCCTTCGGCCAGATCAACGTGGTGATCGTGCCGTCGCTCTTCTCTTTGAGGCGAATGCAGTCAACATCGGTGATAAGTGTCCCATCGATGTACAAGGCGTACCGCATTTGATCGGGAGTCCAGTCGGACATGGGCAGGTCAACGGGAGTGCCAGACGGCGCCACACCGGATGCGCTGCTTACGGGACTCGTCGTAAGTGCGGTGGTCCCGGAACCTCCACCCGAACCGCAGGCTGATAGCGCGAGCACCAATGTCGACACCGCGATGCGGACGGCTCTGAACCTAGAAAAAATCATTAGGAATAGAGCTATGCGGCACCAACGACGCGCGCTCGGGTCCGCGCCAGGTCGGCACCTTCCCGGCCCACGCCATCAGCTTGGGAATTCGCAGTTCGAGTCCGTTAAACGTCGCTCGTCCAGAGGGAGTGCTCAGGTCGGCCTCATGCCACTTCCATTGCACGATGAACTGCAGACGCTCGCCAGCCGGGTAGGGCCCCGACCCCAAATATGCTTGCGACGAGGAATTGCTATTGCGCGTCAGGAAAGTCTTCCGACCTCCAGCGACCGCGAGTGACACCCGCCAGTCGTCGGACACGCAGGTCGTGAGCACGTCCACGATGACCATGACGTTTGCAAAGCGCCAGAGCACCTTGTGGTAGCGCTGCTTGCTGCCCCACAAGAAAAGTGGCTGATGCGGCTCCATCTTGAGGGTGGACGCATCGCAGCGCGGCAAATGTGTCGACACATGCACCGGCGCTGCTGGAGCACCTGAAACGCCCACGACTAGGGATGCGAGCAGGGCAGCCGAAATCGATACGCAAACCTTTGCGGACCTCACTGCACATCGCCCCCTTTAGTACTTCTGTAGCCAATCTACTTACCTAAGACGCGTGAAGGGGCCGCATCGGTTGCACAGGACTGCGCCAAGAGCGATTGCCCTCAATGCTCCGGTGAGAAAAGCAAGGATTCCGTCAGGGCTGCTAGGCGGTCCGGTCCACGGGGCGCAGGGTGCGATCGGCAATCGACTTGGACCCGCGGGCTAGGCCAACAACGCCCGACTGCACGAGTTCGCGAATGCCGTACGGCTCGAGCACGCGCAGAAGCGCATCAAGTTTGTCGTGGTTGCCGGTCGCCTCAATCGTGACCGCATCTACGGCAACGTCGACAACCTTGGCACGGAACAACTGCACGACCTCAAGCACCTGCGAACGAGTGTCGGGATCGACCTTGACCTTGACGAGTAGCAACTCTCGCTGCACCGAGCCCGCATCTTCGAGTTCGACGATCTTGAGCACATTGATGAGCTTGTTGAGTTGCTTGGTCACCTGCTCAAGCGGGAGAGACTCCACGTTGACGACAATCGTCATGCGCGAAACACCCTCGAGTTCGGTGGTGCCCACCGCGAGAGACTCGATGTTGAAGCCACGACGCGAGAAGAGGCTCGAAATGCGCGCGAGCACACCGGGCTTGTCTTCCACTAGCACTGACAATGTGTGACGACTCATGACTAGTCCTCCCTGTCCCACTCGGGCGCAAGTGATCGCGCTACCAAAATTTCGTCATTGCTTGTTCCTGCGGCGACCATCGGCCACACCATCGCGTCGCGATGCACCACGAAGTCGATGACGACTGGTGCATCGTTAAGACTCAGTGCCCGCTCGATCGTTGCGTCGACCTGATCGGACGACTCGCAGCGCAGCCCGTGACACCCGTAGGCGTCAGCAAGCTTCACGAAGTCAGGGATCCGATTCGAATGTAGATCGGTGTTGGAGTAGCGCGAGTTGTAGAACAACGTCTGCCACTGCCGCACCATGCCGAGGCTGGAGTTGTTGATGAGTGCGACCTTGATCGGGATTTCGTTGATGGCGCAGGTAGCAAGCTCCTGGTTGGTCATCTGGAAGCAGCCATCGCCATCGACCGCCCACACGGTTGCGTCGGGGCGACCGACCTTGGCTCCCATGGCAGCGGGCACGGCATAGCCCATCGTGCCCAGTCCGCCGGAGTTGAGCCAGGTGCGTGGGTGCTCGTACTTGATGAACTGCGCGGCCCACATCTGGTGCTGACCAACGCCGGAGGCAATAACCGACTCAGGGCCGCTGATGGCGCTCAATCGCTCGAGTACGAACTCAGGCGACAGCGAACCATCTTCGGGATGCGTGTAGCCCAGCGGGTAGGTGTCACGCCAGCGACCGACGGTCTGCCACCACTCCTCGTAGTCACCGCGGTTGCCAGCGGCGAACTCGGCTTCGATAGCAGCGAAGAGTTCGATGAGGATCTCGCGCGCATCGCCCACGATCGGCACATCAGCCGTGCGGTTCTTGGAGATCTCGGCAGGGTCTATATCGGCGTGGATGATCTTGGCGTCGGGGGCGAATGACGGAAGATGGCCAGTAACGCGATCGTCAAAACGCGCCCCGATCGTGATCAGTAGATCCGAACGTTGCAATGCGCCCACCGCTGCGACGCTGCCATGCATGCCGGGCATGCCCAGGTGCTGGCCGTGGCTGTCGGGGAAGGCGCCGCGGGCCATAAGAGTGGTGACAACCGGCACTCCGATGAGTTCGGCGAACTTAAGAAGCTCCGGCGAAGCGTTTGCCCGGATAACACCACCGCCGACGTAGAGCACCGGGCGCTTGGACTCCACGATCATCCGAGCGGCCTCGCGCACCTGCTTGCTGTGCGGCTTAGTAACTGGGTGGTAGCCCGGCAGGTCAATGCGCTCGGGCCAATTGAACGTCGTCATCTTCTGCAACGCGTCTTTGGAGATGTCGACGAGCACCGGACCAGGACGACCGGTTGATGCAAGGTGGAACGCCTCGGCGATCGCTCGCGGGATCTCGTCAGGATCAGTCACAAGGAAGTTGTGCTTCGTGATCGGCATGGTGATGCCGCGGATGTCGGCCTCTTGAAAAGCATCGGTGCCGATCGCGGCCTTCGCCACCTGACCGGTGATCGCAACCATGGGCACGGAGTCCATATGTGCGTCAGCAATCGGTGTCACGAGGTTGGTCGCCCCCGGTCCACTAGTGGCCATGCAGACGCCGACGCGGCCAGTTGCCGCGGCATAGCCCTCAGCAGCGTGGCCGCCGGCCTGCTCGTGACGCACGAGAATGTGGCGGATCTGCTTGGAGTCCATGAGGGGGTCGTATGCCGGCAGGATTGCCCCACCCGGGATGCCGAATACGTCCGTGACGCCCGCGTGCTCCATCGCACGGATCAGGCTCTGCGCCCCGGTGATCTGCTCGCTCATTTCTCCTACTTCCACTACTCGGAACTCACGTGCCTCACAAACAAACACCCCCCGGACCGGTTGGTCTCGGAGGGCGCGCGGTTTGACCGACTCGTGGGGCTCAGCCCGCGCGCCTGCCTACTACTACAAGAATCTTCCGCACGAGACGAGAGCCTACCCCGAATGTGGCCATTGTGACTAGTGGTTTAGGCCACAATTTCCAACTCCTGAGATCAGCCGACCTTCGTGAGCGGGATCTCACGGATATTGGCTCCGCTCACCGCGTCCCGGACCCACAATGTCGGGGTCTCATCGAGGCTGCGCCAGTGGTCATAATCGAAGGCCAGGTGCTGACCCAGAGCCCAGGAGACGTTCTCGGCTCGGAAAACCGCCTGACCGGTAGCAGTCTCGAGGGTGACGCGAATCGAGAGCGAGCCCTTGCGGTTGTCGCTGTGCCCCATCATCAGCAGGCCGCCGGCTCGGTCTAGTCGCTGATACCGCGCCACACCCTTGGCTGTGTCGGCTCCTCCGCTGGCGACCACCGTGTAATGCCGCTCGCGCTGTTGGAAAATCTGAAGGAGTTTGGGCCGAGCTGACTGGTTGCTCGTCACGCTAAACAGTTCGCCACCCTCCGACACCGTGATGCGCGCATTAGAGCCAGGACCAACTTTGCCCCAGTCGACAAAATGAAGTCCCGTGCCCGATGCGAGCTGGGTCTGCATCGGGACCGTACGGCCATCAGGAGCCGTACGGATCCACATTCGGTAGCCGTTGTGCCGCATTATCTGGGCGGCCGGGAGCGTGAACTGGTTAGCGCCAATCGCAGTCAGCGCAGGCAACACATTCATCCGAGCCCCAGACACAGGCTTGCCGCGGAGGTCAGTGAACCCGTAGTCAATCTTGCCGTTCTGCGAAGCAGGGAAGACGCCGAAGGCCGCGAAATCGGTAGGTACCCGCTTGCCGCAGAAAGGACACAACTGCTTCCCCACCGCTTTCTTAACATCCATCAACCACATGGTTAAGGTGTCAGCGTTACCGGCCGCAATCGTGGGTCCGCTCGAAGGATCCACTGAAACGAGGTACTCCCACGTGTTCGCGTTCATGTCCACATGGACCGCGCGAGTTTGCCCGGGGTAGTTGTTGTCATAGACCGCAATGTCGTAGAGCCCGGGCGCCTTCTTAAGCACTGCGAACGGCATGATCACGTGACCCTCGACACCGCCTTGGGCGGTCGGCCACCAGATGGGCATCGCCGAGGGCACCCGTCCTGGCTTGATCGTGCGCACCAATGTGCGTACCACATCGGCGGGAGAAGTCTTTAATGTGGGCGTGAAGAGCTGAGTCGCCCACTGCCGCAGCAATTCACTCTGCGTATCCAAAGTGAGCTGCGACTGATTGGCTAACGACAATGCACCAAGGTCTGAAGGCTTGAGGAAGCCGTTGTAGAGGGCCGCGGCTGCAACGGCGAACCCGGCGCAGTGGCCAACGGAATCGACAGACTCTAGGAGATACTCGGAGTAGTACTTCGCTGCAGGCGTGAGAGCGCATGGACCGCCCCGCGTAGTGTTCTTTAGCGTGATGCACACGTCATCCCCGAACAGCGAGCGCATGTCTTGGGAGTTCATCGGCTCAAGGGCGTTGTCAGGGGTCCCGAAGAACAGAGCGTTCTGATCAAGAGTGGCGCCATAGTTCGCGTACGGGAACCCGTTGGGAGCCGTACGAAAGCCAGAGTCCGCGACCACTTGTCCCGATGGAGTAGATCCTGCAGGTGGCGCACCAAACCAGAGGTCATAATAGAACTCGTTGGTGGGCGTATCCGGAATCGACGGGGGCAACACTGGCCCCGCGCCAAACGCAGGTGAAACTGCGCCGAGAACGAGAACAGAAGCACCGAGAAGGATCAGGTATTTGGGCACACATGGGACACTAGCGGGAATCCACCGCAGAAGGGCCTGCGACAGCTAATTGGTCTCTAGCACCATCGGGATCTCTCGCACCACATCTCTGCCCTGAAGGAGCAAGAGTCGAGGCTGGTCGCTGCGTGTACTCCACTCGGAATAATCAAGCAGAAGACTTTCATTGGACCGCCAGCGAGTGCCCGGGGCGATCCAAGTGGTCATCCCTGAAGACGTATAGATACTTGCCCGAACGTCCAATGTGCCAGCCTTGCCATATCGGTGGCCGATACGAACAGTCTCCGTTGTGCGATCGACGTCTATCGCGCGCGCTTCATTGGCGGGCGTTGGGCTTCCACCTGAGATGGATACCTCATAATTTCGTTTCGAATAAGAGATGGATTGCGAAAGCCCTACCTGCATCTCTTGATCACTTGTAACAGAGGTGATCCCCCATTGCCCCTCAACGCGGACCATAACGCGAGCCCCTATGGGCATCGGATCCCAAGTTATGCGCCGAGCATCTCGACCAGATGTGATGAGCAAACTCACCGGGATCGACTTGGTTAATCGTGTTGCATCGATCGGGATCAGGTAGCCCTGCTCGGGAATGATGACTGACGGCGCGATTTCTGCCTGCTGCGCAAGTGGAGAACTCACCGTAGGTAGGTACTCGAGACGGCTTGCGTCGAGCGGAGCACCGCGCAAGGACCACACTTCGTACGAAAGTCGTCCAGCCTGCCCCGTAGGAATCGGTTCGAACGCCACAAAATCCTCAGCAACGGTGTTTGAGCACACCGGGCAAGATTGCCGGCCGAGGGAATCAGCCATGGGGAGAAGACTCATGCTCATGGTCGTACTATCACCGCCCACGATTTCGGCAGGTAACCCGAAGCCCGAGACAGTGAGGTACTCCCAGGTATTTGTATTGACATCAACGTGCACTGCTCGCTCGTGCATCGGGTAGTTGACGTCGTACACCGCAATGTCATAGACGCCCGGCGCCTTGCGGTAAATCGCGTAGGGCACAAGTGCCAGCCCAAGGGGTCTGTTTCCGTGCATCCAATTGATCACCAGAGTCGCGGGAATCCGCCCCGGCCTGGTGCCCCGGACTAAAGTGCGCAGAATCTGCGCCGGAGTTTGCGGCAGTGCACGTGTTGTTAATTGGATTGCTGACTGACGCAGCAATGTCTCTTGCGTGATTGTCGTGAGTTGGGATTGCGCCCCTAACGATGACGTACCCAACTGAGCCGGGTCACTACGCCCATTGAAGACCCCCGCACTTGCGACAGCGATACCCACGCTGCGGTTCTGGGCGCGCGCCTTGTCCACGAGGTAGTCAGCGAAATAGCTCACAGCTGGTGTCAGCACACAGGGAGCCTTAGGTCTAAGCCCCTTGACTGAGATGCACACGCCATCGCCATAGAGGTTGCGCATTGTGCTTGACGATATTTCTCGCAATTGCTCGACAGGCGTACCAAAGAACAGCTCGTTTGAAGCGAGTGAATCGCCGAATCCGGCATAGGGCATCCCATTGGGATACGGCCGGAATCCCGAATCGACCACGATCGTCCCGGCTGGAAGCCAATCTGTGGGCGTTGGACTGAACCACAGGTCATACAAAAACTCGTTGACGGGTGTGTCCGGGATCGAGGGCGGTAGTTTCGATCCACCAGCCGCCGCAGGGACAGCGAGGCCCAGCACCGCAACGGCGGCAAGGAAGAACACTGACCCCCTACGCATTCAAGCAGTCTAAGCGAAACCTCAGTCGCAGACGGCGCCCTTGGAAGCCGATCCCACAAGCTTTGCGTATTTTGCGAGGACGCCACGGGTGTAGAGCGGAGGTAGCGGCACAAACTCTGCGCGACGACGAGCCAATTCGGCGTCTTCCACGAGCAGATCGAGGGTGCGACTGGCGATATCGATGCGGATACGATCGCCGGTCTTCACCAGACCGATAGGTCCACCGTCTGCAGCTTCGGGCGCAACGTGACCGACGCACAAGCCCGTGGTGCCTCCGGAGAAGCGACCGTCGGTGATGAGAAGAAGCTCTTTGCCCAGACCGGCACCCTTGATGGCCGCCGTGATCATGAGCATCTCCCGCATACCTGGGCCACCCTTCGGCCCTTCGTAGCGAATGATGACCACATCGCCTGACTGCAGCGAACCATCTTCGAGTGCGGCCATCGCAGCTTGCTCGCGTTCAAACACCTTCGCCGTGCCCTCGAAAGTTTCGACGGGCACACCAGCGTTCTTGACCACAGCCCCTTCGGGTGCAAGGGAGCCACCGAGAATCGTGATGCCACCGTGCATATCGAGGGGCGAAGACGCCGACATGAGGACCACGCCATCGGGGTCGGGTGGCGCAATGTCTGCGAGATTTTCGGCCACCGTCTTTCCTGTCACGGTAAGGCAGTCACCGTGCAGCATGCCAGCATCGAGAAGCGCACGCATGATCACGGGCACTCCGCCGACGCGATCAACATCGGTCATCACATAGCGACCAAACGGCTTGAGATCTGCGAGCAGCGGCACCTTTGAGCCGATGCGGTGGAAGTCCTCGATGTGCAAGTCCACGTCAGCCTCATGCGCGATTGCAAGAAGGTGCAGCACTGCATTCGTCGAGCCGCCAAAGGCCATCAGCACGGAGATCGCGTTCTCCAGTGACTGCCGGGTGATGATGTCTCGGGCGGTGATGCCCTGCTTGATTAGGTTGACCACCGCCTCGCCGGAGTGACGCGAGATGCCATCGCGACGTCGATCGACAGCGGGCGGCGCAGCAGAACCGGGCAGTGACATGCCCATCGCTTCTGCCGCGCTTGCCATTGTGTTTGCGGTGTACATGCCGCCACATGCGCCTTCGCCCGGACAGATAGCGCGCTCAATGAGATCAACGTCCTCGCGACTCATGAGCCCGCGCGCACACGCACCGACAGCTTCGAAGGCGTCAATAATCGTGACTTCCTTCTCCGTGCCGTCGGAGAGCTTGACGTGGCCGGGCATGATCGAACCGGCATAGACAAAAACGCTCGCGACATCGAGGCGGGCGGCTGCCATGAGCATGCCCGGCAGACTCTTATCGCAACCGGCGAAGGTAACCATGCCGTCGAGCCGCTCGGCTTGCATGACCGCTTCGACTGAGTCGGTGATGATCTCGCGGCTCACGAGCGAGAAATGCATGCCTTCGTGGCCCATCGAGATGCCGTCGGAGACAGAAATCGTGTTGAACTGCATCGGATAGCCACCAGCCGCGTGCACACCTTCCTTGGCTGACTTTGCGAGTCGCTCGAGGGAGAGGTTGCATGGAGTGATCTCGTTCCACGAAGAAACGACACCAATTTGCGATTTGCCGAAGTCCTCGTCAGTGAAACCAACGGCTCGGAGCATGCCGCGCGCTGCGGCGCGCTCAAGGCCATCGGTGACTACGCGACTACGGGGCTTGATATCGGTCATGACACGAGGGTAGCCCGAACGGCTCCGGCTCCATTAAGAGGACGGTTGATAACCCTCGGCCCACTTCTGGAAGCCGTAGCCACCGCCGAAGACGGCCCAATGACCCGAGAGCTTGCCCAGACTGCGTAGATAGGACCGGCCCGGAATCGGGCTGCCATCGTTCATACGCCAATACGATGACCTGGGGTTGGCCTTATTGATCGTCTGGACGAATCGAGTGAACTTGGAAGTCTTGACGACCACCTCAGCCGGCGCGAGGCCCAGTTCGTCCATCAAGTCAATGGAGGATCGACTGCTCCGAAGCGATCCCACGCTGTCGCGAGCCCCCGCGCTACCGGCTGAAGACGGTTGAGTCGAAGCAGCCTTAGTCTTGGTCGCCCAACCCCAACCGGCCTTCTTACCAATCCACTTCACCCCGTAAGAGAGGCCCTTGACCGCATAGAAGCCGATATAGGCCAGTGTCGCAACGGTCTGGGCCCAGAACTGCACCTGCCGGAAAACGTTGAGTCCGGGACTTTCTTCCTCTTGGGTCTTTGCCGAAAGTATCTGGGCCGCCGTCGCAGCGAAGCCGAGACCAAGCGGAATGAGCCAGCCCCCGGTCAATGCGCCGACAACAAACGAAGCCACTACGACGACACACGAGACAATCTGCCAGAACCAACTCCACTCATTGGCCTCACCGGATTTATCCGATCCGTTCACCGGATCGCCAGGCGTGTACGAGTAGAGATTATTGGACGCTTGGAAATTGGGATCTGGAGCGAGGAACTCTCCGAGCGCCGGAAGGTACGGTCGCGTACCCACTAAAGATATAGACGATGTGCCTTCCAGAGTCTCTTGACGCTGCGTCGCCTGCCAGGTGTACTTCGGTGCAGCATTACTCCCTACTTCAGTTGACGGTAGTTGCAGTGGCTCACCGTAAGCACCAAAACGCGGCGCGAGACCAACCGTGGCTGGCGAAGTGTCTGGACCTGAACTTGTCGCGTTAAAGGAGGGTGCTGGGATTGTGCCCAGCGCAGCACCGTCGATGCCCGACAAAGTGACCGTCGCAGCACCACCCATAGGCACTGTGACGTTCGCCCCACCAGGGAGGCCGATCGTGTAGGAATCCACTGCGCTGTCGGATTTCAAGATGATGGTCGGTGACGTATCGAGCGGCGAACCGTATGCGTATTTCACCGTGGAAGTTCCAGCCGAACCTTTGACAGTCTTAGTGAGAATCCGTTCGCCGAAACGTGACAGGGTCGTCGTCACGGCATCAGCGCCAGCGCCCTCCTTCATAATCGCAAGCGCCGTGTCAGCTCCCCACGTCAACTCAACCGGGCGAGCACCGCCAGTTATTGTGCGCACGCGTCCGCCCGCGTCGTGCGTGAGCGTTACTTTGGTTTTGCCGGTTGCATCACCCGACATCAGCGGATCGGTAGTCGACACCAGCCGACCTTGATCGTCGTGGCAGGACACGTAAGGGACACCCGCACGGGAGCCACCTGTGCGCAGGATGTCAGCGCCAGCATTTGGGTAGGCCTTCGCGGCAGGTCCGCATGAAGAATCTTGAGTATCTGCGTAGTCGTATCGATAATTCGTGTCGGTTCCGGCCACGCCGTTACTCGTGGTGGAGATAAGGACTTTCGTCATACGCCTTGCAGCGTCGTATTCGTAAGAACGATCCTCCGTGAACTTCGATGGCGACAACTGGCTGGTGGCGACTGATCGGATGCGGCCAAAGACCGTGTAGTCAATCGTTTGCCTGAAGTCGTAGTTGGACCCGCTGGTGACCAACCCCGATGGTTGACCGCTCGGTGCGTACGTGAGCGACTCGGC
>WLOK01000063.1 GCA_009699315.1 Actinomycetota bacterium
CGCGGTGTGACCACTGGGCGCCCACGTCGCTGTGGTTGGTTTGATGCGCCGATCGCGCGCTTTGCAACGCGCGTTAACGGTCTCACTGACTTCTTCCTGACCAAGCTCGATGTGCTCACGGGCTTCGAGCAGATCCCGGTATGTGTGGCATACGAGATCGACGGTGTGCGTCATGACGAGATTCCGATGACGCAGACCGACTTCCATCACGCGAAGCCGATCTACGAAATGCTGCCGGGCTGGAGCGAAGACATTTCGGGTGCACGCACATTCGAAGACCTGCCTGCGAACGCACGTGCATATGTGAAGTTCCTCGAGGACATCTCCGGTGCGCCCATGAGCGCCATCGGCGTCGGCCAAGACCGCAACGCAACAATCGTGATCAACGACCTCATTAACTAGCGTTAGAGGCCAAGTTCGTCGAGCTGCGCCTGAATAAGCGCACGGTCTTCTGGGTCCGCGATCGACTCGAGTGCAGTCAAGGTTCGGGCGTGCCACGCATTCGCGGCTTCGCGCCCGTTGGCGATCAACTTGGCGCGCGTCATGCCCTCGAGTGCTGAAGGAAGCAGCCAGTCGGCCAGATCAGCAGAGGATTCCGCCAGCTGCAAAGCGAGAGCGGCATGCCGCACCGCCTCAGCGCCCATCCCAGCGGTTGCGTAGGAACGGCTGACCAGCCATTCGCCAATCGCTGCCTGTTCAACGCCGCCCACACCGCGCCAGAGATGGCGACTGGCGTGAGCGCAATCGATGAGCTCGTTGAGTGCTTCTGGTGAGCGGTCATCTGAGTCGAGGATGTCCCACGCCTGGTTGTACAACGAGATGGCCATGCTGCGTCGAGCCTTGTCGGCTGCTTCGTCTGCGGACATTCTTGGCCTCTCTACCCATGTCGTTGAAGGCTCACGATACTCACTAGGGTCGTACCCATGAAGGTCCTCGTCATCGGCTCTGGTGCACGCGAGCACGCACTCGTACGCGCGCTCTTGCGCGACAGCAGGGTGACCGCGGTTGTCGCGGCTCCGGGCAATGCGGGCATCGCCGCTGAGGTCGAAACCTGCGCAGTGGATGTCAAGGATGCAGCGGCCATAGCAGCGCTTGCCGGCGATCTCGGTGTCGATCTTGTTGTCATCGGGCCCGAGGGGCCACTCGTGGCCGGTGCGGCTGATGCCGTACGTGCCCGTGGCATCGACTGCTTTGGACCCTCCGCTGCCGCGGCCCAAATCGAGGGCAGCAAAGCGTTCGCCAAGCAGGTGATGGCCGACGCGGATGTGCCGACAGCGCAGGCATTCGTCTGCACGTCTCGGTCTGAGGTCGAGAATGCTCTCGCCGCTTTCGGTGCGCCGTACGTCGTCAAGGACGATGGACTCGCCGCGGGCAAGGGAGTGGTCGTTACTTCTGATCATGCAGAGGCACTTGATCACGCCATGACGTGCCTTGCAGCGGGCTCGCAAGTGGTGATCGAGGAATTCCTTGATGGCCCCGAGGTGTCGCTTTTTGCAATCACCGATGGCACGACGGTTATCCCGCTGGTTCCTGCCCAGGACTTCAAGCGAGTAGGCGATGGTGATGCCGGTCCGAACACTGGTGGCATGGGTGCTTATGCACCGCTTCCTTGGGCGCCGGCCGGACTGGTTGATGAAGTGATGGCGAGCGTGTTGCAGCCAACTGTCGATGTGATGCGTGAGCGTGGCACACCATTTAGTGGATTGCTCTATGCCGGGCTCGCGCTGACTTCGCGCGGCGTGCGAGTCATCGAGTTCAATGCCCGTTTTGGTGACCCCGAGACGCAGGTCGTGCTCGCACTACTCGAGTCACCGATCACCGATCTGTTGCTCGGTTCTGCGCGTGGCACTCTGCATGAAGTTGAGGCGCCGCGCTGGGGCAGTGGCGCCGCAGTGACCGTCGTTGTTGCAGCTGATGGTTACCCCGCTTCTCCGCGTACAGGTGACCCAATCACGGGCATCAGCGACGCCGATGCGATGGATGAAGTGTCGATTTTGCATGCGGGTACCCGCTTGAACGACTCCGGTGAAGTGCTGTCTAACGGTGGGCGCGTGCTTTCGGTGACAGCCACCGGGGATTCGCTGAGTGAGGCCCGGGTTCGGGCGTACGCCGCACTCGACCACATTTCGCTTGCCGGATCACACGCTCGCCGCGACATCGCGGCCAAGGCTGCAGGGGAAATCTGACGATCCTTGAGCAAAACGTGGGGCGCAATGTCTCACTTCGCTATCGCTTCGGCACTAGGGGATGGCATATGCCGGTGGAGCGTGACACGATCTACACAGAAGAAGGAGGTGGACCGCATGGAACTAGAGGCTGACGGCATGGATTTTGCGTTCGCCGCGTGGCGCGAGGAGGGCCGATGGAGTGTCGCTGCATTGGCACCACGCGCCTCCGAGTCGATTGACGATCTAGTCGGTTCCCTGCGGCATCTCCCGGGTGAAGGTGGCACGCTCGGCTTTGTCGGCGTTGCCGATGAGTTCTTCGTGCTCGCGCGCGTTTTGCCCGGTGTTGCGACGCGCGTACTTCTCTCTGATCTCAATGCTGCGTACGAATGGCCTCTTGCTGATGAAGCGGCCAAGTTCCTCGAGGTTGATCTTCCTGAGGATGATGACGAGTTAGATGAGCCCGAGCCGATTGGTGACTTCGCCATCGTCGCGGACTTCGGTATGGATGCTGAGTCGTTGGAGTTGCTCTGCACTGACGATGAGGTCTACCCCGATGAGATCGTCGCCTCGATCGCTACACGTCTGGGTTTCATGGATCAAGTGAACGACCTCCTGGAGGAGCCACCCGCGTGACTGCGTTGCCTGACTACGACGCAGTCATGCGCGTAGCGCTCGAAGAAGCGCGACTATCGGGTGCTGATGTGCCCGTTGGCGCAGTGGTGCTTGACGCGTCCGGTGCGATGATCGCCCGCGCACACAACGAACGCGAAGCCTCGGGCGATCCGACTGCGCATGCAGAAGTGCTTGCCGTTCGTGCCGCCGCCGCCGTTGTTGGTGAGTGGCGTCTTTCGGGCTGCACCCTCGTTGTCACACTTGAGCCCTGCCCGATGTGTGCAGGCGCAATCGGACTCTCGCGGGTCGACCGAGTCGTCTTTGGTGCGTGGAACGACGAGTACGGTGCGGCTGGGTCGATGTGGGATCTCCTGCGGGACCGGCGCCTCATGCATCGACCGGAAGTCGTCTCCGGAGTGCTTGCCGAGGAGTGTTCGGCGCTCGTACGAGAGTTCTTCGCGGACCGACGCGGCTAAGCCGGCCCGGCCGCGGGCCTGTATTCTCTCCCGCGGTGGCGTGTCCGAGCGGCCAAAGGAGCGCGCCTCGAAAGCGCGTGTGGGGGAAACTCCACCGTGGGTTCAAATCCCACCGCCACCGCCATGATGTGAGGGGATCCCTTTGGGGGTCCCCTCACATCATTTTGGATGCGAGGGATTTGGGAGGAGCTGCGCGCAGAGCAGCGACGGTTCCCACCGCCACCGCCATGATGTGAGGGGATCCCTTCGGGGGTTCCCTCACGCATTTCCCCTCCCCGCCGACGTCACCTTGCGTCGCCCTAAAGCTGCGGCTTAGGGCGACGCAAGGTGACGTCGGGGAAAGAAGTGTGCGGCTTAGACTCCTCGCGTGACTGCGAATCCGGCTGTGCGGCTACAAGGTGTCGTGAAGCGATTTGGGGCACTCACCGCTGTCGATCACCTCGATCTTGAGGTCCCTGAGGGAGTCTGCCTGGGACTACTCGGCCCCAATGGCGCGGGCAAGTCGACCACGATGAAGATGCTCACCGGGCAAGCGATTGCCGATGAGGGCACCATCGAGGTCTTGGGGTTCCCGGTGCCGGCAAAGTCCAAACAGGCTCGTGGGCTGATGGGCGTGGTGCCGCAGGCGGACAACCTTGATGAAGAGCTGACTTGCGAGGAAAACCTCCTCATCTGGGCGACATTGCAGCCAATCCCGCGCAACCTTCGCCAGCAGGCGGTAGCCGACGGTCTCGCTCTGGCGGCTCTCACCGATCGTGCGCACTCCAAGGTGGGCACGTTGTCGGGCGGCATGAAGCGAAGGTTGCTCATCGCCCGCGGGCTTGTGCACAACCCGCGCGTGGTGCTTCTTGACGAACCGACAGTCGGTCTTGATCCGCAAGTACGTGCAGACATCTGGGTCATCATCGATCGACTGCGCAACGAAGGCGTAACCGTGTTGATGTCGACGCACTACATAGAAGAGGCCGAACGGCTCGCGGATGACGTGGCGATCATGAGCCACGGCCGCATCATTGCTCGTGGCACACCGCAGCAGCTTCTGGACACTCATGTGGGCACACATGCGCTGGAGTTTTATGGCCCACCCGAGCGACTTACTGAAGTTGAGGCAATTGCAGAAGGGTTACCGACGCGACGTACTGGTCCTAGTGTCTCGATCCTCCGAGCGGAATCGATTCCCGAAGCGATGCACGACCGACTAGGCGTAGGCACCCAACGGGTGGCAAATCTTGAGGACGTCTTTGTCCTGCTCACTGGTGAGGTGCTCGAATGATCGACGTACACGCCTACGCTGGCATCTTGACGCGTGAGGCGATCATGTTTCGTCGCCTCTGGGTGTCGACAACGTTCGCGTCCATTGTTGAGCCGACGATTTATCTGCTGGCGTTCGGCCTGGGTCTCGGCGCGCTGATCTCCAACATCAACGGCTACTCCTACATCGAGTTTGTGGGCACGGGCTCGGTCGCTACCGCGGTGCTGTTTTCGAGTGTCTTCACGGGCATGTTTACGACTTATGTCCGTCGCGTGTATCAAAAGACGTACGACGGTCTGCTTTCCACGCCGGTGGATGTCTCCGAGATCATGACCGCTGAGGGATTATGGATCGCCGCAAAAGCCGGTGTCTACGGCTGCGCGCCCCTGCTCGTCGCTATGTGTTTCGGGCTACCACCATCGTGGGGGATGCTTGCGGTGCCGTTCATTGGATTCCTGACCGGGCTCGGTTTCGGGTTCTTCGGTCAGTGGCTCAGCGGAATTGTGCCAAGCATTGATGCGTTCAATTACGTGACGAGTGCCTTGATCACGCCATTGTTCCTAGTCGCGGGCACGTTCTTTCCACTCACTCAATTGCCACAATGGGCACAGACGCTTGCGCAGCTCAATCCGCTGTATCACTGCGTGCAGCTGGTGCGTCACGCTGCGTTCGGCTGGGAAGGCTGGGCCGACGTGGGGAACGTCGCCGCGCTCGTCATCTTCGCGATCATCGCGCGCTACCTGTCGATCCGCCGCCTGCGCAAACGCCTTATTGGTTAAGCAACGCCTTGCCTTGCCCGGCATCCTGGATGAGCCACACGAGGTACGCCCGAAGATCACCCGACCCTGACCACACACCTCCAGGGCTGCCGAAGATGCCACATCCGTCTAGACCGATTTGAACCCAGCCAATCTTGCCGGTGAGGACCACGAAGAAGTGGTGATCAGTGGGATCGCATTCTGGGTCTGACTCGATCTTCCGGTAGATCCCGTTGATGGCGGCCACGACCCTAGTTGACACCCCGAGGCCAGCGACGAGCGTCCCCACATCGCTTTGATCGCTTTGGTAGACGCACATTCTCATGGGGCTCTCTGGGAGCGGATCCGGTGAACCCTTCGCCTTCGCAGGCTTCTCCAGGGTCAGTATGTCTTTGAATTGGTACGAGCAGCCGGTCTCGGTGGCGAGACTGCTTTGCGTAATCTCGATCGGTATTTCGCGCACTTTCTGAACGATGAGGTTGTGCAGGGCTGCGAGCCACCGTGGCTGCGGTTTCCCGCAAATGTCAACCGGCGGAGCGATGTTGTGAACACCAGAGGAGCTATGAACGGTGATGATGGGAGTCAGGTAGCCCTCAGCTGTACAGGCCAAGTCAGTTAGTGGTTCATCGGGACGTCCACTCGATTCCAAAAGTTCGGCCATTCCTTCAACAACTTGATCGACAATCGCGGTCGACCAAACTGATCCATCCTCTTGGGTCAGCGATCCGCCATGACAGACGTAGATCGCAGAGACATCGCTGAGGGCGACGCTAACGTGCTCCGGATTGGATGCACTACACAGTGGAGCGCTCTTCTCCACAGCTTTCGAGCTGAGCGTCGACAAAGCAGCAGCGACCACTGGGGTCCACACCAATTCGTCTGGAGAGGATGGGGCGGCCGCAGACGTAGGCGCCGCAAATGAACCATCTCCCGCTGAGAACTCCTGGCTAAACAGCGGCCGAGGGCCGCCCAAATCTAGTTGCGTCGAAGCGGAGCCTGAAGTTCCGGATCCTGCTGAAAAGATCGGAGCGAGTGAAGTGAGAGCCACAGCTCCTGCGGCAACGACGACCACAGAAGCAGCCGCAGCGATCAGCACCGGAGTGCGTCGACGGCGGGTATGCACACTGTCAATTTCCGGCATCTGCTCGGCGTGATGCTTCATGCTCGCGCGGAGTAGATCCTCGAGCTCACGATCCTCGTTCATATGTAGTCCTTTGTTTGCTGCAATCGCGCGCGCAAGGTTGCAAGTCCGCGTGAAGCATTCGTACGGACTGTGACGGCAGAGACCCCCATAGTTGTTGCAATGTCTTCGTCACTGAGGTCATCGAAGTAGCGAAGAGCTAGCACGGTGCGCTGCTTCGGAGGGAGAGTGGCAAGAAGATGCCACGCCTCTTCGCGCGCGCTGTGATCTGGGAGCTGAGTGACCAGAGGCGGTACGAGAATGGTCGGCTCGGGGTGCACAACCTCACGACTCGACATCCTCCGCCGCCAGGAGAGGTGTTCTCGTACGAGGATCTGTCGGACGTACGCCCTAGGGGAGTCCGCGGCGGACACACGATCCCAGAAGCGGTAGGCCTTAATCAGTGTCCCCTGAACGAGATCCTCGGCGAGGTAGGCATCTCCTGTGATGACGTAGGCGAGACGGACGAGAGAAGCGCGATGCTCCAACGTGAATTCGGTGAAAGGATCGCTGCCATCGGCGATTCCCAGCGGCACGCGACCGCTCGGCCCCACTTTGGCGCTCTCCACTCTCCCTCGACGCGGCATACCTCTGATTGTGTTGCATGTACCTCCCTGGGAAGGGGCTCTCAGGAATTCGAGTGGCTCCTGAACTGGTCTTGACCCCCTTCAATGAGGTATAAATTCGGATGCCCAGTCCTCGCCGATCGATCTTGCGCCTGCTTGCGGGAGTTTCTCTCGCAGGGGGTCTCATCTTTGTGGGTCTGAATTCTGTGCCCACGGCGGCCGTCGAGTCCAACGCCTATTGCGACGCCATGGTGGACCCGATCATTTCTGCACAAGTTGACCTCTCCGATCTGGCGACGTCCGATGTGATCGTGTATCGCGGCAGGACCGTCTCGGTTGCTCCAGGTACGCAATGGTTGGACCTAGCTCCGAATGAGTCGTTCTGGACCGGCTACTTCGCTTGGATGGAGTGGCTTGGACCTATTGCTGTCGTCGATGCGCCCAAGGCAGTAGAGATCTTCCTAGATCGCGCCACGTCGGTGCCAGATCCTGGCGCGGCTGTGGGCCCTGGCGAGATCTTCCGTCGGGGGTGGGAAGAGTCCGCGGTCACCAAGCGCTTGCGTATGTCGGCTTGTCTGTGGCGAGAGACTGCAGATACTCGGCTACTTGCCCCCATTGCAGCGTTGGCAAATGCAGCGATGGATCCTGAGCGCTACTACGGACTTCCTCGCAAACGACCACACAACCACGGCCTGATGTCGAACATGGCGTTGTATCGTGTCGGCAGACTTATGGTGCGACCTGAGTGGCAGGCGTTCGCCCTTGCCCGTGCGCAAACCGACGGAGCGCGGGTGTTCGACAACTGCGGGCTCACCTTTGAGCAATCGATCAACTATCAACGCACGAATATGAACATGTGGTCGAACGCGAACCGTCGTTTCGGGGTGGAAATAGTTCCGGCGAGCACCATTGCGCTCGGTGCAAGTAGCCTCGCGGCACTGGCGCGTCCCGACGGTGTGCTTGAGTCAATCGGTGACGGCACCCCGGGGAAACTCGTAGTCCCTTCCGGGAAGTCGCTGTAGTGTCCAAAGTCTGGATTCGCCGTCCGCACAACCGAAACCGACCACTTCATCGTGCGAGGCGGACGTGGTCGGTGGGCGCATGGACATGAGGACCACGGCGCTGTGACGTGGTTTTTATCTGGAGTCCCGGTGCTTTCTGATCGTGGCCGTGCGGCAAAGACTGATTCGGTTGCGCTTGCGTGGAGTCGCTCGATGCCCGCGCACTCGACTTTCGAACCGGTAGGCCAGATCAGGTCGGGCCACACGCGAATGAGTCTTCTTGGCCCCACGCGCTATCGCTTTACCGACAGGCCAGGTGGGTCTACGCGCGGGCGTGACATCACGTTTAACGCACGCACCATCTCAGTTACTGACACAGCGGCGGTGCCGACAACCGACCCACTCACGCCGTGGACGTGGGTGCAGCATTGGCAACTCGCGCCGGGCTGGGTTCCCGACGAAACGGGTGCGACCTACACCGATGGCACCCGCCTAGACATTGTCTGCAGCGCAGGGGCCCTAACCTCAACGGCAGTGACGTCGTACATAAACGAGAGTACGCCCGAAGCCGCATGGGATGTCTCCTGCTCTGCAACCGGCACGTCGGTCTCGGTGACCACGACCTTAACGGTCACTCCACCACCACCTGTGTGAGCACGTGCCTCTGAGCGTCTAGTTGTTGCCGTCTAGCAACAAGGTGGCGCCAATGGCGCCGCCGAGATCGCCAAGAGATGCGAGCACGATCGCTGGTGGAGTTTTGACTTTCAGCAGGTGCGGTTGCATTGCATCAATAATCGCGTCGACAAATGGCTGGCCCAGTCGCGAACCGAGGCCCCCACCAACCACTACGCATTCGGGATCAAGAAGATTGATTGCGCTCGCGACGCCAATGCCAAGAGCCCACACCGCGCGATCTATGAGTTGTTCTGCAACTTTGTCATTTTGGCGAAGGGCCTTATCCCAGACGCTGCTAGAGAGATTGGCTTTTTCCTTTTCCTTCATGATCTTGAACAAGCTCGTCTTCGCACCATCGTCGACCATTTTGCGTGCTTTGCGTTCCATCGATGCGCGACCAGCGTATGCCTCCATGCAACCGCGTCGACCGCATCCGCACATTGCGCCATTCGGCTCGACAACCATGTGTCCGATTTCGCCTGCGGCTCCGCGGCCCTTCCACAGCGTTCCGTTGATAATGATCCCGCCGCCGACTCCGGTGCCACAGAACACGCCGAGTACAGACGAGTAGTCGCGGCCTGCACCGAGTTGATCCTCTGCAATCACGGCAACTTGTACGTCATTGGCAAGTGCTACCGGCGCGCCGAGTGATTGCTGCATTGGCTCAACCACCTGCACAGTGCCAAGCCAATCGGGGAGATTGGGTGCTCCACTGAGTGTGCCGGCCGTCGGATCAATTTGGCCAGGACCCCCAATGCCTACACCCACAAGTTTTGCATCGGGTATCGCCGCATCAGTAATCGCGGTCCTCACGGCCTCGATCATTGCGTCAATGACACCTCGCGGCCCGTTGTCGCGTGGTGTGGGAACACGACACTGACCTTTCACCTCGTTGCCCTCGTCAAGGACAACCACTTGAATCTTGGTTCCGCCGAGATCAATTCCTGCTCGCAGCACGGTCATATGGCCTCCGTCGGTAGGCGCCTTCGGTGGATCAGGAGGCGCTGGGTGTTGTGCTTGAGCCAGAGTCCGTTGCGGGTTCAGAACTGTCCATTGGCGCAGCGGATGACGAGCAGCCGGGACCGGATGCTGTTGGTGATGGCTCGGCCAGCGCTTTGTCTACATCGGACTGCGCAGCAACGGATACGAACGCAGCACCGAGCACGGTGTCGATGGTGTTATCTGCACGGCCATCGTTAACCAACGTTGCACCGAGGATGTAGTACGACATAAGTTTTGCGGCCAACTCACCCTTTGTGCCGTAGCGAATCTCGGCGGCACCTGTGACGGTCTTTGCCTTCGGGTCGTTGGCGACAGTCCCGATCAGGAATCCGCGGCCCTTGAGCTCGTCGGCCGTTGCCGCAGCGAGTCCTGCGCGGTCAGTAGCGTTGTAAACATTTGTGGTCACCGTGTTGGGCTTGGGGAGATCCGCACCGGGGATTACGGTGGTAGTGATGCACGGTTCTGGGTTGTCGGTTGATTGGCTGCTACCCGTCGTGGGCGCTGCATCGCCGCCATTGGAAGCATTGCGGATGAGTCGTGACAGCCCGAAGCCAGCGCCGAAGAGCAGCACGAGGGCAAGTCCGATCAGAACGACCCCGAGCCACGGGGTGCGCCTCGTCGATTGACGACGGCTCGAACGGGGACCAGGTGCCGAACTACTCATGTACAGAGCCTCCCATTTTTTGTAGTGCATCAAGGTCGAGGACACGCGCATGTATGACCAAACGTTGCTGAAGTGCAGCGCGAACCGCGCGGTGAAGACCGTCTTCGAGGTAGAACTCCCCGCGCCACCGCACCACGTGCGCGAAGAGGTCGCCGTAGAACGTCGAATCGTCAGCGAGCAGCGCGTCAAGATCGAGCGTGCGCTTAATCGTGGTCAAGTCGGTGAGGCGTACCTGCCGGGGGGAGACCTTTGCCCAATCGGCCACCGAGAAGCCGTGGTCGTCGTAAGGGCGAGCATCGCCCACTGCCTTGAAGATCACTCCTGAAGTCTAAGTCGGCGACTGGGTTCAACTCCGGTTACCGGATAGGGGAGGGCAGTCGGTAGGCTCCCCCACGGAGGATTCGCCTAGTGGCCTATGGCGCACGCTTGGAAAGCGTGTTGGGGGAAACCCCTCAGGGGTTCAAATCCCCTATCCTCCGCCACAGCG
>WLOK01000064.1 GCA_009699315.1 Actinomycetota bacterium
CGTTGGGTGCGCCAGTGGAGGTCGAACTCACAGTCGAGGTGTCCGACTGAGTTTTCTACCGCGCAATGCGTCGACCGTCATGCTGTTGCGCGACGGTCAGCGTGGCGTGGAGGTATTCCTCATGCGCCGCGTGACTCAGATGAAGTTCGGTGCTGGGATGCACGTGTTCCCCGGTGGACGACTCGACGCTCGCGATGCGGACACTTCCGTACCGATCGTGGGCACACCAGATCCGCGCGTTTCTCAAGGTGATGTAGCTCTCGCCCGCGAACTTCTAGTCTGTGCAGTGCGCGAGACCTTCGAGGAGTCCGGCGTACTACTCGCCTCAGGGGCGGAAGTTCTGCGAGCCGCGAGTGACGCCAATCGGATGACCGTAGATGCGGGGGGCTCGCTTTCCGCAGTGTTGAATGATCATCAAGTGAGCATCCCGGCCGATGACATACCGATCTGGGGTCATTGGGTGACGCCAGAGTTTCAAACACGGCGTTTCGATACTCGCTTCTATGTTGTGGAGCTTCCTGATGGGCAGGAACCGAAGGACGTTAGCGGTGAGTCTGATGGCGCGATCTGGGTGCGCCCCGAAGATGGATTACGCCAGCGTTATGCCGGCGAAATGCCAATGATGATCCCTACGGCGACAACGCTAAGTGAGCTCTCAAAGTTCTCCTGTGTAGCAGAAGTTCTAACGGAGGCGCGCCGACGAGTGATCCAGCCGCTACTCCCTTTCCAAGATCCGGATACCAGTCAATGGACTTTGCTACACGCCTACGAACGATCTGAAGTCGACTATGAATCAAAGGAATTTATTCTTGATCAAGTTGATGCCGTCAAAAAGGGCTTGGTAGCCGGCGAATGAGCGGGCGCCTGATCCCTGTGTCTGATCGTCCGTGGTCGGGTGGTCGGGTGTCTCCTCGGGCCGTGTGCGTGCTTGCGCCTAACGCGAGTCCGATGACCTTGGACGGGACCAACACCTGGATCCTTGCTGAGCCAGGTGCACGTGAGGCTCTTGTTATTGATCCCGGCCCACTTGATCAAGCACACCTTGCGGCGATTGATCACACTGTGCGCGACCTCGATCTCAAGATTTCTGTCATCGCGTTGACGCACGACCACATTGATCATTCCGAAGGAGCCTCTGAGCTCGCAGCTCGAACAGGCGCAAAGGTGCTGGCCTGGCGCAGTCGCAATCTCGCGACATCGCAAACTTTGATCGTGGATGGTCTCGAAGTTGAAGTTCTGCCTACGCCGGGGCATTCCGCTGACGGAGTGACTTTCCACGTACGCGCGGATGCAGCCTTGCTCACAGGAGATACCGTGCTGGGTCGAGGCACAACAGTGGTCGCCTGGCCCGATGGCAATCTCGGCCACTACCTCGACTCGTTGCAACTCTTACGCGACACAGCCGCAAACGCACGCCTGTTGCTTCCTGGTCACGGACCTTCGCTAGACGATCCTGCGCAGATACTTACGGACTATGTCGAGCATCGGCAAGCAAGATTGCAGCAAGTACGCGATGCCCTAGGCGCTGGCGCACGGACCCCAGACGAAGTCGTTGATGTGGTCTACGCCGGGCTTGATCCAGCGTTACGTGAAGCCGCGTTGTTATCGACGCGTGCACAATTGGATTATCTGGCGGGTTAGCCAGCGCGCTTGTGAAGACGCTCAACATCGAGCAGCACGACGGTGCGTGGCTCTAGTGAGATCCATCCGCGCTGCGTGAAATCAGCAAGTGCCTTATTGACCGTCTCGCGTGAGGCGCCAACGAGTTGTGCGATTTCTTCCTGCGTCATGTCGTGATGCACCACAAGACCACTGTTGGTCTGCTCACCAAACTTGTCGGCCAGGTCTAAGAGGGCCTTGGCGACTCGGCCAGGCACATCCGAGAAGACGAGATCAGCCATGGCCTCGTTGGTCCGGCGAAGCCGCCGGGCGAGAGCTTGCAGGAGTGCTTGTGCGACCTCAGGGCGTCCAGTCAGCCACGGGCGCAAGTCGGCGTTGCCCAGACCGATGAGATGAGCATCGGTGAGCGCAGTTGCGGTCGACTGGCGTGAACCGGGATCGAAGAGTGAGAGTTCGCCGAACATTTCGCCAGGCCCGAGTACTGCCTGAAGCGATTCGCGGCCGTCCGGGGAAGTCTGTCCGAGTTTGATCTTGCCGTCGAGGATGACGTACATGCGGTCTCCCGGATCGCCCTCAGCAAAGATCACGTCGCCCTTGCTTACGCGCTGATCCGCCATGCTTGCTCGCAGCGCCGAAGCAGCGTCAGCGTCAAGCGCCCTGAACAAGGGTGCCTGCATAAGCGCATCATCCATCGTCACAACCTCCTAGTGCCCAGTCTCGCGTACGCCTGTCTGTGCCTGATCGGCAGGGGCGCGGCGTAATCCCAGTTTCCCCTTAGCACCTCCACATGAAGGCCCATTTTGACCGCTGAACGTAGTCTTAGGAGGTGGCCCCCATCCGCGAGACGCATACGGCGCTGGTCCGCAGGGCTCGCAAGGTCTACCGGGTCCTGCAAGAGACCTACCCCGATGCTCACTGTGAACTTGATTTTGCGACGCCCCTCCAACTCCTCGTGGCGACCATGCTCTCGGCCCAATGCACCGATGTGCGGGTGAATCAGGTGACCCCGGCGCTATTCCGGGCCTATCCGACCGCCGCCGACTTCGCGGGTGCCGATCGGGCCGAACTTGAGCGCCTCATCGAGTCCACCGGGTTCTTCCGCACCAAGGCGGCCAATATTCAGGCCACCGCCGCGATTCTGTGCGCCGATTACGGCGGCGACGTCCCAGCCGACCTAGATGCGCTGGTGCAACTGCCCGGTGTGGGGCGCAAGACCGCCAATGTTGTCCTCGGCAATGCATTCGACATCCCGGGCCTGACCGTGGACACCCACGTCGGCCGATTGTCGCGTCGATTGGGTTGGTCGACGAAGACCGATCCAGTCAAGGTGGAGACTGACTTGGCCTCCTTGTTTCCGGTAAAAGACCACACCATGCTGTGCCACGTGTTGATCTTCCATGGGAGACGGTGCTGTAACGCACGTAAACCCGAGTGCAGTGTTTGCCCAGTGGCTCGTTGGTGCCCGATGCAGGGTGTCGCCGCGTGACAACTCAGGGTGGACGTACGCCATCTCTGCATGGAACACTTTTTTCCGATGCGCTCTCCGATGTGCCAGCTAAGCTCCATGATTTCGCGCGAGCGGCAAGCCGTGCTCGTTCAGAAGACTTGACTGATTTTCTTCCGCCTAAAGAAGGTGGACGCGATTCCGCGGTACTCGTACTTTTTGGTATGACACAGGATCAGGAATTAGATGTCCTTGTCATCGAGCGAGCGCATGACATGCGGTCGCACGCTGGCCAACCCGCATTTCCAGGTGGAGCCGTTGACGCGAGTGACGGGGGGCCAATCGCTGCCGCGCTTCGCGAAGCTCAGGAGGAGACTGGACTTGATCCGACAGGTGTTCGGGTGTTCGGATTACTTCCCGATCTCTATATTCCCGTCTCCGATTTTGTTGTGACACCTGTTCTCGGCTGGTGGCAATCGCCTTCACCGGTCTTCGCTCGTGATCCAGCGGAGGTAGCGAGCGTGCATCGCATCCGGTTATCAGAATTCGCTGATCCCAGCAATCGCACGCGAGTGCGACACCCTTCTGGATATATCGGCTATGGATTTGGCGTACGTGGCCTGATGATGTGGGGTTTCAGCGCAGGCATCATGTCGGGAATTCTCGACCTCGGTGGCTGGACGCAACTGTGGGATCGACGTCGTATGACAGACGTAGATACGCCATGAACATTGTCGACTGGGTGATCATCGGTGCGTTGGTTGTGTTTGCATGGTCTGGCTGGCGTCAAGGATTTATTGCCGGAATTCTTTCGTTCGTCGGGTTCCTTGGTGGTGGACTAGTCGCTGCGTACATCGTGCCAAGGGTCGTCAATACCTTTGCAACCCCAGGTCTATGGGAAGCAATCATCGTGGCGACTGTTGTACTTGCCGCCGCTCTACTGGGCCAAGCGTTGGTTGGCGGGCTTGGTCGCCGGTTGCGTAGTCGCATCACCTGGCGACCAGCGCAGGCCGTAGATCACGTCGGCGGCGCCGCACTCAACGTTCTCGCACTCGTAGTCGTTCTGTGGATTATTGCTTCGTCCATTGCACTTCTACCTGACGTGTCCTTTACGCGCAGTATCCGCGAGTCAACCGTCCTCTCGACAGTTGATCGCGCGGTCCCTGATCCGGCACGGAATCTCTTTTCGGGCATACGCAAAGCTTTCGAGTCGTCCGACTTCCCTCGCGTGTTTGCTGGCATTGGCGAAGTGTCCGGCCCTGAGGTCGCTGCGCCTGACGACCGCGTGCTTCGTCGCCCCGCCGTACGTGCCGCGTGGAAGTCGATTGTGCGCGTGTCCGGCCCGGCTCCTGAATGCGGCACTGAGGTGACGGGGTCAGGTTTCGTGTTCGCACCTGAATACGTGATGACCAATGCGCACGTGCTTGCGGGCGTCTCGGATCCATATGTCTCGATTCCCGGTTACGTCACCAGTCGCTCGGCAGACGTCGTCTACTTTGATGCCGACATCGACGTCGCAGTCCTACACGTTGACGGGCTTGGCGCAGAGCCGCTCGAGTTCGCTGATACGGCGGCGACAGGCGACCCGGCCGTGGTTGCGGGTTTCCCGGGTGGTGGGCCTCTCGACGCATCAGCAGCTCGCGTACGAGCCCTTATCGAAGCGCGCGGTGAGGATATTTACGGTCAGGCTGGAGTCGTTCGGGCTGTCTACTCCTTTAGAGGCAGCGTCATCCCGGGCAATTCGGGTGGCCCATTGCTTTCGCCCGAGGGCCAGGTCTACGGAGTGGTGTTCGCGTCCGGACTGGGCGATCCGACCACTGGCTACGCCCTCACAGCCGAGCAGGTCGCGCCTGCCGTGGCGGCCTCGAGTGGTGCGACCGCGGTTCTGGATACGGGAAGTTGTCGGACGCGTTAGAAACAGCTGGTTCGTAGGTGCGAGAAGAACGTCTACGAAGTCACTCGGCGCAGCCAAGGAATTAGCGCGGCATTGAATACTTCTGGATTTTCTTCATGGGGATAGTGTCCAAGGCTGGGCAGAATCGCCATCTCATAGTCACCGGTCACCCAGTGGTCGCTGCCTTCGATCGAAGAGACCAAGATCGCTGGGTCTTCTGCACCATGCACCTGCAGCACGGGCACATCGATTGCGGTTCGCATTTGTGCGTTGTATCGAATGCCATCCGTGCGCAAGATCGATCGAAGCGCCCAGCGGTGATATTCGATCGCACAGTGCGCGGTCGGCCACAGCGTGAAGACAGTTCGGTAGATGTCGCTCGTGGACTCATCGGGCCAACTCGGCGTCGCGGACCACTCATGCAACAGGTCGCGAACTCGTTTGGCATGATCGCGAGTGAGGGACTTCTCGGGGGCCCATGGCCACTGGAAGCCGACGGCATACATGGATCTTTTACGCTGGTGTCGATCACGCAGAAGCGCGCGGCGAAGCGCCTTGGGATGGGGCATGCCGACTGCGGCAATTGCACGCGTGACCTCAGGTTCGTAGACACCCATTGACCATGCGATGAGGCCACCCCACCCATGGCCCACTACGACCGCATGTTCTTCGCCTAGCGATCTGATGACCGCGCCAACATCCTCGACGAGACTGAGGGGGTCATAGCCATGCGGCGTGTGATCAGACCCGCCGTAGCCGCGCAGGTCCATCGCGACGACATGAAAGCCCGCATCAGCAATTGCCGTTAGTTGATTACGCCACGTCCACCAGAAGGTGGGAAAGCCATGGAGAAACACCACAGTCGGACCTTCGCCGGCTTCCACGACGTGAAAGCGGGACCCATGTGCCGCCACGTCGCGGTGCACCCATGGACCAGGCGTACGTACGAGATCCGCTGGCGGCAGTGATCCAGACGGCGTTACGAATCGCGGTGCGTCAGTCACTTCGATGCAGGCGGCGTCTGTCCGCTGAGGGCGTCTTTGGTGCGCTGTAGCTCGCGCTTGAAACGCTCAGGACCCTTGATCGACTTGGCCCGGTTGCGACCAAGCACGAAGAGGACCACCGCTGCAATGAAGAGCAGCAGAACCACGATGCCGAAGCCGGCCCAGACTGGCAGTCCGATCGCGACAAGAACGTAGGCCAGCGTGACAAGTAGGAAGATGAAGCCCAGTGCAGCCAGTGTGAGGCCACCAATGATGAGAGCGCTGGTGGCGGCGACGGCCTTGCCGGTGTCCTTTAACTCAACTTGAGCGAGTTCGATCTGCGCCTTGGCGAGTCGAGAGAAGTCGTTGGCTGCGGCAGCGATCAGGCCCTTGAGGGACGTATTCGCGGGAGGCGTTGTCGACATGCTTCTCCTACTGGCGTGTGTGTTCCTGAAGACTATCCGTTCCTTCCCCGAGTGCTGGCACTAGTCGAGGGAATTAGACCGAATATGGGCTAATCGAGCGCCTGAGAGCGGTAGTGCCTATTGCGCGCGAGCAGAACTATGGATGCGAGTGCGGCGGCGATGACCGAGGCGGTGAGGACTGCTGCCTTGCCACTGGCGAGATTTGCGACAGAAGCGGGGTATGCCAGTTCGCACACCAACAAGGCGACGGTGAATCCGATGCCAGCGAGGAGCCCGACGGCAGCGACATCCTTCCAACTAATCTCGGGAGAGAGGCTCGCGCGCGTGAACCGCGCGGTCACCCAGGCACCGCCAAAAACACCGATGGGCTTGCCTACAACTAGTCCGATGATCACTGCGATACCCACAGGAGTAGTGATTGCCTCAATGAGGCCGATGGATCGAAGATCGACACCGGCTGCGAAAAACGCAAAGAGCGGCACACATAATCCAGCACTCAATGGCAACAGCATCGATTGCAACCGATCGGCGGGTGAACGCTCTTCGCCGGGGTCAGTGCGGGTACGCGTGAGCAAGGCAAGCGCTACTCCCGCAACCGTTGCATGAACGCCGCTGGAATGCATGAGCCACCATGCGATGAGAGCAAGTGGCACGTACAAGAGCGGCGTGCGAATGCGTTGCTTCTGAGCGAACCAATAGATGACAAGACAAGCGATTGCGCCGATGAATGGCCACAGGTGGAAGCCGGTTGGGTAGAAGATTGCGATTACGATGATTGCACCAAGATCGTCCACCACGGCCAGCGTGAGTAAGAAGGCCCGTAGCGCAACGGGAAGCGCTCGTCCCACCACAGCGAGAACCGCAAGAGCAAACGCGATGTCCGTCGCCATTGGGATTCCCCAACCCATTGTTGCGCTGGGGTTTGTGGATTGCGACACGATCACCGCGAAGATTGCCGCCGGCACAACCATGCCGCCGAGTGCTGCTGCCACTGGCACAACTGCTTGCGAGAGGCGAGACAGGGTGCCGTGTACGAGTTCGTGTTTGAGTTCGAGTCCGGCGACAAAGAAGAACACAGCCAGCAACCCGTCTGCTGCCCACGTACCTAGGCTGAGATTGAGATGCAGCGCTTCAGGACCGATCGTCCACGCGACGAGACTCGCGTAAGCATCGCCCCATCGCGAGTTCGCCCACAGCAGAGCCAGCAACGCCCCGATCAGGAGTAGCAGTCCGCCGACCGTTTCGCCACGTAGCGCACGTAAGAGCCACGACTGCTCGGCAGGAGGTGGGCGATCAAAAAGCTGTTCGCCCATTGCTCTTTCAGTCCTCCGAAGTCGAGGTGGCCAGCCCTTGAGAGATCAGGTTCATGACTGTCGGATCTGCAAGTGTGGTCGCATCTCCTAGTGTGCGGTGTTCTGCTACGTCACGCAAGAGGCGTCGCATGATCTTGCCCGATCGAGTTTTCGGCAGGTCAGCCACAATCATGATTTGGCGTGGCTTTGCGATGGGCCCGATTTCGCGCGCTACGTGATCGCGTAGTCGCGCGACGAGATGATCTCCGTCTTCAGCACCGGCGCGCAAAATGACGAAAGCGACGATTGCTTGTCCTGTCGTTTCATCATTTGCGCCCACAACCGCGGCCTCAGCGACTGCGGGGTGAGACACCAGTGCCGACTCAACCTCGGTGGTAGAGATGCGATGACCGGAGATGTTCATGACGTCGTCAACTCGGCCCAGTAGCCACAGCGCCCCAGTGTCATCCCACTTGGCACCGTCACCTGCAAAGTAGTACTGCGGCCAGCGGCTCCAGTACGTATCGACATATCGCTCGGGGTCGCCCCAGATGCCTCGCAGCATGGCCGGCCACGGCTCAGTGAGCACCAGGTAGCCGCCACCGCCCAGACCTACAGGATCGCCATGGTCATCAACGATTGCCGCGCCAATGCCAGGCAGTGGGCCCATGGCAGAGCCGGGTTTGCACGCAGAAACGCCCGGTAGTGGGGAGATCATGATCGCCCCAGTCTCGGTTTGCCACCACGTATCGACAATCGGGCAATTGTTTCCACCGATTACGTCTCGGTACCACATCCAGGCTTCGGGATTAATCGGCTCACCGACGCTGCCGAGGAGGCGCAACGACGTCAAGTCAAACTCGTCTGGGATCTCCCGGCCCCACTTCATGAATGTGCGAATCGCTGTCGGCGCAGTGTAGAGAATGGACACTTTGTACTTCTGCACAATTTCCCAGAAGCGTCCGCGGTGCGGTGTGTCTGGTGTGCCTTCATAGATGACCTGCGTGACGCGATTGGCAAGTGGTCCGTACGTGATGTAACTATGTCCAGTCACCCAGCCGATGTCGGCTGTACACCAGTAGACATCAGAATCAGGCTTGAGATCGAAAACGTTGAAATGGGTGTATGCGGTCTGCGTGAGGTAGCCACCGCTCGTGTGCAGGATTCCCTTGGGCGTTCCGGTTGTACCGGAGGTGTAAAGAATAAACAACGGATGCTCACTGTCGAATGCCTCAGGCTTGTGATGCGGTGACTGACGCTCAACCATGTCGTGCCACCACACATCGCGGTCGGGAGTCCAGTCAACTTGCTGTCCAGTGCGTCGCACGACGAGCACATGCTCAATCGAAGGTGATTGAGCGACAGCCTCATCCACCGCAGGCTTGAGTGGCATCGTGGATCCGCGACGGTTTTGACCGTCACTGGTTATCACGAGCTTGGCTTGTGCGTCTTGGATGCGGGAGCGCAACGCCTCGGCCGAGAAACCAGCGAATACGACCGAATGTGGAGCGCCGATACGCGCACATGCGAGCATCGCGACGACAGCCTCAGGAATCATGGGCATATAAATCGCAACGCGATCGCCTGCTGAGATGCCCAACTCAATCAGTGCATTCGCGGCGCGGCATACCTCGTTTTGCAACTCCGCGTAGGTGACTGCACGTTGATCGCCGGGTTCGCCTTCGAAGTAAAACGCCACCTGATCGCCGTGCCCGGACTCCACATGTCGATCGACACAGTTGTAGGCGACATTGAGCTTTCCTCCGACGAACCACTTGGCGAAGGGGGCGCCTGACCAGTCGAGAGTCTGCTCCCAAGGGGTCGACCAATCCAGGCGCTTGGCCTGGGTGTCCCAGAAGGCGAGCCGGTCCTCGGCATCGGAGTACATGCCCGCCTTGGCGTTTGCCTGCTGGGCAAAAGCGGCTGAAGGTGGGAACTCCCGGTCCTCGTGCAGCAGATTGGACAGGTCGTCGTCGCTCATGGGCACTCCTTGGGGTGATGAACCGCCCACATTAGTCAACTAGTCCTCGTGGCTGGGCAGCTTTGTGTCGTCCGACACGTGCCGAAGGGTGTTGTTGGGAACCGATCCGGGGTCTCGGTGCGTCACCATAGGAGTGACCACCCAGTTGGGTGGGCCGAGTGGGAGGCAGTTCATCGTGCGTATGCGGGTCGCAGTGCCCCTACTTCTGGCTCTGGCAGCGGCACTGGGGCTGATTCTCGGGGCAGTTCTGCCCTCAGGCAACCAGCCCGCAGCAAGTGGTTTGAGTGCTTCCTCGAGCAAGGCCAGCGCCAGCGACTCCCCAGACTCGAGTCAGCCAGCCGAATCCAGCTCCGATGGGACTCCCTCCCAAGAGCCATCGAGTAACCCCAACGTTGACTTCACAGTGACCGGAGATGGTGGCGGAGTTGCCGCCGAAAATCAGCCACAGCCTGCCTTTAATGTCACCAGGCTCGCACCGGGCGAGAAGCCCCCCCAGTTCGTAGTCGTCTCCTTTGATGGTGCATGCAGCAGTGATGTCTTCAACCAGTTCATGGACACTGCTGATGCCACCAATGCGCACTACACCCTCTTCCTCTCCGGCCTGTGTTTGCTGCCCGAGTCACAGAAGTTCTTGTACGAAACACCGGGTCGTGACGCAGGTTCATCCGCGATCGGCTTCGCCGACGACACCCCTGAGGTATTGCAGCGCATTACTAACCTGACTCGTGCCTACAACTCTGGCCATGAGATCGGCACCCACTTCCTTGGCCACTGGTGTGAGCCAAGCCAGGGTTCGGTCAACTCATGGAATGCCAAGGAGTGGGAGAGCGAGTTCGCGCAGGACGCACAGTTCACCAACGACTGGGCCGGCATTAACGGCATTACCGATCCGACGCCGCTGCCGTTTAACCACAGCATCGTTCAGGGCGCGCGCACCCCATGCCTCGAAGGCCAACGCGATGTCATGTACCCCATCTTTAAGGAGCACGGGTTCAAGTACGACGCGTCCAATAGCGGCACGCTTCAGTGGCCGTCTATGAATGAGTA
>WLOK01000065.1 GCA_009699315.1 Actinomycetota bacterium
AACAGTCTCTGCGAACGGATAAAGATTGACCACCACAAGTTCGAACGGCTTGACGTCGAGCTCTTCGAGCTGCGCGACGTGTTCGGGATTGCGCATGTCAGCGAGCACGCCCGCATGGATACGTGGATGCAAGGTCTTGACACGACCATCGAGACACTCGGGAAAGCCCGTCACGTCACTCACCGCAGTCACCGGGACGCCGATCGCCTTGATCGTCTCTGCCGTAGATCCGGTAGAGACGATCTCGACACCCGCCGCGTGTAACCCCTGCGCGAGTTCGATCAGTCCGTCCTTGTAATACACCGAGACAAGTGCACGTCGAATCGGCTTACGGTCCGCGGTCATTGAAACGTCACTCTCCTACCGGTGATGCGAATTCCACCGACGGACAGTCGATGGACGATGTCCACGAGAAGCAAGCGCTCCTCGACTTTAATGCGTTCATGCAGGCTCGACTCGTCATCTTCGTCGAGCACCTCGATCGCGCGCTGGGCAAGGATCGGTCCGGTGTCGACTCCCCCATCCACTACGTGCACGGTGCATCCGGTGACGCGTACGCCGTAAGCAAGCGCATCGCGCACTCCATGAGCGCCAGGGAACGACGGCAGCAGAGCAGGGTGGGAGTTGACGATGCGATCGGGGAACTCACTCAGAAAACCCGGTCCAAGCACGCGCATGAATCCAGCACAGGCAATCAAGTCGGGATTGTGGGAGCCGACCAGATCGGCGAGAGCAAGGTTCCAGTCGTCACGTGATGCACATGACGATGGCGCAAGCACTGCAGTGGCGACACCTGCTCCTTGGGCGCGCTCAAGAGCGAATGCGTCCGGCTGATCGGAGATAACTGCCACGATGTCGAAGTCATTGCCGGATGCGTCGAGAAGCGCCTGAAGCAGCGTGCCGGTGCCCGATACGAGCACGACGACACGTGCAGCCACGGCTAGTCCTCCCGAAAACGGCGTCGCACGTAGCGTGCGACTTCAACGAGCGTTGCACCCAGAGCCACCACGAGAACGGCCACCAGTGCAATTGCGATGCTATTCGGTCCGATAAATGCCAGCCGATCCATCCCCGCTGCACCCGCAGAGAGGCGGCATGCCAGACCCACAATGGCCCCAGTCGTCACAGCAGCAACACCGATGCCGACTGCTCGCGACTGCCAGCGCGCGATCGCTCGAAGTCGGCGACTGAGCACAACACCTGCGATGAGCCCGACTGGGACCAGTATGACCATCGTCAGCACACCACCCCCGGTTGGCATTCCGGCCAACCACGGCATCGCCGGGAGGGTCACCTCGGTAGTCGATTGCGTGAGTGGCGAAATAACTACGCCTGCGGAGATGGTGAAGCCTGGACCAAGGAGATAGGCGAGCGACCAGCTCAGAGCGACAGGTAGGTACCCGATCATGAGTAGACCCAGCGCTGCGATGCCTAAGGCGTCACCAGGCGCGGTGAGCATGGCAGTGAACTCACCGCGATGAACGACGAGAGACACCAGCAGCGCGAGTGCGGCAGCACCGGCGAGCAGTCCCAATGCCGGCACGGCAGAACGCAGCCCAATGCGCACGTGGTCTGGGAGATTCGCAAAAGCCTCTTGGCGTGCACCTGTCCGGCCCGCCGCGGACCACCACCACACGATAAGCACAAAGACTCCGGTGCCCGCAGCGCGAGCCGGGAGAGCAGCCCCTGAGGTCCCCAGCGAGCACAGCCCCGCGGCGAGACCCGCATAGACAACTGCCGCGACTACGGACAGGCCCATCACCTGACGTTTATGCGCGGCCGTGAGCCCCGACATTCGCGCCGTCCACTTGGCCACTGCAGAGATCACTAGCAAGAGCACGAGGCCAAATCCCCACGGGAGCAAGCTCATGCCGACTCCAGAGATCGTGATAGGCACGCTTTGCGCGCCAAGCCACATGGTCACGCCCGCGCGTAGCCCAGCCGCGAGACCGTCACCGGTGATGAAGACCCATATGAGCGCAACGGGCACCGCGACGATCAAGATGCCGAGCCCAACCGCCGTCGCTCCGCCAATGATTCCGGAGAGGGCAGGACTCAGCCCCACTCGCATAGGTGCACGTCGGGGCCGAGGGGCAACCGCGATGTCCCGCGTCTGACGGACGACAACCGGGAACTCCACGATTTCAGCTGGAGGTCGCGTCGGTTTCGCGTATGGCTCAAGGTCAGGCTGCCACTCAGGGACGGCCGACTCTGTACTCACCCACCAAGACTCTCAGCGTTATGCGGCCGAATCCCGCATTGACACCGCTACGGCGTATGACGATTAGCCGGCAATGATTGCGCGCATCAACCGAGCAGTCTCGCTCGGCGTCTTGCCCACACGCACGCCCACAGCCTCAAGCGCTTCCTGCTTCGCTGCAGCGGTGCCAGACGAACCGGAGACGATTGCGCCAGCATGGCCCATCGTCTTGCCCTCGGGCGCTGTGAAACCCGCGACATAGCCGACGACCGGCTTGGTGACGTTGTCCTTGATGAAGGCGGCTGCGCGCTCCTCGGCGTCGCCACCGATTTCGCCGATCATGACGATGGCCTTGGTCTCGGGGTCAGCCTCGAACGCAGCAAGCGCGTCGATGTGCGTAGTGCCGATGATGGGGTCGCCACCGATACCTACGCAGGACGAGAAGCCAAGATCACGCAGTTCGTACATCATCTGGTAGGTCAGCGTTCCCGACTTCGACACCAGACCGATAGGACCACGGCCGGTGATGTCGGCGGGAATGATGCCCGCGTTGGACTGTCCTGGGGAGATAAGGCCAGGGCAGTTCGGTCCGATGAGGCGCGTCTTGCCAGAGTTGACCGACAACTGGAAGAACTCAGCGGAGTCCATAACTGGGATGCCCTCAGTGATGACCACGCAAAGCGCGATCGCTGCGTCAATGGCCTCTTCGACTGCTGCCTTCGCAAACTTCGGCGGCACAAACACCACCGACACGTTGGCTCCGGTCTCACGCATGGCGTCATGAACGCTGTTGAACACGGGGATGCCGTCGACGTCTGCGCCAGCCTTGCCCGGCGTCACGCCAGCGACGACCTGCGCACCTGATGCAACCATGCGACGGGTGTGCTTGGTGCCTTCCGAGCCGGTCATGCCTTGCACGACGATGCGGCTGTTCGAATCAAGCCAGATAGCCACGATTCCCTACTTCCCTGCAGCGAGCTGGGCGGCGCGGCGAGCCGCGTCATCCATGGTGTCGACGACCTCGATGAGCGCGTGCCCGAAGTCCTTGAGGATGCGGCGACCTTCCACCGCGTTGTTGCCGTCAATACGGCACACGATCGGCTTGGTGACCGGCTCGCCACGATCGGCGAGCAGATTGATCGCCTGCACGATGCCATTAGCAACGGAGTCGCATGTGGTGATGCCACCGAAGACGTTGACGAAAACTGCCTTGACGTCGGGATCACCGAGCACGATATCGAGTCCATTGGACATGACGGTCGCACTCGCGCCGCCACCGATGTCGAGGAAATTGGCCGGACGTACGCCGTCAAACTCCTCACCGGCATAAGCAACCACATCGAGGGTGCTCATTACGAGGCCAGCACCGTTGCCGATGATGCCAACTTCGCCTTCGAGTTTCACGTAGTTGAGATTCAACTCCTGCGCACGAAGCTCAAGCGGATCGGCAGCTGCGCGATCCACGAGTTCTTCGTGGCTAGGGTGACGATAAGACGCGTTGTCATCGAGAGTGACCTTGCCGTCGAGCGCAATAACGCGACCATCGACTGACTTCACCAGCGGGTTGACCTCGACAAGAGTCGCGTCTTCCTTGACTAGAACCTGCCATAGATCGACGAGGATGGCGGCGACTGCATCAGCCACCTCTGCGGGGAACTGGGCAGTGGCAACAATTTCGGCAGCCTTCGCGGGGGTGCATCCCTCGAGAGCATCGACGCGAATCTTCGCGAGTTTTTCGGGCTGCGTGACCGCTACTTCCTCGATCTCCATGCCGCCGGCGACCGACGCCATGCTCAAGTACGTGCGGTTGGCACGATCAAGCAGGAAGGACACGTAGTACTCATCCGCGATGTCGGTGGCAGCAACCACGAGTACGCGATGAACCGTGTGGCCCTTGATGTCCATGCCGAGGATGTCGCGCGCGCGCGCCTCCGCCTCATCGGGGGTATTGGCCAACTTGACGCCGCCAGCTTTGCCGCGGCCACCAGTCTTGACCTGCGCTTTGACAACGACCATGCCGCCGATGCGCTCGGCTGCAACGCGAGCCTGCTCAGGAGTGCTGCAGACCTCGCCGTCAGTGACGGGAACGCCGTGATCGGCGAAGAGTTGCCGTGCTTGAAATTCGTACAGGTCCACGTGCGCTCACCTCGTATGGGGCAGTAGATGTCGTGGAGAGCGTACTAACGATCGTTAAACATGAACCGGCGGGGTTCAGGCGGTATGACCCGCTGCGCTTCTGACCCAGGCGACGATCTCAGCCGTTGGGGTCCCAGGGGTGAAGATCTTAGAGACACCCATCTCCTCAAGAAGCGGGATATCGGCATCGGGAATGATTCCGCCACCGAAGACCACGATGTCGCTTGCCTCGCGCTCCTTAAGCAGCCTCATGATCTCCGCGAAGAGTGTGAGGTGGGCGCCAGAAAGAACCGAGAGACCCACAGCATCGGCGTCTTCTTGAATTGCGGTGTCGACAATCTGAGCCGGAGTCTGATGCAAGCCGGTGTAGACAACTTCGATGCCGGCATCACGCAAGGCCCGGGCGACAACCTTCGCCCCACGGTCATGTCCGTCGAGGCCGGGCTTAGCGACCACTACCCGAATGGGCGACGCGCTCATGGGAAAACTCCTGTCCTGCAGATGACTAGGTCCAGCGTAGTAACGAGCGAAATCCTGTGACCGTCTGGGTTACCTCCGGGACATGGACCATGGAAAAACACCGATTAGCTCGCGCCGAGTTGGGTTAGACCCCCTCGAGGTGGTACGAACTACAGGTGCTTCGCCGCCTAATCGTCCCCGTCACTGTGGCCACAGTCCTCGTGCTCGCGCAGCTCGCCTACGCACTCGTCGGCGGAGTCGGCCTCGTCGCCCATCATGATCCGGTGGCAGTGGCCGCTGTTGCCCAGGAAAACACCGCCGTCGCCGCTCGCGCTGTCGGGAACTCGACGCCTAGCGGTGCCCCCACAACGTCAGACCCGGGCACCCCGACAGACCTAGTGGAGCCCACAGACGAAGGTCAGGTCTTTACGTGCGGTCGTGCGATCGGGTCCGAAACCGATCACCCCACCAACGCTGCCGGGGCGACCTTGCTCGGCAGCAATCCCGAGACGTACTGTCCCGTCACCGCGGGCACTCCGATCAGCCAAGATTTCGGCACGAAGTCCAGCACTTCCCCATACGGCCACAGCGGTATGGACTTCAACGGCAATTCTGGCGACCCGATCTTTGCCGCTTCCGAAGGTTTAGTTGTCTACTCCACCTATAACGAAGGCGGATATGGCAACCTGATCGGTATCCAAAGACCCGATGGCGTTCTCTTCTGGTACGCCCACCTCACGAAGCGCCTCGTCGATACCGGCGCCTGGATCACGGCCGGGCAAAAGATCGGCACGATGGGCAACTCTGGCGCGTCTGACGGCTCCCATCTGCACTTCGAGGTCGCCGTCGGGAAAGGTCGCGAGGGCAGATACGGCGTACCCACTGATCCGCGCGACCTGCTCTTCGGCAAGCCCACGGGCACGCACATCGGGTGGGCCACATCCCCGCCCAAGTGGTCGTGCGATCACTACGGCGGCTGCTGAGGTGTTGCGCCGTCCGGCGATCTTTGTGGCACTCGCGGTACTCATGACTTCACTTGTGGTGGAATTCGCGGCCCCCATCGCCAGCGCCAGCCCACAACCCGTGCGCCCCCACAAAGTTTTCACCTGCGGTCGAGAAATTGGCCCGGCTAGGGACCACCCCAGGAATCACGTCGGCGCAACGCGACTTGGCACGCGCCCAGTGACATTCTGTCCCGTCACGGCCAGTACCCCGATTAGTCAGGAATTCGGAACTAAGTCATCGAGCTCACCTGCAGGTCATGGTGGCATCGATTTCAACGGGGAGACTGGCGATCCAATTTTCGCTGCAGCCGCAGGCAGGGTCACCTACGCAACTTTCAATGAGGGAGGTTTCGGCAACCTCATCGGCATCACACGCCACGATGGCGTGCAGTTCTGGTACGCCCATTTGAGCAAGATCGTTGTCTCCACCGGCGAGTGGGTCCGTGCCGGCGAGAAGATCGGCCTGATGGGTAATACCGGTGCTTCAGAGGGTTCGCATCTGCACTTCGAAATCGCGGTGGGATCAGGTCGTGGCGGCTACGGCACACCCACGGATCCGCGAATCTTCCTATGGGGTCGCCCACTGGGACATCACGTTGGCGCAGCAGCGCCGCCGCCGGCATGGGCCTGCGCCCACTGGGGCTGTTAGAGCTTTTCGACCGGGGCGTATCTCAGCAACAACCGCTTGAGCCCCTCAGACCCGAAGTCAATAGTCGCTTCAGTTTTGTCGCCAGCGCCAGAAGTCGAGATCACTGTGCCCATCCCAAACTTCTGGTGCAGCACGCGTTCTCCGGCCACCAAAGACATGACCGGGGCCGACCCGGTGCGCTCGGAAGTCGCCCACGGTGAAGCACTTCTTGAGACAGAGCGCGAGCTCGTTGACGCGAACGATGATGTGCGAACAGGTTCGATACGGCGAGTCTCCTGTAAGTCCTCGGGGATCTCTTCCCAGAAGCGCGAAACCGGGTTGTACGAAGGTGCGCCCCAGGACGAACGCATTACGGCACGCGTGATGTAGAGCCGTTCGCGAGCACGAGTGATCCCTACGTAGGCAAGGCGGCGCTCTTCTTCGAGTTCCTTGGGATCACCGAGCGACCGCATATGCGGGAAAACTCCATCCTCCATGCCGGTAAGGAACACCACCGGGAACTCCAGACCTTTTGCCGTATGCAAAGTCATCAACGTGACCACCCCGCCGTTGAGACGATCTGGAATCTCATCTGAATCCGCCACGAGTGACACGCGCTCGAGGAAATCGGTTAACGTGCCGTCGGGGTTCTCTTGTTCGAAGTCCGCGGCAACTGATTGAAGTTCTGCGAGATTCTCGACGCGTGACTCATCTTGCGGATCTGTGGAGGCCGCTAATTCTGCTAGGTACCCGGTCTGCTCGAGAATGGCTTGGAGAACAGTCGTCGGGGCGGCTCCCGATTCTACGAGAGTGCGCAAATCAGCAAGTAGTTGCGCGAACACACTCACCACGGTCACAGAGCGAGCCGCCATGCCCGGCACTTCGACGCATCGCCGAAGCGCATCACCAAATGGAATGCGCTCTCGCTGAGCGAAGGCTTCGATCATTGCCTCCGCGCGATCGCCGATGCCACGCTTAGGAACGTTCAGGATCCGCCGCAGGGATACGTCATCGGAAGGGTTGGCGAGCGCACGAAGATAGGCGAGAGCATCGCGCACCTCGCGCCGTTCGTAGAAGCGCACACCTCCCACGACTCGATAGGGCATTCCCTTGCGGACGAACACATCTTCCAGCGCCCGAGACTGCGCATTGGTCCGATAAAACACCGCCACGTTTCCCGGGATAGTGCCCTCAGTGTCGGCAAGTCGATCGATCTCTCCGGCGATGAAGGACGCTTCGTCGCGCTCGTCATCAGCCACATACGACACGATGGAGTGGCCCACAGCACTATCGGTCCACAGTCGCTTTTCTCGGCGACCATGATTTCGAGCAATGACGCGATTGGCCGCGTCAAGAATCACCTGTGTCGAGCGGTAGTTCTGCTCCAGCATCACAGTCTTGGCCGCTGGGTAGTCACGCTCAAACTCCTCGATGTTGCGGATCGACGCGCCGCGGAAAGCGTAGATCGACTGATCCGCATCACCCACCACGACGAGCTCAGCTGGCGGCACACCATCTGCACCGCTGCCGACAAGTTCACGCACCAAGATGTATTGCGCGTGGTTGGTGTCTTGGTACTCGTCGATAAGAATGTGCCGGAATCGGCGGTGATAGTGCTCTGCGACGTCGGGGAAGAGCTGCAGTACAGCAACAGTCGACACGATCAGATCATCAAAGTCGAATGCGTTGGCACGACGAAGCCGCATCGTATATTCGCGGTATACCTCAGACAAGGTGCGTTCAGCCTCGTTGGTGACCTTGCGTGAGAAATCCTCCGCGTCAATAAGTTCATTTTTGAGGTTGGAGACTTGAGACAGCATCGACCTCGGCGTAAATCGCTTGGAATCGAGACCAAGATCTCGTAGAACGAGAGTCATCAAGCGCAGCGAGTCAGCCGAATCATAAATCGAGAAGGTGCTGGCAATCCCCAGTCGAGACGACTCGGAACGCAAGATTCGCACACATGCTGAGTGGAAAGTCGAGACCCACATCGACCTCGCCTGCGGACCGACGGCCTCCACTACGCGCTCACGCATCTCCGCTGCAGCCTTATTGGTGAAAGTGATGGCCAGGATTTCTCCGGGTCGCGCGCCACCCTCGGCTAAGAGGTGTGCGATCCGACGGGTGAGGACTCTGGTCTTACCGGAACCAGCCCCAGCAACAACTAGAAGTGGTCCGCCTCGATGAACCACGGCCTCACGCTGAGGCGGATTGAGATCGGCGAGGAGGTCAGGCACTCGCGCAGTCTACGAAAGGGGGCCGGTCATGGCCGCACTGCCGCACGCGGAACCACCACGGCAGGAAGGGAGCGCAGGACCCCGACTACGCGCACCGTCACCTGGGCATCTGGCTGACTCGTGAGCCAGCGGATTCCTCCTGCGGGGCTCACCTGAAGGACAACGAGCCCCGTACGAGTCTCACCCGACCCAGCAGACAACGTTGGCTGAATGTCCTGGCCTTGACTAACAGCCCACATGGACAGCGAGGTGGCAACTGCACCTCCGGTGAGACTGACTCGCGCAATGACCCCGCCGACATTGGCGCTGGGAATGCTTCCCACACCCCTGGCCTTCATGCCCGCAGGCACGCTTCGCTCAACGGAAACGACACCCACGCCACTCACCGTGTTTAGCGTTGTCTCAGGATCGATCGGTAGTAGTAAATCACCGGTCGCACCGGCGCGCGCTGACCAGCCGGTAGCCGATACATCAACACTGACTGGCATGCGCGTCGTATTTGTCAACGTGACACGACCCAGTTCATCGACACCCGTAAGTACTGCACTCGACACATCTTGCATTCGGCGCACACCTGCGCGAGCGGAAGAATCTTGGATACCAGCGTGCGGCCGCGCCACAACCACGTTGCCGCTAGATCGTGCACCAGAGGTGGTCACCGTGAGCCACACCGACGACATAGTGATGTCGCCGCCAATCGCAGGTAAACCACCACGTCCTGACAACGAGACCGTTCGCGACTCTCCTGGCTTCAAGGCGCCACGCGGTGACCCCTTGGTCGTGTACACGAGCGCAGGCAAGAGCGGGGTGACAGGGCCGCTAGAACTGACGACATTCGGAAGCCGCCGGACGAAGTAGCCGAGTACATCAACAGCGACCGCGCTAGCACCAGCATTGATGGCGACGGCAATCGTGCCATCAGTAGCGACAGGCAGAACCGTCTCCACACTGCCAGTAACACCAATTGCGGTCTTGAACGCGGGATCATGCGCATGAGCGCCACCGGATGGCCACGTGTAGACGCTCAGAGGTGCGTTGGGCTGTTTCGCAGTGATGCGGACGGTCACCGCCCGCACGCTGGTGGGATCAGTCGGCCCAACCCCGAGGACATTCACGTAGACGGGGTCACCAGTCGCCCCATCGGCCATCTGATTGGTATCTGTAAGCACAGGATTGGCGGGCTGCGTGAGTCGGCAGGCCGTCTCCGGAGCGTCCGGTGCAACAGGCGCTGCGGAGTCGAATACGCGAGTGGGTCGTACGGAGACAAATTCAAGGCCTCGCACGGTCACCTTCGGTGTGGCCGCTGTCCCCGGGTCAACGCAGAACGGAAGCGGCGTCGGATTGCCACCCCAGAATGAGGTGAATCCTGCTGCGCCATCCCACGACAGCGACAGATGAATGTGGTTGCGATGGCAGGACGTGTCGTAGTCAGCGCTTTGATTCGCGAAGCAGCTAAACCAGCTGATCTCAGACCAGGACGGCTCCCCCGGTGCAGATTGCCAGATGCGATCGTCCCAGCCGATGTACATGATGCCCAATCTGCGGGCCATCGCATACTTATTGCCATCGCCATCCTTCGCAAGCAGCCAACGAATGAAGGTTTGTGCCACTTTAAATTGGGCCGGATTACTTGAGTCGATCATCCAATCGATAGCGCGATATTCCTTGTGCTCACTCCG
>WLOK01000066.1 GCA_009699315.1 Actinomycetota bacterium
CGCGACAGAAGGCGATTAGATCTTCTTCGGAGACAGGTTCACGCACCGCCACCACGACGTGAATGATTTCACCCCAGGTGTCGTCCGGGATACCGACACATGCGGCTTCTTTGACGGCCGGATGCGCGTTGATCACATCTTCGACCTCGCGGGGGTAGACGTTTACGCCGGCGCTAATGATCATGTCGTTCTTGCGATCGATCAGGAAGAGGTAGCCCTCTTCGTCCAAGTAGCCAATGTCGCCGGTGTGCAGCCAACCGTCAACGATCGTCTTCTCGGTCGCTTCGGGACGGTTCCAGTAGCACTTCATCAGCACCTGACCGCGCGCTACAACCTCGCCGGGCTCACCGGTGCCAAGGAAGTTGCCCTCTTCATCCATGATGGCGACTTCTGTCAATGTGTATGCCCGGCCGGCTGAACCGACGCGATCGTGCTCGTCGGGTCCAAGACATGTGATGGCCATCGGGGCTTCGCTCTGGCCGTAAGTCTGAGCGAGAACCTTGCCGAATACTTCTTGCGCCCGAACTGCGATGTTGGGCGGAATGGGTGATGCACCCCAGTACAGGCGACAGAGTGAAGAAGTGTCGCGCTTAAGCAGATCTGGGTGGTCAAGTACGAGTGCAATCATCGTGGGTACGAGGAATGTGTAGCCCGCCTTGGTGCGTTCCATCTCCGCAAGCCACAGACCTGCGTCAAACTTGGTGAGAATGACCTGCTTGGCACCACGCGCAAAGGACGGCAGGAAGTACGCACCGCTAGCGTGAATGATGGGTGCTGCGTGCAACATGACGTCACCCGGACCAATGTCCGGCATGAGGTCGATGAGGAAGTTCGCGATCTCCGCGTGTTCACCACGCATGGTGAGACAGACGCCCTTAGGCAGGCCAGTTGTGCCGCCTGTGTATCCAAGTCGGTAGGGCGCCTCTGGATCGCGCGGTACGTAGCACGGCGAATGCGGCCCGCTCCACGCGATCGACTCAATCCAGTCGTATCCCTCGACGATCTCTACGGTCTTGCCATCAGTGGGCGCCTTGCCGTTGTGAATGATGGCGCGACATTGCGAGTCGTCGACCTTGTAGATGTTCTGCTCCCAGGTGTCCTTTTCGTTAAGGGGCACCCGCACGAGACCAGCCTTAGCAAGTGCGTAGTAGACGACAACGCATTCGATGCCGTTGGGCAGCATGACCCCCACTCGATCGCCGGGGTTGATCCCCCGCTCGAGGAGCGCGTTACCGATGCGATCGGTTGCCTGATCGAATTCGCGGAACGAAACGAGCCGGCCATCGCATTCGAGGGCGGTTGCGTCGCCAAAGCGCTTGGCGGCATTGCGGATTAGTACACCGATCTCCATGTGGTTAAGCGCCCTTTCAGCGGCGGGACAGGGTGACGTCTAGATCGCCACGCTGATAGTTCAGGTACTTGGCAGCCGTGTCCTGCATGAGCTCGCGGACGAGGGTGGCTTCGGGTGAGTCCGGGTAGGCAAGGTCAGAAGACACTGGGCCAGCGGCATACATCGCATCGACATCGGGGCCAGGGATAAGGAAACGCAGCAGTAGTTCTTCGTCGCTGATGGTGTCGCCGAATTGGTGGCGGATTTCCTTGAGCGAGGGATCTGGCCGCTCCCAAGTGAGGAACTCCTTGCCGCGCTTGCTGCTGAATGCGCGATCGAGGACTTCCTGGTTCACAGTTCCCGGAATCGGACCCATGTGGCCGGCGAGGTACATCAGGTTTTCGTCGGGGAACACGGTGTAGCGCTCCTCGTTGACGAGGTTGAGAAGTGCCTGAATGCCAACGAGCTGGGAGTACGGCGTCGCCATGATTGGGTAGCCCATTTCTTCACGAACAATGCCGATCTCTTGCATGAGTTCGTCGTATCGATCGCTCATGCCGTACTGAGCGAGCTGAGCGAGAAGAGTCCCAGTCATACCACCGGGGAGCTGTGCGTGGCTGTGGGCGAGGTTGTATTCGCGAGGCACACCGATGGTGTAGCCCTCCGCCTCAGCAATGCGACGGAAATGCTCGGAAACCGCGGGCACATCTGTCTCGTCAATGTTGACGTCATAGCCGAGTCGACGCATGTTGTCTGCCGTGATGGTGACTGATGGCATCGACGGTCCATTGGCCATGGGCCCCATTGCCGTGTGAATGATGTGGACGCCTGCATTGACAGCAGTGATGTAGTTAAGCGTCGAGATGCCAGTGGTGTTGTGGAAGTGTGCTTCGAGGGGCGTGCCGTTGGCGGCTTCGACCATCTTGGGTACCCAGCTCTTCGCACGATCGACTGTGAGCACCCCAGCCTCGTCGCCCAGGATGATCGATTCGGTGCCCCACGTGGACATCTCACGCACAATGTTGGCGTAGAACTCGTCGGTGTGTACTGGAGACTCTGCGAACATCACCTGCGGTGCTGCATGCATGCCTGCGTCTCGTGCGATGCCCGACATCCACTTCATCTCGTCGAGATTGAAGAGGCAGTCGAAGATCCAGAAGCTGCCGATTCCGTGCTTGGCGAGCGTGCGAACCCACAACTCAAGTATGGAGCGTGGCGTAAGACCCATGCCTACGATCGCGTTGGCGCGCGCGCCCGCTCGCAGACGTGCGGTGGGCATTGCGCCGCGAACGAGATCGACCATCTCCCAAGGGTTCTCGCGGCAGTAACGAACGAGTACCTCGAACAACGAGGAGCCGGTGAAGTCCACGACGTGGTAACCCATCCGGTCGATCTTCGCCGCGACAGGAACACTGTGGCCCGCGCGCATGCGCATGCCCCAGAGACTCTGCTGTCCGTCACGAATGGATTGATCGATGAACTTAATCTCGGTCACAACTGCTCCTTAGATTCGAGCTGCTCCTGCCATCCGGACAGGAATGATTGCTCCACCCAGCGGGTGTGATGGTCTTGATTGACGAAGTCCTCGGCCGAAATGAGATCGAGGAGGAATTCTCGGTTGGTGTCGATGCCTTCGATGACGAGATGCTCGAGCGCATGCTTCATGCGTGCGAGCGCTTGCGTGCGATCTGCGCCATGCACGATGATCTTGGCGACCATGGAGTCGTAATACGGCGGGATGAGGTAGCCACCGAATACGTGGCTATCGACGCGAACTCCGCCGCCCTGCGGCGCGATCCACCTCGTCACGCGGCCAGGGGAGGGCAGGAAGTTGCGACGTGGGTCTTCGGCATTGATTCGGCACTCAATCGCATGTCCGGTGAGTTTCACATCCGCCTGAGTCACCGACAGCGGTTCGCCACCGGCAATACGCAACTGCTCGCGCACGATGTCGACACCAGTGAGTTCTTCTGTTACGGGATGCTCGACCTGAACTCGCGTGTTGACTTCCAAGAAGGCGAAGTCACCAGTCACCGCGTCGACGATGAACTCCATGGTGCCTGCGCCGACATAGTTCAAGAGCCGAGCGATCTTCAGAGCAGACTCGTGCAGTGCTGCACGGACTTCGGGGGCCACCGCGGTTGCGGGGCCCTCTTCGACGACCTTTTGGTAGCGGCGCTGTGCGGTGCAGTCACGCTCACCAAGGTGGATCACGTTGCCGTGTGTGTCCGCAAGGACTTGCACCTCGACGTGACGGGCTCGGCTCACGAAGCGTTCGACGTACATGCGTCCATCGCCGAATGCCTGAAGGGCTTCGTGGCTCGCAGCAGCGAAGCGCTCCTTAAGATTTGTCGGCTCCTCGACGAGCACCATGCCTCGCCCACCGCCACCGGCTGCAGCCTTGAGCAGCACCGGGAAGCCGACTCGCGCCGCTACTTCAGCTGCTTCATCGGCATCTGCAAGAGCGTCGCTGCCTGCACCGGTCGGGATATCGAGTTGACGGGCAACTGCACGCGCCTCAACTTTGTCGCCGCCACGGCGGATTGAGTCAGCGCTTGGTCCCACAAACGCGATGCCATTCTCGGCGCATGCTTCGGCGAGCTCTGCTCGTTCAGCAAGGAATCCATAGCCCGGGTGCAGGCCGTCGCAATCGGTCAGTTTGGCGGCGGCGATCACCCGGTCAATATCGAGATAGCTCTGCGGCGAAGGGCCTGGGCCAATGCACACGACCCGGTCGGCGAGCACTGCAGCCATGCTGTCGCGGTCTGCGTCGGACACAATGGCGACACTTTCGATGCCCTCGTCTGCGCAGGCCCGAATGATGCGTACGGCGATCTCGCCACGATTGGCGACGAGCACGCGCCGAAGTGCCGGCATTGCCTACGCCCCGGGTTCGACAACGACCAGGGTCTGGCCGAACTCCACCATGGCGCCGTTGTCCACGAGAATCGCCACGACTTTGCCAGAAACTCCGGCCTTGACGTGGTTCATGAGTTTCATGACCTCGACGATGCAGACGGTGTCCTCGGCGTCCACCTGTTGGCCCACCTCCACGAATGAGGGGGCACCAGGCTGCGGAGAACGCCAGAACAGCCCGAGGGACGGCGAAGTGACCTTTTGGCCATCGGGGTGGGCCACAGATGTCGGACCACTGGGCGCGGCGGGCGCGGCAGGGGCCACGGGCGCGCTGGCAGCCACCGGAGCGGCAGCAGGCGCAGCAGGAGCGGCGGCCATCGGGGCATTTTGACGGCCCACTGGGGGGTGTCCATTGCGGGTCAAATCAAGGCGAGTATCCCCGTACTGCAAGGACATTTCGTCCCAATCGGATGACTGGAATGCCGAGATAAGTGCGCGGATGTCTTCCGGGGAAAGGGCCACCGGTCAGCCTCCTAGTTCGGGGGTCGGGCATCCGGTGCCAGCGGGGACAAAACCCGTCGAGACATCGGATGTTTGTGGCAGACTACCCGCACGAGGCACTTGCCACAAGAGACTTTAGCCAGAAACGAGGAGGTGCTGACATGAGCGTGACGGATTCGGTCATCGAAAAGATCCGCGACCTGATCGTCTCTGGGCAAATCCAGCCAGGAGATCGGCTCCCCCCAGAGCAGGAACTCGCCACCCGCCTGTCCGTGTCCCGAAGTTCCCTGCGGGAGGCGGTTCGGGCCTTGAGCCAGGCCAACGTCTTAGACGTGCGCCGTGGGGATGGCACCTACGTCACCAGTTTGGAACCCCAGCTCCTGCTCTCTGGCATGTCTTTCGTAGTCGATCTGATGTCCGATTCGACTCTCGTCGAGGTGTTTGAGGTTCGCCGGCTCCTGGAGCCTGCCGCTACGGCGCTGGCCGCTCAGCGCATCACGCCAGAGCGTCTTGAGGTCCTCAGGATCAGCCTGAAGGAGATGAAGGGCGCGCACGGAGCTGAAGAACTGATCTACCGAGACATGGAGTTCCATGGTGAGATCGCCGCGGCCACCGGCAATGCGAGTCTTTGCTCGATTCTTGAGGGGATCTTCACCCGCGGCCTGCGTGCTCGGGTGTGGCGTGCGTCGCTGAGCGGCGTAAAAGCGATGACTCTGTCAGAGCACGGTCACATTCTCGATGCTCTCGCTGATCGTGATCCAGTGCTCGCGGCTGCAGCGGCGACGTTGCACCTATCTGAGTCGGAGAAGTGGCTGCGCGAGTATTTAGATCTGAACGTGGGCTTGAAGAAGTCGTGAACCTTGCTCAGACGCTGCGCGCAAGTGCGCTTGCGGTGCCCTCGCGCCCGGCCATCATCGTGGACGATGTGGTCGATTGCTCCTATTCGCAATTTGCCGACCGAGTCGCAGCACGTGCTGGTGACTTAGTCAGTCATAGCGGAGTTCAGCCAGGTGATCGCGTCGGACTCTTCATGACTAATCGTCCTGATTATCTAGAGGCGTTATATGCCATCTGGTGGGCCGGTGCAGTTGCAGTCCCGCTAAACAGCATGATGCATCCTCGTGAAGCTATTGCATTGCTTGACGATTGCAAAGCTCGGGTATGTCTCGTATCGCCGGATCTCGCTGAAGGCATGCTGAGCGAAGCGCCTAATCCTTCGGTGATCAGAGTCATCGATCAAAAAGAGCTTCTTGATGCTCGCAAGGCCGAGACAATCGGGTGTTCGACTGCTACCACGAGTGACGATGCATGGATTTTCTATACGAGTGGAACAACTGGAAAACCCAAGGGCGCTCAACTCACTCACTCAAATCTCTTTGCGATGGCTGTCGCGTATCTTGCTGACACGGAGTGGGTGGATGACCGATCGGGCCTGCTTCATATCGCATTGCAAAGTCACGCATCGGGACTTTTTGCACTTCCATTTGTAGCGCGCGGTGCCGCCCAGGTAGTTCCCACCTCTACAGACCCCACAGCAATTGCGCAGTTGTTAACCGTGCACGACCGCCTTTCGTTCTTTGCACCACCATTGTTGATGCGACGACTTGCTGTTTCACCACAGATTCAGGCGGCGCCGCTAGAGCGCATGGGGACACTCCTTGTCGGTGCTGCGCCTGTTTACGCAGAAGATTTGCGTCTTGCCTTGGGCACGTTCGGGCCGCGCATCTGGAACGGCTATGGGCAAGGCGAAACGCCGTGCACCATCACAGCGATGGGCCAACGTCAGATGGCTGCAGCCGCTGCAGCTGGTGATGATGTGTTGCTTAGTTCGGTGGGCGTTCCGCGCGTGGGTATTGAAGTTAAAATCATGCAAGACGATGTTGAGGTCTCAGACGGTGATGTCGGTGAGGTGTGCGTGCGTGGCGAGACAGTCATGCGTGGATATCTCGATCGTCCTGAAGAAACAGCGGAGAGCCTGCGCGGCGGGTGGCTGCACACTGGAGACCTTGGTCGTTGGGAGCGGGGGCATCTTCAATTGCTCGATCGCAGCAAAGACATGGTCATTTCGGGTGGCTCCAATATCTATCCACGCGAAATTGAAGATCTGCTGCTTCAGGAACCTACGGTGGCCGAAGTCGCCGTCATCGGACTCCCGGATCCTGAGTGGGGCGAGCGGGTTGTCGCGATCATCGTGACAGAACCTGGATGCAGTCTTGATGCGGAACGGCTAGATGCGTTCTGCCTTGAATCAATGGCGCGTTACAAGCGCCCCAAAGAGTACCTGCAAGTAGACAGCCTGCCTCGCAATGGTGCTGGCAAGGTTCTTAAGCGCGAATTGCGCGAGCAACTGCAAGCTAAGGAGTAGCAATGCCGCATATTGACTTTCTCGACGAAACTCTTCGTGATGGCCAACAGAGTCTGTGGGGCATGCGCATGCAGGCGGCTCATGCCTTGCCGGTTGCACCAATTCTTGATCGCACGGGTTTCAGCCGCATCGACCTTGCCGCGTCGTCCTTTCATGAGGTGCTGATCAAGTTCTGTCGCGAAAATCCGTGGGAGGGCCTCGACCTCGTCCTAGGTCAGATCAAGAAGACTCCTGTCAGAGGCGGTATGCGTTCCAATGCAGCCGTAAGCATGGGCATCACGCCACCAGATCTGATGGATGCGTGGATGCGACAGTTGAACCGACACGGTGTCCGCTCGTTCTGGATCTATGACGTGCTCTACAACTTCCACAACATCGATCGCCTGGCCAATGTGGCAAAGGAATTCGGTTCGGAAATCGCTGGCACCATCTTTTTCACCCAGTCACCGGTGCACACTGATGAGTTGTTTGAGGATCAGGTTCGTCAGATGGCTGCAATTCCTGGCGTCGACACCATCCTCTTCTACGACACGGCTGGCGTACTCGATGTGGATCGCATCCGCACTCTCGTGCCACGCATCGTGGCGGCGGCGGGTGGCAAGCCGGTGGAGATGCACTCCAACAACCTCATGGGCACCTCTGCAGTCGCGTACTGCGAGGCCATCAAGCACGGTGTCACGGTGCTGCATACTGCGAGCCGACCGATGGCCAATGGCCCCTCTACTCCGTCAACGGAGGTCATGGTCCGCAACATTGAGGCGCTTGGCTTCTCGCATTCGCTGGACACCAGTCTCTTTCCGCCAGTTGCCGAGCACATGGAGAAGGTCGGCAACGCAATGGGCTACTTGGTTAATCAGCACGCGGAGTACGACCTGTTCAACGTGAGTCATCAGGTGCCCGGTGGCATGACCGGCACGCTGAAGGCGCAACTTGCGCAGTACGGCATGTCACATCGGCTCGACGAAGTGTTTACTGAGACGGCACGTGTGCGTCGCGAACTCGGCTACCCGATTATGGCGACTCCCGTCAGCCAATTAGTGGGCATTCAGGCAGTGCTCAACATTGTCACTGGTGATAGGTACTCCGTCGTTCCCACCGAAAACCTGATGTATGCGGCGGGTTACTACGGCAAGCCACCGGCTCCGATTGATCCCGAAGCAATGGATCGCATGATGTCGAATCCGCGGTGGAAAGAAGTCGTCGCGAATCCGCCCGAAGCTCCCAGCATTGAAGAACTCCGGAAGCGCTATGGCACCAACGATGATGACGAACTCATCCTGCGCTTCCTTGTGCCCGAGACCGACCTCGAGGCAATGCGAGCAGCCGGGCCCGTCAAGCAGCATTTCCCGCTGGCATCTCCTGAGGTCGAACAGGTGCGCGCTCTCCTCAAGACCACAAACACGCCGTACTTGCGCGTAGCAACGGAGACCATGGATCTCGAACTGCGCCGCGGCTAAAGCGATTAGATGAGGTCCGTGCCGCCGTAGACCATGTACGTCTGCCCGGTGAGCATCTCTGCCTCTGGCGAGACGATGAATCTCGACAGCGCGACATAGTCCTTGGGTGTCGCGAGTCGGCGCATGGGAGTGGCCTTTCGCGACGCCTCAATCTTTTCGTCAGTCTTATCGCCATAGACCTGACGTAGGGCTTGAGTGTCTTGAGTGCCTGGGGAAATGGCGTTGATGCGAATCCCATCAGGGCCGAGTTCAACGGCCAAGTTCTTGATGAGAGATTCAGCAAAAGCCTTAGCTGGCCCAACTGCGCCATAGCCAGGGATAACACGCGTGCTGCCCCGGCTGGACAGAAACAAAATGCATGACCCACGGTCAAGATGTGGTCGCGCGGCATGCACGAGCCACAGAAGAGACATCGCATTTACGTTGAGAACCGACGTGATCTCGTGGATGTCGTGATCGAGGATCGGCCCCTGCAGCACCCGCACGAGACTGTGTACGAGCACACGTATGGATCCGTCGCCCAGTCGAGCGGCTTCGGTGATGAAGTGTGCAACGCCCTCAGGCGTGCTCATATCCGACTGGACCGCAAACGCGGTGATGCCGTCCTTAGCGAGCGTCTCGACGGCCTCACGCGCAGACGCTTCGTCGCGCTGGTAGCCGAGGATCGCGGTCTCACCGGGCTGGGTGAGACCACGAGCCATCTCAAAGCCAATGCCTCGGTTACCGCCTGCTACGACAACAGTCACTGTGAACCTCCCTGTAGAGCACAGTTTGTATCAGCAGGCGGTAAAGCCTCCGTCGACGGCCATGACCAGGCCGTTGGTGTAAGACGACAGGTCTGAAGTCAGGTAGAGCACCGCGTTAGCGATCTCATCCGGAGTGCCGGTACGACCCATCGGGCAGCCCCAGCTATTGCGGGTTTCTTCGGCGTTGAGGTATTCCGTGTACTCGGCGATCATCGGGGTGTCGATGAAGCCGGGTGCCAGCACGTTGCTACGGATATTCAGCGGACCGTATGTCTTGGCCATCGATCTGGTCAGGTTGATGATGGCGCCCTTGGCGGTGGTGTACGCATGGGCATCGTGGTGTCCGACCATTCCTAAGATGCTGGCCACGTTGACGATGGAGCCACTGCCTTGTTCGATCATGATTGGGAGTGCGCGACGAGAGGCGAACACCACCGAGTTGAGGTTGATTCCCATCACGTGCTCCCACTCATCGAGGGGGGACTCCACGATGGGGAGCATGCTGTTGGGACGCACAGCGCGGTAGCCGTAGCCCACGCCTGCGTTGTTCACGAGGGCATCCACACGGCCGAACTCTGCCACCGCAGCGTCAATGACCCTGCCGACCTGGGCGTCGTCACTCATATCAGCGGCGACAGCAATAGCCGATCCGCCCGCAGCAGTGATCTCAGCCACGGCAGCCTCGAGCTTGTCCTTGGTGCGAGCCGAGGCGACGATATTGGCGCCCTCGCGGGCCAGGGTGGCCATGGAGGCTTTGCCGAGGCCGGTGCTGGCTCCGGTGACAACTACGGTCTTGCCGGTCATGAGACCCATGTGGAACCTCCTGTGAAGCCCCACGAGGGGCGCGAAGACATCGGATGTGTGGAACAGAGTGGCCCGCCCAAGCCCCGCCGTCAACCGATTTCGAGAAGTAGGGCTCTTTGGCGATAAACCCCTAGCAGTTCCGCTCAAGAGGGGGTAGCGTGACCGGACGGCCACGGCGCCCGACGGCAAAATCCATCGGATGTCTTGCGCCCTTATGAATTCACGAGAAGAAGCAGGA
>WLOK01000067.1 GCA_009699315.1 Actinomycetota bacterium
CCAGCGAGCAGCTGTGGCTACGTCCTTGTCGCCACGACCCGAAAGGTTGATGACAATGATTCCCTCGGGTCCAAGTTCGCGCCCGACACGCATTGCGCCGGCGATGGCATGGGCCGTCTCGATGGCAGGAATGATTCCTTCAGTGCGACATAAAATCTCGAAAGCAGCCATCGCTTCATCGTCATTGATGGGGATGTACGTGGCACGGCCCGAGTCGTGTAGGAAAGCATGCTCGGGACCTACTCCGGGGTAGTCCAAGCCCGCACTGATCGAGTGCGAAGGGACCGTCTGACCCCATTCGTCCTGCATCACGTACGTACGAGCGCCATGTAGGACACCGGGTGCACCACCGCTGAAGCGCGCTGCATGACGACCGGTTTCGACGCCCTCGCCGCCCGCTTCGCATCCGACGAGCCGCACACTTTCATCTTCGAGGAAACCGGAGAACAGTCCGATTGCATTTGACCCGCCGCCCACACAGGCGATAGCCACGTCAGGCAGCCGACCGGTCAACTCCAGAACCTGCGCTCTGGCCTCAATGCCAATCACAGACTGGAATTGCCGCACTATGCGCGGGAAGGGCGCGGGACCAGTCACAGTGCCGAGCAGATAATGAGTGCGGTCAACAGTCGAAACCCAATCGCGCATGGCCTCATTGATGGCATCCTTGAGCGTCTTGCTCCCCGCAGTCACTGGAATGACTTCGGCCCCAAGGAGTCGCATACGCACAACATTGAGGGCCTGTCGTCGGGTGTCTTCCTCGCCCATGTAAATCGTGCAGTCGAGGCCCATCATCGCTGCTGCCGTCGCCGTCGCGACGCCGTGCTGGCCGGCGCCCGTCTCGGCAATCACGCGCTTCTTGCCCATTCGAAGGGTCAGCAGCGCCTGACCAAGAACATTGTTGATCTTGTGAGATCCGGTGTGATTGAGATCTTCGCGCTTGAGCAACACGCGGGCACCGCCGCACAACTCAGAGAACCGTCGCGCGTCTGTCAGCGGACTGGGTCTACCAGTAACGGTGCGCTGCAGACGCTCCAATTCCTTGGTGAATTCCGGGTCAATAAGAGCCGCTTGGAATGCTGCATCAAGTTCGTCGAGGGCCGCCATCAGGGCCTCTGGCACAAATCGGCCGCCGTAATCTCCGAAGTGCTTGTCGTCAGCCACGGGCAGACCTCGCAATGGTGTTAGCCCCGGCAGTCACAAGATCGCGAACACCCTGCTGCGGGTCGCCGTCTTTCACAACGCTCTCGCCTACCAAAACTGCATGGGCACCGAGTTCGGCATAGGTGATCACATCATGCGCGTCGCGGATTCCGGACTCTGCAATGGTGACGCATCCGGCAGGGATGTTCGGCGAGATGCGCTCGAACGTAGAGCGATCGACTTCAAGAGTCTTCAAGTTTCGGGCGTTGACGCCAATCACGATCGCTCCGGCATCCACCGCGCGGACTACCTCATCGGCATCATGCACCTCAACAAGTGGCGTCATGCCGAGCGAACGAGTGCATGCGATGAGGTTCACCAACGTCTCCTGGTCAAGTCCAGCGACGATCAACAGTGCGAGATCAGCACCATATGCGCGCGCTTCCCAGAGTTGGTAGGAATCCACGATGAAGTCTTTTCGAAGGACCGGGACAGCAACCGCTTGTCTCACCGCGGCAAGGTCTTCGAGACTGCCGGCAAAACGACGCCGTTCGGTGAGTACAGAAATGCAGTGGGCGCCACCCGCTTCGTACGCCACAGCCAACGTCGCAGGGTCTGCAATGTCGGCGAGATGGCCCTTGCTCGGGCTAGCGCGCTTGACCTCGGCGATCACAGACACGCCGTCGCTTCGCAAAACTGCCTCCGCGTCGAGTGCTGGCGCGAGTACGTCAATACGGGCCTTGAGTTCCTCGAGGGGCGTGACCGCCATGCGTGCCGCGAGATCCTCGCGCACACCCTCGATGATCCCGTCAAGCACCGTCGTCACAGCAATCCCATCCACTTAGCGAGCCTTCAGCGTAACGGCAGATCAGCCAATGTTCGACCCGAGGTACGGCACAAGGTTGCGCACGACACCGAACACGATGACCAAGGTGATCAAGGACGCAAGAATCGGAGTCTGTAGCTTCTGCCAGCGCGGGGAAGGTTTCGGAGCGGCTCCGGTCCATCGTCGCGAGAGCCAACGTACCCACATCACCACCAGAATCGGTGCGGCGATCACCCACAGCAGGTTGTGATCCATGGCACCGGCGACATTGCCGTGCAGCAGGTCGTGGGTTGCCCGGAGCCCCCCGCAACCGGGACAGTCGATTCCCAATAGTGCTTGAGTGGGACACAGCAAATAATGTCCAGGTTGATTGGGATCGACAAGCGCGATGTAAACCCCCGCCGCCATTGCCCCAGCCCCAAGCGCCAGTGGCGGCCACACACGCCTCCAGCGACTTGGGTTCACGTACGCCAGCCTACGCCGAGGAACTCATCGGAAGCCGGACTGTGAAGCGAGCGCCCCCTTCCGGCGCGATCCCTGCCGAAGCTTGGCCACCCAAAAGTTCAGCCAAGCGCGCGACGAGGGCCAGACCGAGTCCACTGCCCCCAGCCCGGATCCCCCGATAGCGCTCGTGCAATACCCCGGGTTCGAAAGCATCCACGCAGTCTTGCGCTGTCAGGCCCGGTCCGGCATCGCGAACCTCCACGACCACCCACCCAGGCTCGGCTCGAATGGCGAGCACCATCGACTTTCCTGCCGGGGTAACGCGCATCGAATTTTCGGCCAAGTTATCCACGATCTGCCGAATTCGCACGCCGTCGGTGACCACCGGCAACGCTCGCACACCAACCTCAACGTGCACGATGACACCGACCCGCGCGCCACGATCCGCCCACACGTGACCTGCTTCTTGAATGAGATGGACCAGATCAACAGGAGCGCTCGTAACGCGAAACGTGTCCGCTCGAAGTCTTGCGAGGTCGAGCAGATCTGTGACGAGTCGATCGAGACGAGCGGATTCTTCACCAATGACTACGCCGGTCCTGGCCGCATCTGTGGCAACGCCGTCTGCAAGCGCCTCTGCGTAGCCGCGGATAGCCGTCAGCGGAGTGCGCAGCTCGTGCGAAACAGACAACAAGAATTCACGTTGCCGCGACTCCGAAGCCGAAAGTTCGCGGGCCAGCACGTTGATGGCCTCGGCTATTCCCACAACTTCAGCCGGACCGTCCACCGGCAGACTCACATCACGATCGCCCGCACCTAGTCGCTCGGCAGCTTCGGCCACTCGCCTGAGTGGCCGAGTGATACGTCGAGCAGCAACAACACCAACGACTACTGCGATGATTAAGCCTGCGAGCAAAGCAAGTGAAATGCGCAAGAGCAATGCGGCCACCGGTCCGCCTGAGATCGACGTTGGTTGCACAAGGAGGACTCCCCGCCCGACACCGATCGGACGTCCCTCCACGTAGACATTTCCACTGCTCCCTTGGCCTACTGATGACACCGATTGTCCAGATGTCACCTCAGCGACTTCGGAAACCGTCACTCCATCTGGCGGAACACTGGTTGCACCGGTGACGACGTATGCGTCGATATTTCGGTCCTGGAGCTGCTCGTAGAGGCCCGGCGGGACGATTGCCTGCCCGCCCTGATTGATTACGGCGACTGCCACAAGATTGCTGAGGCCCGCGAGTTCAGCTCGAGCCGTCGACTCAGCACTTGCACGTACGAGCGGCAGAGCCACGAGTCCGGCAACCACGACCGCGACAGCCGCGACAATGGCGCTGACCAGGACGACCCTGGCAACAATGGAAGTGTTTTTCACGTGGCTGCGCCTTCGACGCAATAGCCCACGCCACGCACAGTCCGAATCGGATTCTGCGGTCCAAGTTTGTGTCGCAATTGGGCCACGTGAACATCGGCGGTTCGAGTGCCGACGTCGGGAGGATAGCCCCACACTTTGTCGAGCAGTTCTTCACGAGTCACTACGCGACCTGGCCGCGCCATGAGGTAGGCCAGCAGGTCAAACTCCGTCGAGGTCAACGAAACCTCCTGGCCTTCAAGTGTGACGCGATGCGCGACCCGGTCTAGGGTCACAGATCCCACGGAAAATCGCTCTGCGGGTCCACTTGCACGACGAACGGCCGACCGCACACGCGCCACGAGTTCGCGGGGACTGAACGGTTTAGTGATGTAGTCGTCTCCGCCAAGTTCGAGACCACGAACTCGATCAATTTCCTCATCGCGTGCCGTACAGAACAAAATCGGCACCCAGTTGCCTTCTTCACGGAGGCTTCGGCAGACCTCAGTGCCGTCCATTCCGGGCAGGCCCACGTCGAGAACGATTGCCGCCGGACCAAGGGATCGCGCCGCGATTAACCCCAAATAGCCGTCAGCTTCTCGGTGAACACGGAAACCGGCTTTGCTCAGATATAGGTGCAGCAGATCGGAGATGCTCGTCTCGTCTTCGACGACAAGCACCAGCTCTTGCGCTTGCGTCGTCAATGCATCCTCCGTCAGGACGCGGTAGGCGCTTTCGCTTTGCCAAGGCCCATCGCCTGCATGACCTTGCCGATAATCGCGCCCAGAAGAAGAACCCCCACGGAAATCCAGAACGTCACCCAGCTGCCGATAAATAGGCCAACGGTGCCGATGATGAACGCAGCTGTGACGATAACCAGAACCGTCCAAGCCGCTGGAGTCTTACCGTGATCATCGTGAGCAGACATGTGCCCTCCTTATCCAGCCACTATCTAAGCAGGCCGGGTACCGGCAGCTGCGGATAGGAGGGCAGAGAGTTCTTCGGGAACCTTGGCCGTCAGCCGGGTGCCGGCCTCTATGTGCTCCTCGTGAACGCCCTCACCTTCGCGGTGGGCGCGCGAAATGAGATCGCCTCGCGAGTACGGGATCACTAGGTCTACGTCCACGAGGCCCTGTGGCAAATATCTCTCGACGACCTCGAGCAGCCCGGCTAGGCCCTCCCCGGTGCGAGCCGAGATCACCACCGAATCCGATTCCCACCGCAGTAAGCGGCTCAAGAGTTCGGGATCGGCCACATCAGCCTTGTTAATCACGATGAGTTCGCGGACTCCCCCTGCACCGATCTCATTGAGTACCTCTCGAACCGCGGCGATCTGCACCTCCGGCGCAGAGTCAGAACCATCAACCACGTGGAGAATCAAGTCGGCAGAAGTCACCTCTTCAAGCGTCGAACGGAATGCCTCCACGAGCGCATGCGGCAGGTGCCGAACAAAGCCGACCGTGTCGGCGAGGGTGAACTCACGACCGGCTGGAGTTGTGCAGCGGCGAACGGTGGGATCAAGTGTCGCGAAGAGCGAGTCTTCCACCAGCACCCCCGCACCCGTCAGCCGATTAAGCAGACTGGATTTTCCTGCGTTGGTGTAACCCGCGATCGCCACTGCAGGAGTTCCTGACCGTCGACGGCTTTGGCGCTGTGTGGTGCTGGCCTTTTCCATCTCCTTGAGTTCACGACGCAGCTTGGTCATCTGAGCGCGAATGCGTCGACGATCGGTCTCAATCTTGGTCTCGCCAGGACCACGGGTTCCGACGCCACCTGTGGCGCCACCAGCCCTGCCGCCGGCTTGCCGAGACAAGGACTCACCCCAACCGCGAAGTCGCGGCAGGAGGTACTGCATTTGGGCCAACGACACTTGAGCCTTACCTTCACGGCTACTAGCGTGCTGCGCAAATATGTCCAGGATGAGCCACGTGCGATCAACAACTTTGACCTTGACAACGTCCTCAAGCTGGCGCAACTGCCCCGGGGTCAATTCACCATCGCAGATGACCGTATCTGCGCCGGTCGACAGTACTGCGTCACGCAACTCTCGTGCTTTGCCCGAGCCCAAGTAAGTCGCTGGATCAGGCTTGTCTCGCCGCTGAATTAGGCCCTCCAGTACGACCGAGCCAGCAGTCTCTGCAAGCCGGGCAAGCTCTTGCATGCTGCGCTCAGCATCCTCAAGCGTGCCCTCGGTCCATACTCCTGCAAGCACCACGCGTTCGAGTCGTACTTGACGGTACTCGACCTCGCTGATGTCTTCGAGTTCGGTGGACAGCCCCGGAACACGCCTCAGCGCCTGTCGGTCTTGCAGATCGAAGGACTCCTCGTCGAATGAATCCGTCATAGGGTCGTCAGGTCAATCTCGCCGCGGAAGTCAATCACTGCTGGGCCAGTCAGAACGACCTGACCATCAGTTCGCTCGGTAACCTCGAGGCGACCACCAGGCACATCGACGATCCACGTCTGCGCCGGCGAGGCTCCTTCTTGCCTGCGCGCTACCCAGGCAACCGCGCAAGCTCCGGTCCCACACGAGAGTGTCTCTCCGACCCCGCGCTCAAAGACACGCATGGCCACATGAGCCTCGGCCACGGGGACCACAAACTCCACGTTGACACCGTCGGGGAAGACAGCATCTGGCGACACCTCGGGTTCGACGCGCAAATCTCCGGCGTCGTCTAGCGAATCGACAAACACCACCGCGTGCGGATTGGGGATGTGCACGCCTACTGCGTTCCAACTGCGATCCCCCACCGTGACCACCGGGGCAGCGCGAAGATGCGGAGTCGTCGGCACACCCATGACGACCGAAATATCACCGGAAGCTTGAGTGCTGACCTCGCGATCGCCCCCGCGAGTACCGATAACCAAGTCGCCAGACGCTGCGAGCCCTTCCTCGATGAGATAACGCACGAAGACGCGGGCTCCGTTGCCGCACATCTCGGCGAACGAACCATCGGCATTGCGATAGTCCATGAAGTAGCGGCCGTCGCGATGGAGCACTCGAAGCAATCCATCAGCGCCGATCCCGATCTCCCGGTCGCAGATGGCACGAACCTGCTCAGCGGTGAAGTCACACTCGTCAGCAAGATCAGCCACGACAACAAAATCGTTGCCGGTCCCATGCCCCTTGGCGAATGCGATGCCCACAGACACAGCCTACGCGCGTGAAGTCATGAGTGCTGAAGCGCGCGCGTAGGCGCTGTCGGTCAGTTGCAGCACGTCGGGCCAATTCTGGGCGGGTGGCGTTGATCGGTTATGTGCCGAAATGGAGGCGAGTTGACCTTGGTCTCGCCCCAAACCCACTAGGGCTCGCGCCAACCCTGCATCATCAGGCGCGAGGACCCCGTCAATTCCGCTATCGACGAACTCGCGGATCCCCGTCTGCGACCGAGCGACGACCGCAAGCCCAGCCGTCCTGGCCTCCAAGGCAGCCAGACCAAATGATTCGCGCACCGAAGACTGGAGGAATACGTCGCTGCGAGCGAACACTGATTTGATGCCGTCGCGATCAAGGCGCCCAACGAAGTCCACATCGATTCCGGCAGCTGCCTTGCGTGCGCTAGAGAGTTGCGGGCCGTCGCCGATGACGACTGCCGAGAGGTGTACGTCAGGTGCCAGTTGTCGACTCGCCGCAGCGAGCACCTTCACGAGCGGTAATGACCGTTTGCGGGGCGCGAGTCGCATGACCGCGACAACGCGCAACTTGCCGGGCTCTGGCGACGAAGTGTCGATCTGCCACAGCGCAGGGTCAATGCCATTGGGAAGCACGAGCACATCATCCGGACGCACGACCGGCCTGATCCGCTCTGCGGCCATCTCGCTGACTGTCGCGAGTTGCGCGCCCCATTTCGACCAGCGCGTTATGCCGTTAGCCAATCGGTAGGCGGGCTGTGCGCCGGGACCCCACACGCAATGCACCGTCACGAGTGTCGGCAAACTCAAACGAGTGGCGGCTCGGATCCCCTGCCAAGCGAACGGCGACACCACGCCGGAATGCACATGCACCGCATCTATCGCGCCCGTATGCCTCAGGCGATGCAAGGTGTCGGTGATCACACGTCCACCACGTGGGTGAACCGGAATCTCACCGGGGATCGAAGCTGCGATGCGATAAACGGCAATGCCATCAACCTCGTCTAGCCCGGAGTGCACTCCGGCATGCCCAGGGGTCGCCGTCAGGATGGTCACATCATGGCCAGCCGCCCGCTGCTGCAGGGCGAGGGAGCGCAATTGCACCTCAATCCCGCCTAAGCGGGGCAGGTAGCAATCACTGATGTGGACGATCCGCACCTCTTGACCGTACGGCACGATGTACCCATGTCCCGCACCCTGGTGTTCTGCCACGCCCACCCCGATGACGAGGCCCTCCTCACCTCAGGCACGATGGCGCGCGCGACGGCGGAGGGCAACCGAGTGGTCCTCATAGTCGCCACCAATGGCGAAGCGGGGCTTACGGACGCCGCTCTCACGGCAAACCTCGGTGCTCGACGCCTCAGCGAACTCGACATATCCGCTGCCACATTGGGGGTCGCCCGGGTGGTGTCTCTCGGCTATGGCGACTCCGGCTTGAACGCGGAGCACGACGGTCTTGCGCACGTGGAAGCATCCTTGGTTGCTCGTGACATCGCCAAGGTCCTCGATGACGAGAATGCCGATGTGGTGACCGGCTACGACCCCAGCGGGGGCTACGGGCATCCCGATCACCTCGCTGTTCATCGCGCCGTACGTCTAGCCGTTGATTTCGCTCAACGAAGGCCGCGGCTATACGAAGCAACACTGCCTCGCGAACCAATAGCCGCGATCGGCCGGTGGGCCGCCCGCACTCGCATTGCTCCGGCTTCAGTGGCTGATGAGTTTGCGCGGGCTTGGACTCCGCGTGCGCAGATCACTCATCGCGTCGACGTGCGCCCCTACCTCGCACAGAAGCGCGCGAGTCTCACGGCACACGCCTCTCAGGCAACGGCCGATGGCTCAACACGCACTCTTGGAGTACTCCGGAGACTGCCAAGGCCGGTATTTACGGCACTTCTCGGCACTGAGTATTACGTGCAGATCGACATAGCCTGATCGAGTAGATCGGGTGCGTCGTACGCGAGCCACTGCACTCGCTCGTCGCGACGGAAGAAGCGATCCTGTCGACGGGCAAATTTGCGCGTGAGGCGCACAGTCTCGTCGCGAGCCGTTTGCTCATCGATCTCACCGGCAAGAAATGCGAGAACTTGCGGATAGCCCAACGCCATGACGGCGGTTGGAGATGCTGCGAGCTCTGGGAGATCTTTGACCTCGGCTACCCATCCAGAAGCCCACATCGCAGCGACTCGATCGGCGATGCGTTCGTCGAGCACATCGCGCGGGATATCGAGCCCGACATATGTCGCCGGATAGCGGGTGGACTCCCGCGGCAGATTCGCAGTAAATGGCTGCCCGGTGATCTCGATGACTTCGAGTGCGCGAACAATGCGACGCCCATTCGACGGCATGATCGCTATCGCCGCAGCAGGGTCACGCTGTGCGAGTTCCGCGTGCAGGACTGCAGCGCCTTCGCTATGGAGTCGCTGCTCCCAACGAGCTCGAACCTCCGCGTCAGTGCCTGGGAAGTTCAGTTCGTCCAGCAATGCTCGGACGTAAAGCCAAGACCCCCCGACCACGATGGAAGTGCGGCCACGACTGAGAACATCATCGAGCGCCGCTCGGGCAACGTGCTGGTATTCAGCGACGCTCACGGGGTGTCCCACCGGCCAGACGTCGAACACGTGATGTGGGACTGTCGTACGCTGGGCGAGAGTGGGCTTGCCGGTGCCAATGTCCATGTCACGATAGATCTGCATTGCGTCGGCGTTTATCACCTCGCCGTTGAGCCGCTCAGCGAGTTCGATCGCGAGTGCCGACTTGCCCGAGGCCGTGGGGCCCACGACAGCGACGATCAAGAGCGAACACCAACGACGGGCATTCCGAGCAGCACACCGGAGGTCGAGGGGTTTGCCTGACGGGCCTCCCACGCATCTCCCGCACGGGTTCGCATCGCGCCGACCACCTCGTCGGCCACGAGATGATGAGGCGCGGCATATGTCACGCGCGCCGTCACCATGTCACCGGGGCGCACGTCCACCGCTGCCACGTGCACGAGTCGGTTGTCCGCAGCTCGACCTGAAAGACGGCGGGTGTGCTCGTCCTTGCGGCCCTCGCCTTCGGCAATGAGAACTTCGACCGTGCGGCCCACCTGAAGACGACTCTCCGCCCAGGCAACCTCTTCCGCCACCGCGAGTAGACGCTTGTACCGATCGCCCACGACTTCGGCCGGCACTTGATCGGGCATGGTGGCGGCAGGAGTGCCGGGGCGCTGGGAGTACTGAAACGTAAAGGCATTGCTAAAGCGCGCCTCGCGAATGACGTCGAGCGTTTCTTCGAGATCAGCCTCGGTCTCGCCCGGGAAGCCGACAATGATGTCGGTGGTGATCGATGCGTCCGGCATCGCTGCACGCACTCGCTCGATGA
>WLOK01000068.1 GCA_009699315.1 Actinomycetota bacterium
GTCCATCATGGTGAGCATGTCGCCTTTGGTCAGAATCCACCGTACAGAGGCATCTCCCTGCCAGGTGTAATCCAGTTCGTAGGTGTCCTTGATCGGGCCACTCGCCAGATGGAAGCGCGCTTGAATCGGACGACCATCGGGATCAGTCGACAAGATCTCCACAGAAGTGATGCCGTCGCTCCAAGCGGGGTAGGCGCCAAGATCAGCAATAACCCCCATGACCGTCACGGGCGAAGCGTCAATAACGATACTGGACTCAGTTTGTTCGGCCATGAGGGCAGGCTATCGCTCCCCTCGAATTTCGGGACGCTTCTTCGCGCCTGAGCCGCAAAGTTCGCGTACCGTGCTCACAGCAAGCCAACCTCTACGACGGAGTTGCCCCATGAAGACAGAGTTTCGCGTTCCTGCCCTCGTTCCTGCTTGCACCTCTGGAGGTCTAGCCGACCACGCGATCGAGGCAGCGGCCAAGAATCCGCATGGGGTTTCTTTGTCCATTCATCGCGGTGGCGCCTGGGTCGGCGTCAGCTCACAACAGTTCCTTGACGAAGTACGCGCGGTGGCCAAGGGCCTGATTGGCGCGGGCGTCCAGACCGGACAGCGCGTGGGGGTCATGTCTCGAACGCGATACGAATGGACGCTAGTCGATTTCGCAATTTGGTATGCAGGTTGCGTGAGCGTCCCGATTTACGAGACCTCGTCGGCCGAGCAGGTCGAGTGGATACTCTCAGATTCCGACGCCGTGGCCCTCTTTGCGGAGAGCGATAAGAACAAGTCTGTCTTCGATCAGGTGTCGAGCCACGTGCCGGGCGTGACCCGCTGTTGGGTATTCGACGCCGACGGCATCGCGCAGGTCAAGTCACTCGGAACGAACATCAGCGATGAGCAACTGGAGCAGGCACGGGCGAGCGTTAACCCCGAAACACTGGCCACGATCATCTACACATCAGGCACAACCGGCCGACCCAAGGGCTGCATGCTCACTCACCGGGCCTTCATGTTCGAGGTCGACAACGTGGTTCAGGTGATGCCAGAGGTGTTCCTCTCCCCCGGCGCCTCCACCTTGCTGTTCTTGCCGATCGCACATGTCTTCGGGCGCCTAATTCAACTTGGATGCATTCGGGCCGGGGTGCGTCTGGGCCACTCTTCCGACGTGAAGACTCTCCTAACGGACCTGCAAGGTTTCCAACCCACCTTTATCCTGGCCGTGCCTCGCGTCTTCGAGAAGGTCTTCAACTCGGCGCAACAAAAGGCGACGGCAGACGGCAAGGGCAAAATCTTTGATCGTGCAGCGGCCGTCTCAATTGCCTACAGCAAGTCACTCGACGGAACGGGCCCCGGCATCGGGCTGAAGATTAAGCACGCCCTGTTCGACAAGTTGGTCTATTCCAAATTGCGGGCAGCGATGGGCGGCCGGGTCGAGTGGGCCGTGTCCGGTGGCGCGCCGCTTGGGGAGCGACTGGGTCACTTCTTCCGTGGCATTGGGATGACAATCCTCGAGGGATACGGACTCACCGAGACCAGCGCAGCGCATACGGCAAATCGCCCACGCAGTATTCGCGTGGGAACCGTGGGACAACCAATCCCGGGAGCTGCAGTCCGAGTTGCCGCCGATGGCGAACTCATGCTTTTTGGGCCGCACCTGCTTACCGGCTACTGGAACAACCCCACAGCGACCGCTGAGGCCATCGATAGCGACGGCTGGTTCCACTCCGGCGACATTGGCGAGATCGACGACGACGGATATGTCCGTATCACCGGACGTAAGAAAGAACTACTCGTCACGGCGGCGGGCAAGAATGTCGCACCTGCCGTGCTCGAGGATCGCATCCGTGGCAACTGGCTGGTCAGTCAATGCATCGTGGTGGGGGACGCTAAGCCATATATCGCAGCACTCGTGACCATCGACCCGGATGCTTTTCCCGCTTGGGTGAAGGCGGCCGGCAAGCCGGCTGGTTCAACAGTGGATTCGCTCAAAAACGACTCTGACCTCCGTGCTGTTATCCAGGGTGCCATCGACGAGGCCAACAAGGCCGTCTCACACGCAGAGGCGGTAAAGAAATTCGCCATTGTGGGAGTCGACTGGACCGAGGAAGGTGGCCAAATGACGCCTTCTTTGAAGCTGAAGCGCAATGTCGTCATGGCCGAATTTGCTGCTGATGTGGATGCCCTCTACTCCTGACAAGGCATGATTGGCGCGTGAGCCCGGCAAAGTTCTCTCGTCGCACCTGGGAAGTGCTTGGGCGCACGGTTGCGCTTTTCATCTGTCTCGTCATCGCGATTGGCTCCCATCATCTTGATGTCGCGCGAGACGGATTGCTCATTCTCTTAGGTGTGGCCGTTATCGCCTCCGTTACTGCACAACCCGTGTGGCTTCGCTACTCCGTGATCTTGGGCGAAGCGGTTGCTGCTGCGCTTGTCGTGGGATTGGCCGCCGGACCTCCCGAGGTGTACCTCACCTATCTCCTAGCCCCTGCAATCGCCGGCGCCCTCAACCTGCGTGTTCTCGGATTGCTGACTTCGCTAGGCATCAGCACCGTAACGCTGGTGATTGTTGTCGTCCTCAAACTCAACAGCGCGGTTCCCGGCTCGGTGATCTACCTAGAAATCTGGCTTGCTGTCGTGATCTCTGTCGCCCTCGCGGGCCTAGCGATTAGGTACATTCGCAGTAGAACGGCATCTGGCAACACTGACTATGCAACTGCGAACCGTCTCTTGACTTCACTGCGCGATGTGGCCAGGCAGCTGCCGAATGGTCTCGACACAGTGAGTCTGGCCGACACCGCACTCGAGCAGCTTTCTGAGGTGATCGACCTTTCCGCAGCCGCGGTGTACGTGCGCACTGACGGTGATGCGCTTTTGCCTATCGCTACGACTGCGAATCTGCCTGATGCCTGGCCGGGCTCAATCGATCGAGGAATCTGGGGACAAGCATGGGATACCAGCACCTCCGTTGCGCGTGGCGGCTCCTTTAGCCAACCCGGCAAGGGGGTAGCGGCAGTGATCCCCATGAATCTCGGCGGACGACGTATTGGAGTCATTGCCTGTGAAGGTGATGGCGACCTTTGGTCGCCCGCGCAACTCTCACGAGCGCAGGACATCGCCGATGACACAGCACTACGTATCGACACGGCCCGACTATTCGCTGAGGTGCAAGCTTTGGCGACCGCCGAGGAGCGTCGCCGGCTCTCGCGGGAGATCCACGACGGCGTTGCCCAAGAGGTAGCGGCACTTGGGTTCCTTGTAGACGCAGCTCGGGCTAGCGCCACCGACGCGGTAGTGTCCGAAGACCTGAACAGGATCCGAGAAGAACTTACGCGGATCACCACCGAACTACGACTCTCGATCTTCGATTTGCGTAGTGAGATGGGCACTGGAATGCGACTCGGCGAGGCGCTGGCGGACTACGCCCGATCCGTCGGCTCTGCTGCAGGACTCACTGTTCACTTGGTTCTCGAGGAGTCCCCAGCTCGCTTGTCTCGCAGTGTCGAAGTCGAACTTTTGCGTATCGCACAAGAGGCCATCACTAACACCCGCAAACACGCGGAAGCACGCACCCTCTGGGTGACCCTGCGGGTTGCACCGCCCGATGCATACCTGCGCGTCGCCGATGACGGCCGCGGCCTCGTGGGACGCACCGGGCCAGACCACTTCGGTCTCGACGTCATGCGCGAGCGGTCGACACGCATCGGCGCCTCGCTGACGGTCCGCCCGCGCGAGTCGGGCGGAACCATCGTGGAAACAACCTTGGGAACCTCACCAAAAGCACAAGCGCAATTGCCTTAGACATGCCAGCATGCTCCATTCGCGCAGGGAGGTTCGATGCCAATATCGGTTTTGCTGATCGATGATCATCATCTGATCCGCGAGGGGCTCCGACGCGCGTTCGAACGTGAAGACGACTGTCACATCGTCGGCGAAGGTGGGACTGTGGCAGACGCGGTCAGAGAAGCCTCACTCCTCACACCTGATGTCGCGATTATTGATGTACGCCTTCCCGATGGAAGCGGTCTCGACGCCGTTACTGCGATCCGTGCGCAACATCCGACCATGGGACTTGTTGTATTAACGATGTACGCCGGAGACGAGCAGCTCTTTGCGGCCTTGGAAGCTGGCGCCAGCGCATTTGTGCCCAAGAATGCTCCGGCCGAGGATGTCATCCTTGCGGCACGTCATGCTGCAGCATCGCCGCGGTCATTCAGCGCCGCGGATCTCGCCGATGCGATGAGAAGAAGGCTAGAACCGCGTGGCCCACAATTGACACCGCGCGAGAAGGAAGTGCTCCAGCTGTTGGCAGACGGCTTCAGTGTCTCGGGCATCTCCAAGCAACTTTTCATTAGTGAGTCCACTACCAAAACGCATATTTCTAAGGTCTACGACAAATTAGGTGCGGGCAACCGCGCTCAGGCGCTCATGTCCGCTCTCACACTGGGGCTTCTGCGTCAGTCAAGGGATGGCTGACCCCCGCACCTTAGAGTGAAGGCGTGCTCCTAGTTCGCAATCCATTGGTGACGGTCGCGACGTGGGTCCTGACTCGGGCGCTCATGCTCGGTGCTTTGGCGGGTGTAGTCGCTTATCCAGATGGCCCGAGCATTCTCAACGACGTCAAGCTGTACGCCGAATGGTCCGAATTGTTGGCGACTGGCCGTTTCCCCATCGGAGATGAGATGTGGCAGTACCCACCTGGGGCTGGAGTTGTCTTCGCAATCGCCGACTTCATCCCACCTAATCCACTGGTGGGCATGGTGGTTCTCCTCGTACTCGCAGACTTGGCCATCTTGCTGATTTTGCTGCTGGTCGGCCGGCGACAGGGACGCTGGCAGCCGGCCTGGGTGTGGGTTGTCTCCGGAGTCCTCATCGGACCGATCATGCTGGCTAGATTTGACCTAATTCCTACCGTTTTTGCCGTTCTCGCTGTCGTGTGGGCGTCGAAGCCGTACCTCAGTGGAGCAGCTAGTTCGATTGGAACCTTGCTCAAGCTTTGGCCTGGCTTGATGCTTTTAGCCCTGCCCCGTCGCTCACTGATCCGAGGGGGCATCGGATTTGTAGCGGCTGCTCTCGTCGTCATGGGAGCAATCTCGGTCTGGTCGAGCGGCGCAGTGTCATTCTTGGGCGGGCAGCGCGATCGCGGGCTACAGGTCGAATCAGTGGGTGCACTCCCCTACCTGGTGATGAATGTTTTTGGTGGGCATGCCAGCACCGTATTTAGGTATGGGTCCAGGGAAATTGACATGCCCGGCGCCAACACCGTTGGCTTCGTGATCAGCGTGGGCGGGCTGCTGCTTATCGCGGCGTTAGCCGTACTTCGACTCATAGGAAGACTGGAAGATTTGCCAGCAGGAGATGTTGCGCTCACTGCACTCTTGGTATCTGTAGCAACTAGTCGGGTTCTCTCACCTCAATACGCAGTGTGGGTTGCAGGTGTCGCAGCCATCGCGCTCATGGACCCGGTGACCCGACTTCGGAGGTCCATGTGGCTTCTCGTGCCGACCGCAGTGGCAGCACAGTTGATCTATCCGTGGGCGTACGACGGAATGCTTCATGGTGACTGGTTCGCCGTCACACTACAAACAATTCGGGTTCTCACACTCGTGGCCGCGACGATCTACGCCCTGTACGTAGTGGTGCGCTCTGCCTCAGGCCGAGCGCTGGTGCCCACGATGGTCGCCACCACGAATAAGGCGTAGCGGCGGTACCAGGCCAGAATCAGCCAGGACCGCCAGAGCAGTCTGCTCGGGACCCTGCAATTCAAAGGCACCAGGCGGGCCGAGTAGGACAGACACCACGCAATCAGCGCAGGCGATGTTTCGCATCTCACAAGTCCCACAGTCAATAAGCACGTCCACTCCTCTGCTCAAGCAACAGGTCAGGTTCGCTATCCAGCGTCACACAGGGGGCTGACATTCTTGAGTGACGGAACCGAGGTGCGGGCTGCGCGACCATTGTCAGACGCCTGACATAGCGTGTGGCTCGTGATCCCGACATCCGCGCAGCTCACGCTTGAGGACCTGGGCGAGCCCCTGTCAGCGGTCACCTTTGTCGTGGTCGACCTTGAGACCACTGGCGGTGCACCCACCGACGCAGGCATCACCGAGTTTGGTGCAGTCCGGATCAAGGGCGGCGTTGTGGAGGCCGAATTTGCCACACTGGTCAACCCCGGGGTTCCGATTCCCCCCTTCATTGCTTCGCTCACGGGCATCACCAATGCCGCTGTCGCTGACGCACCGCGTCTAGAAGCGGTGCTCTCCACCTTTCTTGAGTTCGCACACGGTTCCGTACTCGTTGCCCATAACGCCCCGTACGACATCGGGTTCCTCAAGGGCGCCTGCGCGAAGCTCAGCATCGAGTGGCCAGATCCTGTCGTTATCGACACGGTTCGCCTCGCTCGTCAAATTCTCCCCCGCGATGAAGTGCGGGACTGCAAACTCGCAACACTTGCTCGACACTTTAACGCCCCGGTTCAACCGACGCACCGCGCTCTAGACGACGCACGAGCCACCGTGACTGTTCTTCATGCGTTGATTGAGCGAGTGGGCCCACTTGGAGTTTCTAGTCTCGAAGACCTGCAGACACTCTCTGGCCGCGTCACACTCACGCGCCACAGCAAGAGACATTTAGCTGATGAATTGCCGAACTCACCTGGCGTTTACATCTTTGAAGCTGCTGATGGCGAGGCTCTGTACGTAGGCACATCGAAAGACCTACGCACGCGAGTGCGGACCTACTTCACCGCGTCTGAGCAACGAGCGCGAATGACTGAGATGATCACACTTGCCGAACGTGTCGTGCCCATCGTGTGTGCAACACCACTTGAGGCTCACATCCGAGAGATTCGCACCATCGCCGAAAGGCAGCCTCGCTTCAACCGTAGATCTCGACATCCCGAGCGCGATGCCTGGCTCAAACTGACCGTTGAGCCATACCCGCGCATCTCCCTTGTGCGGCAGGTGAGCGATGACACGGATCTCGGGGCGGCCTACATCGGCCCCTACCGCGGCCGAATCTCCGCAACGCTGGCCGCCGAGGCGTTGATTGAGGCAACGGGACTTCGTACGTGCACCACCCGTCTCGCGCGGGCAGGAAAGCCGCGTGCTACATGCGTGTTAGCAGACATCGGGAGATGTCTCGCGCCTTGCGCTTCCCCATCTCCCGACTACGCCGATCGTGTCGATCAGGCGCGACTGGCGATGTCAGCCGATGTCCGTCCTACTGCCGCATCGGTGAATGCCCGAATGGCAACCCTCGCGCAAGCCGAGCGCTACGAAGATGCCGCGTTGTGGCGGCAAAGGCTTGCAGCTTTCGCTCAAGGAGCCGCGCACGCACAGATTCTCCGACTCATGTCGCAGACGGAGCAGATCATCGCCGCATCACCTACACCCGAGGGTGGATGGTGTGTTCACGTCATCCGCTACGGACGGCTTGCTGCCGCTGCGCAGGTGCCGCCAGGACTCGATCCGCGGCCGCACATCGAGTCGCTCGCTGCAATCGCAGAGGTTGTCGCGGCGCCAATTGCGGGGGTCACAGCGGCTCTCACCGAAGAAACTAACGTGATCCGCGCCTGGCTATTTGACGGCCACACCCGGCTAGTTGACGCAAGTCGACCCCTTGACTTACCCATGCATGGCGGTGGAGCGCTATACGCGTCTTTACGTCCGTTGGACGGATCGAGCGGTCTCAATCCAGCGATGGAGGACACCCGCAGCAGAACCGGACGTCAACGCCCCTCGCGCGCGCGGCAATTGCGCAGAGATTCTGTCGCGTAGCGAGCCGAGTTGTTCTTCGCCGCGGGCAGCCGAATCCGCTACTAATGCCGCAGCGGCGTTGAGGCATACGGTGTCGGCAATGGCACCCAACCGATCCTCGCGATCCCCCGCAAGAACCCGGCGCAGGATGTCTGCATTCTCGGCTGCCAGTCCGCCGCGTAAGTCCGCGACGGTCACTCCGCTAAGCCCGAATTCCGATGGCTCCAGAACACCACTCTCCAGGACTCCTCTCGTGGTATCCCAGACCTCTGTCACCACCTCTGGACTGATTTCATCTAGGCCATCTGTGCCGCGGACGACCAACGCACATTGGCCAGCAGCCAAGGCCGCACCCGCTATGACGGGGGCAAGTCGAGCATCCGCGCAACCGATCAGCGCGGCCTTCGGTCGGGCCGGGTTGGCGAGTGGTCCGAGAATATTAAAAACGGTCGGTATGCCGATTTCTCGCCGCGGCGGACCCGCGAATCGAAGGGCCGGATGGAAGGTAGGAGCAAAAGCGAAGGCGATCCCCGCCAATTGCGCACATTGGGCCACCTGATCCGGGGTGAGGTCCAAGGGCAAGCCAAGTGCCTCGAGGACATCAGCTGTACCGGTGCTTGAAGAAGCCGCACGATTACCGTGCTTGACGATCCGGGCGCCGGCGGCAGCGCACACGATCGCCGCCATGGTGGAGATATTGACGGTACCTGCCCGGTCGCCTCCGGTGCCCACTACGTCTAGAAGTGGTCCCGGCACGTCCAAGGTGACGGAGTGCCGCAACATGCAGTTCGCTAGCGCCGCGACTTCACCAGGTGTCTCTCCTTTAGCGCGGAGAGCCACCGCGAAACCGGCAATCTGCGCTGGTGTCGCTTCTCCCAACATGATCTGCTCCATGGCCCACGATGCCCAAATTGGGGGCAAATCGCGACGATCGAGTAGCGCGGCAAGTACGTCGGGGAACCCACCGGGCAGGCGCTCCATGAAGTTACGGGGTCGCAACTACTCGACGACGCAGCAATGCTGCGACGCAATCGGCGAGAACAACCGCATCGATTGGGTGTGGAACGACGCCGTCGGCCCTGGACCACGTGGCTAGCCAAGCGTCCTGCGGACGCCCAATGAGAACGAGCACCGGAGGGCATTCGAAGATTTCGTCCTTAACCTGTCGACAGAGCCCCATGCCACCGATCGGTGCCGCCTCGCCATCGAAGATCGCCAGGTCGATACCGCCGGCATCCATGGCGGAGATAGCGGCTGCGGGCGTGGCGCACTCGATGTAGGTGACGGACGGCAGTTCCGGCGACGGACGGCGCCCGAGTCCTGTCAAAACCCGTTCGCGGGCATTGCGGTCGTGGCTGTAGACCAAGACGGACAGGGGCTTCGAGGTGGTCGCGGAGGTGCTCACAGAGATGAATGTTACCTACATGACATCCGGGGGGTCGTGTCACATGGCGGGCCAGTCTTCTGCCAGACTCACTCTCGTGGCAGCAACCTCTACCCCAGCGTCCAGCGCACTGGCTCACGCACCGGCAAATCGTCCCAATACGGTCGCGGTGGGCACTATCGTCTGGCTTTCTAGCGAGTTGATGTTCTTCGCGGCTTTGTTCGCGATGTACTTCACCCTCCGCTCCGTGAATCCGGGTATTTGGGCCGAAGAATCCGCCCTGCTGAATATCCCCTTCGCGAGCGTCAACACCACCGTTTTGGTGCTTTCTTCGGTCACGTGCCAGCTTGGAGTCTTTGCCGCTGAGCGCGGCAACGTGAAGCTCATGCGTCGCTGGTTCATCATCACCTTCCTCATGGGTGCGTTCTTTATCGGCGGCCAGGTCACCGAATACACAGCGCTGGTCCACGAGGGCCTGACTCTTTCTTCGAGCCCCTATGGCTCGGCCTTCTACCTCACCACTGGATTCCACGGCCTTCACGTCACAGGTGGCCTAATCGCGTTCCTCCTCGTGCTTGCTACCACGTACATCTCCAAGAAGTTCACCCATGATCACGCCTCGCGCGCCATCGTCGTGTCCTACTACTGGCACTTCGTTGACGTCGTGTGGATCGCGCTTTTCGCCATGATTTACATCCTTCGCTAGAACGTCGAAAGAGGTCGAGACAGGTGAAGTCCTTGGTTGCCCGCAGGCGCCATCCGCTGGCCTTGGCAATGCTGTTACTCGTTGCTCTAGGCGCCGTGGCGGGCATTTACACAGTGGCGTCCGCTGGTACTCCAGCGACCGCGAGCGATACTGCTGA
>WLOK01000069.1 GCA_009699315.1 Actinomycetota bacterium
GCGGCGTGCTAGGCCACTACACAACGGGGCCGAGAGGCTAAAGAGTACAGGAAAACCGAAGGGCCTCGGCACGTGGGTGCAGAGGCCCTTCGGGACGGGTCAAGGTCAGGTGCCTAACACCCACCACGTAGCGACCTTGAACTTCCCGGCAACGGTCATCACATAGAAGTTTGAGTACCACTTGCTGGCCGTGAACCGGCTATTAGCCCTGAGGATCGCTTGACCGGTATTGCTCATCATGCTCACATTTTCGATCTTTAGCCCTTGCCCACTCTTGACCGAGCCTGTAGCCGGGTCGAGAGTCGCGTTGGAGATAGCCACATTGGCCGACGGCAAAGTTGCTAGAGCAAGTCCGCTGGCAATGAGTCCAAAGCCAGCCAGGCCAGCAGCTAGACCACGAAGTGGAGCAGTACGCATCAAAGACCCCGATCAATATTGGTGAGGAACGGACCGGCTTGAAGGCCGAGACAGAAGCACACCAAATATTGACTGACGATGAGAAGTCGAACGGCAAAAACTGCAGGACCCCGGAAGTCTCTACATGACTGGGGTTCGCACATTCGGTACACAGCTGGGGTACCAGGACTCGAACCTAGACTAACTGAACCAGAATCAGTTGGGCTGCCAATTACCCCATACCCCATGGGACCGCACGAGTATACCCAGCCGCCGCGAGCGGCTTAGGCGAGGGCGGAGCGAAGCCGGGTGAGCGAGCGCTGGTGGCCGAGAATCTCCATCGACTCGAAAAGTGGCGGGGAAATGCGCCGGCCCGTGATGGCAACCCGCACGGCGCCAAAAGCAACCTTCGGCTTGAGTCCGAGGCCCTCAATGAGTGCGGCCCGGAGCGCCCCTTCGATTGCCTCAGTCGTCCAATCAGGCAGTGGCTCAAGCGCGGCAATAGCGGCCGCGATGACCGACTGCGATTCGGTCGACGCGAGCCCTTCGCGCTCAGGCTCTTCCACAGCGAAGTCGGCGTCAGCGACCAGTAGGAAGCCGAGCATCCCGGCGGCCTGCCCAAGGGTCTCCATGCGCTCCTGAATCAGCGGCACGGCTGCAGTGATGACTGCTGCCTGTTCAGCCGTGGGCTGCGCACCGATCACGCCAGCTTTGTGCAAGTACGGCACCAACCGCTGGCCGAACTCCTCGGGCGAGATCGCCCGCATCCAATCAGCATTGATCGCGGTGCACTTTTTGAGGTCGAAACGTGCGGGGCTCGGGTTGACCCGCGAGATGTCGAAGACATTGGCGAGTTGCTCCTTGGAGAAGAACTCAATGTCATCGCCGTAGGAGAACCCGAGAAGCGCGAGGTAATTGATGAGGCCCTCGGGCAGATAGCCCTGATCCTTGTACATCTGAAACGACGCCTCGGGATCACGCTTCGAGAGCTTCTTATTGCCCTCTCCCATCACGTAGGGAAGATGTCCGAATCGTGGGAGCACTCCGGGACCGACACCGAGTTTGCCCAGCGCATCATGCATGACAAGCTGGCGTGGTGTGCTCGAAAGCAGATCCTCACCACGCAATACGTGCGTGATGTGCATGAGTGCGTCATCGACCGGATTGACGAGTGTGTAGAGCGGGTCACCATTGGCGCGCACGATAACGAAGTCGGGTACGTGTTCGGCCTTGAACGTCACCTCGCCCCGGACGAGGTCATCCCAGGTGTGATCGGTGTCGGGCATGCGCATGCGCACCACGAAAGGGCGACCCGCGGCCTCGAAAGCCGCGCGCTGATCAGCACTGAGATCACGACAGGTGCCGTCATAGCCGGGCGCCCGCTTCTCCGCAGTCGCCAACTCTCGCTTGGCTTCTAGCTCCTCTGCGGTGCAATAACACGTGTAAGCGAACCCGCCGTCGACGAGCCGCTTAGCGATGTCGGCATAGATGTCCATACGCTCGGACTGGCGGTAGGGGCCGTACGGGCCGCCCACCACGGGGCCCTCATCCCAATCGAGCCCGAGCCACCGCAGCACATCGAGCAATTGGCTATAAGACTCCTCGCTGTCGCGCGCAGCGTCGGTGTCTTCAATGCGAAAAACGAAAGTGCCGCCGGTGTGACGCGCGTAAGCCCAGTTGAAGAGCGCGGTGCGGACCATGCCGACGTGCGGATTGCCAGTGGGTGATGGGCAAAACCGAACACGCACGTCACTCATCGGGCAACCACCGGGTTTGTGAGCGTGCCGATGCCAGCGATCGACACGCTGACCTGGTCGCCCGGAAGAATCGGCCCGACTCCCGAAGGTGTGCCCGTAATGATCACGTCACCAGGCAGCAACGTCATCACGCCACTGATCCACGACACCAACGTGGCAACATCGCGGATCATCAACGACGTCGATGAGTCCTGGCGCACTTCGCCGTTGACCGAGCAGGAGATCGCGAGGTCTGCGGGGTCGAGACCGAGGGTGATCCACGGACCCAACGGACAAAACGAATCAAAGCCCTTCGCACGGCCCCATTGACCATCGGACTTCTGGAAGTCGCGCGCGCTCACGTCGTTGGCGCAGGTGTAGCCGAGGATGTATTGATCGGCGTCCTCGGGCGAGACATGACGCGTGATGCGACCAATGACAACCGCCAACTCAGCTTCATGATCAATATGTGTCGATTCGGGCGGCAACACAATCGGCGCACCCGGGCCCACCACTGAGGTGCTCGGCTTGAGGAAAATCATGGGGTCGGTGGGGACCTCGCCACCCATCTCAGCAATATGCGCGGCGTAATTGCGTCCGACAGCAACGATCTTGGACGGGATGATCGGTGCGAGTAGCCGCACGTCTGCGAGGGGCAAGACCTCACCGGTCGGCTCGGGGATATCGACGGGGTGACCGGTGATCGGGAGGATCACCGACTCCTCGGTCGGCGTGACGCCATCAAGGCGATCCACGAGGCCATACGAAACGGTGTCACCATGGGCGAAGCGAGCGATATGCACGACGTGAGCCTATCGGGCCACATGCAGCCCCCCGCTTTGGTTGGCGCTAGTTGGTGCGCTCAGAGCGTAGGAGGCCATATGTCAGCGCCTCAGCGAGCGCAGTCCACGATGCCGCGATGACGTTTTCGTGGACACCGAGGGTGTCCCACCGTCCGTCATCGTCCTGAGTCGAGACGAGCACACGCGTCACTGCGCTAGTGCCCTTCTTGCCAGCAAGAATGCGCACTTTGTAGTCGATGAGTTCGAGTTCGGCGATCTGCGGGTAGACCTGTACTACGGCCTTGCGCATCGCAGAGTCCAGTGCATTGACCGGGCCATTGCCCTCCGCGGTCGCCACAATGCGTTCGCCACCCACGTGCACCTTCACCGTCGCTTCGCTGGCCACCTCACCGGTTTCGGACTGTTCCACGATCACACGCCAAGACTCAACCGTGAAGTACGACGGCGCACCGCTTGGGCTCGCATCAAGCAGCAGCATCTCAAACGACGCATCTGCTGCTTCGAAACTCCACCCACGTGACTCCAGGTCCTTGACCTTCTCCACCACTCGGCTGACGGTCTCAGAATCATTCGAGAGGTCGTAGCCAAGTTCGAGGCCCTTGAGTTCTACAGACGCACGACCAGCCATCTCGGTGACAAGCACGCGCTGAGTATTACCCACGATCTCGGGATCGATGTGGTTGTAGAGATCGGCAGACACCTTGAGTGCACTCGCATGCAGGCCGGCCTTGTGCGCGAAGGACGAGATGCCGGCATACGCCTGATGAGTGTCGGGAGCGATATTGGCAATCTCAGCAATCGCATGGGAGACGTGCACGGTCTCACGCAGCGCACCCTCTGGCAGGCAGGGGATGCCGAGTTTGAGCTCGAGGTTCGCGACAACGACAAAGAGATCGGCATTGCCGGTGCGCTCGCCATAACCATTAGCGGTGCACTGCACATGCGTTGCACCGGCTTCAACTGCGGCGATGGAGTTGGCGACCGCGCATGCGGTGTCGTCCTGACAATGGATACCGAGACGCACACCACTGCGCTGCGCGACGTCGGTCACAATCGCGTGAATGCCACTGGGCAGCATGCCGCCGTTGGTATCACAAAGGACACCCACGCTCGCACCCGCTTCGGCGGCTGCGACGAGCAACCGAACGCCGTAATCAGGGTCTTGCTTATGGCCATCGAAGAAGTGCTCCATGTCGACGAACACGCGACGGCCTTCCGCACATAAGAACGCAACCGTCTCAGCGACCATGTCGACGTTCTCGGCCATGCTGGTACGCAACGCCAACTCCACGTGACGTACATCAGACTTGGCCACGAGTGTCACGACAGGTGCCATCGAGTCGAGCAGCGCGCGCACCTGTGGGTCCTGATCGACTTTGACTCCGGCCTTGCGCGTGGCACCAAACGCGACGAGCTCGGCGTTCTTCAGGTTCAGTTCGGTCTGCGCGCGCTGGAAGAACTCGGTGTCCTTGGGCATCGCACCGGGCCAGCCACCCTCGATGAAGCCCACGCCGTAGCCGTCGAGTAGGCGCGCCACAGCGAGCTTGTCGTTGACGGAGTAGGCGATCCCCTCACGCTGCGCACCATCACGCAAGGTGGTGTCGTAGACGTGGAATTCGTCGGGACGGGTCATGTCGGGCCTTTCGATGTGGCAATGAAAAAGCCCCCCGCGGGTGCGAAGGGCTGCGAACTGTCCGGCGTCGCCGGTCAGTTCGCTAGGTAATGATGATTGTGCAAGTCACGTTCACAGGATAGCCGCTTGAGCCTCACACGTCACGTGGACCCCAAAACTCCAGCATCCACGCTCAAGAGGCCTTGTCAGCAGATGGTGTGCATCCACGCGTGGCGGTCGGGGGAAGCGCCAGTCTGGATGTCGATGAGGGATTGGCGAAGCCTCATGGTCACGGCTCCTGAAGCCCCTCCGCCGATGGTCCACGAACCCACGCGGGACTTCACCTCGCCGACTGGCGTGATGACGGCTGCGGTGCCGCAGGCGAACACCTCAGTGATCTCCCCCGAGGCGCAACCCTCGCGCCACTCATCGACCGTGATGCGCCCCTCGTCGGCACGAATGCCTAGGTCCTCGGCAACCGTGAGCAGAGAACTGCGTGTGATGCCGGGAAGCAGTGTGCCCGTGAGCGTCGGCGTCACGAGGCGAGCGGAGTCGCCGGACCCATACACGAAGTACAGGTTCATGCCACCCATCTCTTCGATCCACTTGCGCTCGACAGCATCGAGCCACACGACCTGGTCGCAGCCATGGTGCGCCGCTTCGGCCTGAGCGAGGAGCGACGCGGCGTAGTTGCCCGCGCACTTCGCTTCGCCGGTGCCCCCAGGTGAAGCACGCACGTAGTCGTCAGTGATCCACACCGACACCGGGTGCACCCCCTTGGCGAAGTAGGCGCCAGCAGGAGATGCGATCAACAAGTACGTGTACTGGTTGCCCGGGCGCACACCTAGACCGATCTCAGTGGAGAACATAAACGGGCGTAGATACAACGAACGATCGGGCTCCACAGGCACCCAATCGCGATCCGCCGTCACGAGAGCCTCGACTGATGCAAGGAACAACTCTGCGGGCAGTTCAGCCATCGCAAGTCGGCGTGCTGAATTTTTGAAACGCTCAGCGTTGGCGAGCGGACGGAACGTGCGGATCGTGCCGTCGGCGTGCCGATATGCCTTTAGTCCTTCGAAGATCGACTGGCCGTAGTGGATGAAGTTGGTGGCTGGGTCGAGTGACAGCGGGCCGTAGGGCACCAGCTCGGCGTCGTGCCATCCATCGGCTTCAGTCCACGTCGCGCGCACCATGTGATCGGTGAAGTACTTGCCGAATCCTGGGTCTTGAAGCACCGCTGCACGCTCGGCATCGGACTTGCGTGAGTCCGAGGGATGCATGGCGATGGGCCAGAGTCCTGAGGCAAGAGACATGGTGTGACGGTACTCCTATCCGGCGACTCGCGCCGCGAGAGCGTCGCCGATCTCAGTAGTGGAGCGGGCCGGCTTGCCAGCGCGCTGGGCCAAGTCATCCGCAACGGCAGCCTCAACGCGCGCGGCCAAGTCAGCTTGTCCAACGTGATCGAGCAACATGGCCACTGACATGACGGTCGCGGTTGGGTCAGCCTTGCCTTGACCGGCGATGTCGGGCGCAGATCCGTGCACCGGCTCAAACATGCTGGGGTGGGCGCGGCTCGGGTCAACGTTGCCACTTGCCGCAAGCCCGATACCGCCGGCGATCGCAGCGCCGATATCGGTGAGGATGTCGCCGAAGAGGTTGTCAGTGACAACAACATCGAAGCGCTCGGGGTTAGTGATGAAAAACATCGACGCGGCGTCGACGTGGCAGTAGTCAGTCGTGACGCTTGGGTATTCCTTCGCCACGATGTCGAAGGTGCGCTGCCACATGGAGCCGCCGTAGACGAGCACATTGGTCTTGTGCACGAGCGTCACCTTGTTGCGACGACGCGTCGCGCGCTCGAACGCATCACGGATGATGCGCTCAGCACCGTAGGCAGTGTTGACACTGACCTCAGTGGCAATCTCGTGTGGGGTGTCCTTGCGCAGGAAGCCACCAGCACCGGCGTACGGGCCCTCGGTGCCTTCACGACACACGACAAAGTCGATATCTTCAGGACCCTTGCCCGCGAGCGGACTCACTACGCCGGGGAAGAGTTTGACTGGGCGCAGATTGAGGTAGTGATCGAGGCGGAAGCGCAACTCCAACAGCAGCCCGCGCTCAAGGACTCCCGGCGGCACACTCGGATCGCCGATCGCGCCCAGCAAGATCGCATCGAATCCGCGTAGTTCCTTCAGAACCGCCGGCGGCAGGGTCTCGCCCGTACGGTTGTAGAGGCGAGCGCCGAGGTCATATTCGGTCGTCGACACGGTGGTGCCGGTGGTCGCGAGGGCAGCATTGAGGACCTTGACGCCCTCGGTGACAACCTCGGTGCCGATGCCGTCACCAGGAATGAGCGCGATGTTGAGATTTGCCATACGACAAATCTTAGAGTGGCGCTGTGATTGCGATTCGGGCAGTCGGCCGATCAGGCCACATTGAGTGGAATCGGATGCCCGTGTCCATCGTCGATTGTCAACGTCACGCCCGTCGCTGCACCAAGACGCGCCAAGACGTCCAGTGATGGCAGGTTCCCTCCACCCTCCATCCGGGCTATCGAAGATTGGGTGGTCGCCATGCGGCGGGCCAGCTCGGCCTGGGTCAGACCCGCATCGGTGCGCAGCCGATAGATCAGTTCAGCGAGACGGCCCGCAAGTGCACTTTCTCGGTAGGCGACTGAGTAGGCCTCCAGATCGTCAACTGGATGAGCCGCCTGCAGTTCCCGCCAGGCCGTCCCGTGCTCCTTGTTTGGCACCTCAAACTCCTCTCGAGTAGCGCGCCGCTACCGCTCTTGCGCGAGCCACTTCCCGTGTCTCACGATCCCGCTGCTTCCTAAAGGTCGTCAACATCTTGACAATCCCAGCAACGAATACGTATGTGATCCGCCGTTCGACCCCTCCGCACATAAATCTGAGCTCGTAGAGCCCGCCTCCCAGCGACCGCGCGTGCGGCATGCGCAGGCCAGGGCCGACAGCCTCCAGTCGCACGAACGCCCGATCTGCATATGCGCGCTCCTTCGAGTTCAGGGACACGTACCAATCAGCGATCTCATCGCTGAAGGTGATGTGCCATGTGCCAGTCATAACAACGATATAGCACAAATGCGATATTTGGTGACTTCGCTTGTCCACAGGCAGGCGAACCAGTCTCCGACCCAACCCTCCGCCGAGGTGAGGTAACCTAGAGGAACTATGAACGCTCAGCGCCTGCTCCTTAGCGGCCGCGGCGGGGCCATTTAACCGGTCTCCCTCGCCGCGGGTGCTGTCGTACGCCGGTTCACCCCCGTCGAACTTCAAGGAGCAGTCATGACTTCCACACACGAGGCGCGCAATCCGCAGCAGCCTTCGTCCATGCGCCCGCAGCGCTACGAACCGTTCATCCCGATCACCTTGCACGACCGCACATGGCCCGACCAGCGCATCACTGAAGCGCCGCGCTGGTGTGCGGTCGATTTGCGCGATGGCAACCAAGCGTTGATCGATCCGATGACGCCCGATCGCAAGCGACGCATGTTTGAGCTGCTGGTCAAGATGGGCTACAAGGAGATTGAGGTCGGCTTCCCTGCCGCATCGCAGACCGACTTCGACTTCGTACGTATGCTGATCGAAGAAGACCTCATTCCCGATGACGTCGTCATCCAGGTGCTGACTCAGGCGCGAGAGTCGTTGATCGAGCGCACTTATGAGTCGATTCGCGGCGCCAAGCAGGCGATCGTGCATCTGTATAACTCGACGTCGACTTTGCAACGCCGCGTGGTGTTCGGTCTTGATCGCGAAGGCATCATCGATATTGCCGTACATGGTGCGCAGTTGGTGAAGAAGTTCGCGGAGAACATGGGTGACACCGAGGTCTTCTTCGAGTACTCCCCTGAGTCTTACACCGGTACCGAACTGGACTTCGCTGTCGAGATTTGCAACGCGGTCACCGATGTGTGGCAACCGACTCCCGACCGCAAGGTGATCTTGAATCTCCCAGCGACTGTCGAGATGGCGACACCCAACGTCTATGCCGACTCGATCGAGTGGATGCACCGCAATCTCGCGCGGCGCGACAGTGTTGTGTTGTCGCTGCACCCGCACAACGATCGCGGCACTGCGGTCGCGGCGGCTGAGCTCGGCTACATGGCTGGCGCGGATCGCATCGAAGGCTGTCTCTTCGGCAACGGAGAGCGCACCGGCAACGTGTGTCTGGTGACGCTGGGCCTCAACCTCTTCACCCAAGGCGTTGATCCGCAGATTGACTTCAGCGATATCGATGACATTCGTCGTACGGTCGAATACTGCAACCAGATCCCGGTGCATGAGCGTCATCCATACGGCGGTGACCTTGTCTACACCGCGTTCTCCGGATCGCACCAGGACGCGATCAATAAGGGCCTGAAGGCAATGGATGCTGATGCAGCTGCTGCTGGAGTGCCGGTCGATGAGTTCACGTGGGCCGTTCCGTACCTGCCGATCGACCCCAAGGACGTCGGTCGCACGTATGAGGCGGTGATCCGTGTGAATTCGCAGTCGGGCAAGGGTGGTGTCGCCTACATCATGCGTACGGAGCATCGCCTTGAATTGCCGCGTCGGCTTCAGATTGAGTTCTCCCAGGTCATCCAGCAGCACACCGACGAAGAAGGCGGCGAGGTGTCGGCGGCCGACATGTGGTCGATCTTCTCGGCTGAATATTTGCCAGATCCCGCTGCACCGTGGGGTCGGTTGTCGTTGCGAGCAGTGCGACTGGATTCTGCGGTCGACGGAGACACGACGGTCGACGTCGTAATTCGCGACGCCGGCGTTGACGTCTCGCTGACCGGTACGGGCAATGGGCCGATTGCAGCCTTCTGCGCTGCTTTAAGCAGTCACGGCATCGACGTACGCGTGCTCGACTATCACGAGCACGCCATGTCGGCTGGTGGCGACGCAAATGCGGCTGCTTACCTCGAATGCACCACGGGTGACCGGGTGCTTTGGGGCGTCGGCATCGACCCGTCAATCACGACCGCGTCACTCAAGGCGATCGTGAGTGCGGTCAACCGCAGCCTGCGGTAGTTCCTGCTAGTTGCCACTAGTTTCCGCTAGTTGCCCCAAGGTTCCGTACGTTGCCCGGTTGTGGCAGTCGAATTTCCATTGTTGCCCGGTTGTGGCAGTCGAATTTCCGTCGTTGCCCCAAGGTTCCGTATGTTGCCCGGTTGTGGCAGTCGAATTTCCGTCGTTGCCCCAAGGTTCCGTATGTTGCCCGGTTGTGGCAGTCGAATTTCCGTCGTTGCCCGGTTA
>WLOK01000007.1 GCA_009699315.1 Actinomycetota bacterium
TCTGGCGAATGTGTAATTGTCTATCCAGAGGGCACGCTGACCCGCGACCCAGATCTGTGGCCGATGTCAGCCAAAAGCGGAGCTGTCCGAATCGCATTGATGTCCGGCCGTCCCCTGATCCCATTGGCTCATTGGGGCGCACAGCACATCATGCGTCCCTACAAGAAGGAATTGCGCATAATTCCCCGTAAGCGCATCGAAATTCGCATTGGGACACCTATTGATCTCAGTGACCTTCCCACCGGAGATCTATCGCCTGAGACAATGCGGATTGGAACTGAGCGGCTCATGGATGCGATCACGGCACTTCTTGCCGAGATTCGCCAGGAGCAACCGCCAGCGACGCGGTTTATCTGGAAGCGAACGAGCAAGGGAGAGCAGTGATGGCACGCATTGCGGTCATGGGTAGCGGGTCGTGGGGCACTGCCTTCGCGATGGTGCTGGCTGATGCGGGAGCCGATGTCACCTTGTGGGGGCTCGACGAAGACGTGGCCGACCAGATCAATGCGACGCATGTCAACGAGACTTACCACCCTGGCATCGTGCTCCCCACCAATATTGTTGCGACCGTCGATCCCCGTGAAGCTTTGGTGGATTCACAGATGGTGATTCTCGCCGTGCCTGCCCAGACACTTCGAACCAATCTGGCGGATTGGGGTGCCTACGTAGAGGCGGACGCCCTCATGGTGAGCCTGATGAAAGGCATCGAGTTGGGCACCAACTTGCGGATGAGTCAGGTCATCCAAGAAGCGCTCGGCATTGATGAGTCTCATGTCGCAGTGCTGTCGGGGCCGAACCTAGCCCGCGAGATTGCACAGCGCCAACCCACGGCGACGACAGTGGCGTGTGTGGATGAAGACCGGGCAAAGGCGCTTCAAGACGCGTGCACAACGGACTTCTTCCGCCCGTACTGGACTGTTGATGTCGTGGGTACAGAAATCTGCGGTGCGGTCAAGAACGTCATCGCGTTGGCAAACGGCATGGCAGTAGGCCTTGGCTTTGGCGAAAACTCGCAATCGGCGTTGATGACGCGCGGTCTTGCTGAAATCTCGCGCCTTGGAGTCGCACTGGGTGCTGATCAGATGACATGCCTTGGACTTGCGGGTGTAGGGGATCTGATCGCAACGTGTTCCTCGCCGCTTTCTCGCAACCGCACCTTCGGACTCAACCTTGGGCGCGGGCTGTCGATTGAAGAGACGATCGCAGCGACAAAGCAGACCTGCGAAGGCGTGAAGAGTTGTCAGCCGATTCTCGAACTTGCACAGTCACATGGCGTAGACATGCCCATCACGGAGCAGGTTGTTCAGGTCGTGCATCACGGTATGAGCCCGAAGAAGATGTTGATGGCCTTTATGTCTCGCGACACCACTGCTGAAGCGATGAGCGTCGTCGACTGACGCTTAGGCGTGATCTAGTGCTTGTGCGAGGTCATGCCACAGGTCATCGACATCCTCGATGCCCACCGACAAGCGAATGAGCCCTTCGGGCACGAGTGGCGACTCCGCGGCCCAACGGCGGCGGCGCTCAAGAGTTGACTCGACACTGCCGAGGCTCGTGGCGTGGAACCACAATTGCGTTGCTGCACACACACGTTCGGCCGCTTCGGCTCCGCCTCGTATGTCGATGGAGATAACCCCACTGAAACCGGGGTAGCGGACTGTTTCCACGTTGCGGTGAGCGGCAAGTCGATCTAGCAGAGCCTGTGCGTTGCTCTGATGACGCTCCATACGGATCGCGAGTGTGCGGATGCCGCGAGCGGCGAGGAAGAGTTCGAGCGCACCACACGTCGCGCCATACTGGGCGCGACGTGTGCGGAAGTCAGCTACGTAATCCTCATCGGAAGCAACGATTGCGCCAAGAAGCAGGTCAGAGTGGCCGCCAAGGTACTTCGTCGCGCTGTGAATGACAAAGTCCGCGCCCGATTCCAATGGTCGCTGCAGGATCGGGGTCGCGAATGTGTTGTCGACGGCGACTAGTGCCCCGGCGCTGTGTGCGATCTCAGCTGCCATCGCGATGTCGGTGACTTCCATGAGTGGATTGGACGGAGTCTCAAGCCAGAGCAACTGTGCGCCCTCGCACGCGATGGCCAGGGCAGCGCTGTCTGCAGTGTCTACTCTGCGCAACCGAATACGTCCGGTGAAGTCGAGTTCGTCGAGACGGGCTTGGATGCCTGAGTAGCTAGCAAGCGGCGCGACTACGACCGCGCCGACGTGCAGCATGTCGAAGATAACGCCAGCGGCGGCTTGACCAGAGGAGACCGCGAGCGCAGTGCCTCCCTCGAGCGCGCCGAGGACTGTCTCGAAGGCGTGTTCGGGCATCGTTGCGTCGCGGTGGTAGTGCGAGTCGCCGCCAGCGAGATACGTAGAAACTGGGGTAATCGGCTGGTTGAGCGGATCGCCTGGCTGTGATGGTCGCCCAGCATTGACCGCCACGGTGGCTGGGTGCCGCGGATCTGACATGCGCACAGGTTAGTGCTCGGCGTGTCCCGGCCCGCATGGTGCCCACCGCGCCGGATACGGTCAGGGGGTGAAGACACGCGTCGCAGTCATATTCGGCGGGCGCAGTAGTGAACATGCCATCTCCTGTGTGAGCGCGGGTGCGGTGCTTCGAGCGCTCGATCGCGATGTTTATGACGTGATCCCTGTGGGCATCACTGAGGCTGGCCACTGGGTCGTTGAGGATGACGATCCTGAGCGCTTGGTGATCCGTGATGGCGAGATGCCGCACGTGCGCGCCGATCGTGACCCCGTGACGCTTGGGCGCGATGTCGAAGGCAGGGTTGTCCTCACGTCGATCACCGGATCAACGCTAGGCGTGATTGACGTTGCCTTCCCGGTCTTGCATGGGCCCTGGGGTGAGGACGGCACGATTCAGGGCCTGTTCGAGACGGTGGGGCTTCCCTACGTCGGCTCGGGGGTCTTCGCTTCCGCGGCTGGCATGGACAAGGGGCACATGAAGGCGATGTTCCGAATTGCTGGTCTTCCAGTTGGACCCTACGAAGTTGTCACCAACCGCGACTGGATCACTGAACGCGAAGCGACGCTTGCCCGCGTGGCTGAGCTCGGATTCCCACTCTTCGTCAAGCCTGCGCGCGCAGGTTCGTCGCTGGGCATTTCCAAGGTACGCGATGAAGCAACTTTGGTTGCGTGCATCGAGCAGGCGCGAGTGCATGACCCTCGTCTGGTGATTGAAGCCGGATTCGAGGGCGTACGAGAAGTGGAGTGTGGCGTGCTCATCGACGTTGACGGGATTCCACGAGCGAGTGCTTGCGCTGAGATTGTCGTGAAGGGCAGTCACGAGTTTTACGACTTCGAGGCCAAGTACCTTGACGACTCGGCTGATCTTGTGGTCCCCGCTCAGCTCGATGCGGATACTGTGGCTGAGTTGCAGCGACTTGCCATTCTTGCTTTCGACGCGGTCGCGGGAGAAGGGCTTGCTCGTGTCGACTTCTTCGTGTGCGCCGACGGCAGCATCATCATCAACGAGCTGAACACGATGCCGGGATTTACCCCGATTTCGATGTTCCCGCGCATGTGGGCCCATGGCGGTGTGACCTATCCAGAGGTGGTTCAACGTCTTGTTAATGACGCGTTAGTCCGCGGCGCTGGTCTTCGTTGATGAGTGCGTGATGGCTGACTCTGCCGGCGACCTTGGCGAATTCGGTCTCATTAATGCGATGCGCGCCGTACTGCCTGCGGCGCCGCTCGCGCAGGTGGGCCCGGGAGACGATGCAGCTGTACTCACGACGCCGGATGGGCGCGTGGTCACGACAGTCGACGTCCTTGTCGAAGGCAGGCACTTTCGACGCGACTGGTCGAGTGCGCACGATGTCGGGCGTCGGGCGGCAGCTGCCAGCCTCGCAGACGTTGTGGCCATGGGTGCTCGTCCCACCGCTTTACTCATCGGTCTGGGCGTGCCAGCTGACCTTGAGTCGTCCTGGGCTCAAGAACTCGCCGAGGGGCTGGCTGAAGAGGCCGGGCTGGTCGGCGCAGGTGTGATCGGTGGAGACGTCGTACGCAGCGACTCCATCATTGTGAGTGTGACTGCATTCGGCGATCTGGAAGGGCGATCTCCCGTGCTCCGTTCAGGTGCACAGGCGGGCGACGTGCTTGCGGTGGCCGGCCGTCTTGGTTGGGCCGCTGCCGGACTCGCGGTGCTATCGCGAGGGTTTCGGGCGCCGCGCGTTCTGGTCAACGCACATCGCGTGCCTGAGCCGCCCTATGCCGCAGGACCGGCAGCTGCACAGGCTGGCGCTACGGCGATGCTCGATGTGAGTGACGGCCTTGTCGCCGACGCTGGCCACATAGCGCAGGCGTCTGGCGTCGAAATCGTCATCGATCCGAATCTTCTTGTTGTGGCTGATCCGATTCGCGACGCGGCGGCCGCATACAACGCCGATCCGCTGGTGTGGCTGTTGGCAGGAGGCGATGATCATGCGCTCTTGGCGACATTCCCTCAGGGCGCAACCTTGCCCCCAGAATTCACTGTCATTGGCTCAGTACGAAAAACGAAGACACCAGGAGTCCTGGTAGGAGATGCTCCCTACGCTGAGCGCGGGGGCTGGGATCACTTCCGATAGGGAAGTGACTAGGCGCGAGCGACCTTGCCGGCCTTGAGGCAGGAGGCGCATACGTTGAGGCGCTTGGGAGTGCGGCCGACGAGAACACGCACCTTTTGAATGTTCGGCACCCAGCGGCGGTTGGTGCGACGGTGGGAATGGGAGATGGCGTGACCGTAGATCGGTCCCTTGCCGCAGACTTCGCAGTTGGCCGCCATGGTGCACTCCCTTTACGTTGCAAATAGTTCGTCGCATTAATCGCCTAGTCGGCGACGGCCAAGAGTAGCCGAGGCGTAGTCGGCACCCCAAATCGGCCTCCGGAAGCCTCAGGCGGGGTAGCGTCACCCGGTCAGGGAATTTCGCAGGACCGCCCCGGGAGGAGGAGCCTTGGCCGCCATCGTCAACGTGGACACCGTCCGCCAGTGGATCCAAGTCTCATTGGAGTCCCTAGGGGCCCAGCGGGCGGCGATTGACTCCCTCAACGTCTTCCCCGTGCCCGACGGTGACACGGGCACCAATATGTACATGACGCTTGAGTCAACGGCGGAGGCTATCGAAGTGGCGGCGGCCCGGCCAGACGTCACGTTGACGGAGGTCGGCGCGGCCATGGCCAGGGGAGCCTTGCTTGGTGCTCGGGGCAATTCCGGCGTCATCCTCGCCCAGATTTTGCGTGCATTCGCCGAGGAACTTCGTGGCATTCCCGATGGAGCGGCCTTTGATGGCCCGCTCGTACGTCGCGCTCTACGTCGCGCAAGTGACCTGGCCTACCGCGCCGTTGCAGCCCCGGTCGAAGGCACGATTCTCACGGTCGCGCGCGCGGCGGCAGATGCTGCGGAAGCAAGTGAGGGCAACGGCGTCGTCTCCGTAGTGGAGGCGGGCGCGGCTGGAGCACGAGCGGCTCTCGCGCAGACCACCGAGATGCTCCCAGCGCTGCGTCGGGCCGGAGTTGTCGACTCTGGCGGTGCGGGCCTCGTGGTGGTCTACGACGCGATGATGGATGTACTCACCGGCATACGACGTCCCCACGTCCCGGTGCGTGCGGCTCCGGCTACCGTGCACGAGATTCAGGAGGAATACGGCGGGCCGGCCTATGAAGTCATGTACCTCCTCGACGCAACCGAAGCTGGGGTCGATGCACTTCGACCGCGCCTCGAAGCTTTGGGCGATTCGCTGGTAGTCGTGGGCGGTGATCCGCTGTGGAACGTGCACGTGCATGTCGACGATGCGGGCGCCGCAGTCGAAGCCGCGCTCGAGGTTGGCCGACCCCACCGCATCCGTATTACGCACCTGCAGACGCTGATACCAGAGCCCAAGGGTGGCCGTTCGCTTGTTGTAGTCGTGCATGGTCCGGGCGTCGCGGCGATGTTGGCAGAGGGCGGGGCAGTCGTAGTTCCTGCCGAACCCGCGCGTCGGCCGTCGACCCGCGAGATTCTCCAAGCGATCGATCGTTGTGAAGGGTCGGACGTCATCGTGTTGCCGAGCGATCGCGACACCCGTGCCGTCGCCGAGGCAGCTGCGGAAGAAGCTCGTGCGCAAGGACGTCGCGTAGCCGTGATCCCGACCCGCTCCGTGGTGCAATCCCTGGCTGCCGTAGCCGTACACGAGCCCAGCGCGCTCTTCGAAGACGACGTGATTGCCATGACTCGAGCAGCGAGTGCTACACACTATGGCGCTGTCACCACGGCCGCCCGTGAAGCTCTCACCAGTGTGGGTGAATGCCGTGCTGGAGATGTTCTCGGCCTTGCCGATGGCGACATCGTTCACATTGGTAATGATTCGTACGTGGTGGCGCAGGCCGTTATAGAACGAATGCTGACAACCGGCAGCGAGTTAGTGACTGTCGTGGCAGGTCTCGGCTCTGCGGGCTTACCCGAAGCGCTAGAGACGTGGCTTGCTCGGGTGCATCCGGGCATCGACATGGTCGTTTATGACGGCGGCCAGCCACTGTGGCCACTCATCATCGGTGTTGAGTGATGTCTTCTCTGGATAAGCCGCTGAAGTCGGTGGTCGGCGGTGTCTCGGCAACAAAACTTGAGGAACACTTCGACATGGTCACGGTGGGGGATCTACTCAGCCACTATCCGCGTCGTTACGCGATTCATGGGGAGTTGACCGACCTCGATTCACTTCCTCTCGACGAGCACGTGACGGTCATGGCACAGGTACGCAGTTCATCGACCCGGCAAATGCGTGGCCGCCCTAACTGGATCACTGAAGTGGTCGTGACCGATGGTCGCGGTGAACTCACCCTCGTCTACTTTCACAAGCAACAGCGTCCACGATTTCGTATCCCCAAGCAGGGTGAGTTTGGACTCTTTGCTGGCAAAGTGTCGGCCTACCAATCACGTCGCCAGCTCGCGCACCCAGAGTTCGTGTTGCAGACCGAAGAAGATCCTGACTCCGTGTCGGCCTTCGCTGGGGCGCTCATACCCGTCTATCCCGCGACGGCCAAAATTGCGTCTTGGCAGATCCGCAAAACAGTCGAAACAGTGCTCGACGGGCTCGACGATGTCGAAGACACGCTTCCCGAAGCGGTGCGATCTGCACATAACCTCATGGGTCTCCGTGATGCGTATGTCGCCCTACACCGACCTGCATCGCGCGACGAAGCAGACGCTGCGCTTGATCGGCTTCGCTTTGACGAGGCATTTGTACATCAAGTTGTCCTCGCGCAACGTCGACGCGAGTTGCGGGCGCTCCCTGCCGCTCCCCGCATGTCCTCGGCCATGGGATTGCTGTCAGCATTCGACGCCCGGATGCCCTTCGAACTGACTTCTGGCCAGCGCTCGGTAGGAGCACAGATTGAGAAGGAGATCAGTCAAGACCATCCGATGCATCGACTCCTGCAAGGTGAGGTGGGCAGCGGAAAGACTGTCGTGGCACTTCGCGCCATGCTCGCGGTCGTCGATGCGGGTGGTCAGGCCGCACTGCTTGCACCCACCGAAATTCTTGCGCAGCAGCACCTGCGCACAATCACATCCATGCTTGGGCCGTTGGCCGAACGCAGTCGGCTAGGGGGTGACTCCCATGGGACAACAGTCACGTTGCTCACAGGTTCGATGACTACGGCGCAGCGACGACAGGCCCTTTTGGACATCGCGAGTGGTGAGGCCGGCATCGTGATCGGCACGCACGCGTTGATTGAAGAGCGTGTCACTTTTGCCGACCTCGCCCTTGTCGTGATCGACGAACAGCACCGGTTTGGGGTCGAGCAACGTGCAGCCCTCGCTGCCAAGGCTCCTGACGGCACGAGGCCGCATGTACTGGTCATGACAGCGACACCGATCCCACGGACAATTGCGATGACGGTGTTTGGTGACCTTGATGTCTCCACTCTCACCGAAATCCCAGCAGGCCGTAAGGAGATCACCACACATGTGGTCGCCGAATTGGAGAAACCTGCGCATGTGACTCGCGCTTGGGAGCGGATTCGCGAAGAAGTGTCGCAGGGACGTCAGGCATACGTTGTCTGTCCTCGCATTGGGGATGAGCCGGTCGAAGGCGCTTCGGTGATGGAGACGCTGAGCGAACTCACCCGCATTTTGTCGGGGCTTCATGTCGCGGCCCTGCATGGCCGCATGCCCTCTGATGAGAAGGATCGTGTCATGCAGCAGTTTGTGGATGGAGCGATCGACGTACTCATCGCTACGAGTGTGATTGAAGTCGGAGTAGACGTCCCAAACGCATCGGTGATGGTCGTTCTCGATGCTGAGCGATTTGGCGTTTCCCAGGTCCACCAGCTACGTGGCCGCATTGGCCGCGGCGAACATGCAAGTCTGTGTTTGCTCATCACCAAGGCGCCACTCGGTTCACCTGGTCGAACTCGACTCGAAGCAATCGCCTCTACTAATGACGGCTTCGCCCTGTCGCGACTTGACCTTGAACAACGTCGCGAGGGCGATGTTTTGGGCGCGGTGCAATCGGGACGACGTTCGACTTTGCGACTCCTTGAAGTCGTACGAGATGAAGACATCGTCGCCGCCGCACGAGAGGATGCGATCGTGCTCATAGAAGCGGACCCCGATCTACTGTCATTGCCCGGGCTTCGTCGAGCCGTCACCGCACTGTCTGATGAGGACAGCACTGACTTCATCCAGAAGGCCTGATGACGCGCATCATCGCCGGGGCAGTAGGCGGTCGTCGGCTGATGGTGCCGCCCAAAGGAACTCGGCCCACAACCGATCGCGTGCGTGAAGCGCTCTTCTCTCGCTTAGATGCACGATTGACTTGGCCCGGTCTGGTCGTCCTCGATCTCTACGCCGGATCCGGAGCCTTGGGTCTCGAAGCACTCAGTCGCGGCGCCGAAAAAGTTGTGCTCGTCGAACAGCATGCGCAAGCGTGTGCGGTGATCCAGCGCAATATCGAGGCTGTGGGAATTTCCGGAGCGACCCTCGTCCACACGGACGTAGGTTCCCTGCCTGGACGCGCCCCGATCTGCGCGGATTTAGTCCTCGCGGACCCGCCGTACGAAGTCGACTCGGCAACTATTCGAGACCTGCTCGTGAGGCTGTTTGAGGCAGGATGGTTAGCCCCTGATGCTGATGTGGTGGTCGAGCGCCCCACACGTGACCAATCCGACCCTCTTCCCGTCGGCTGGTCGTCTACGCACAAGGCCTATGGCGAGACCTCTCTTTGGTACGGTCAAGTCCTGCAGTCGATCTAGGAGGTGCAGTGCGCAAGGCAGTGTGTCCGGGCTCATTTGATCCGGTGACCAACGGTCACCTGGACGTTTTTACGCGTGCCTCCGACCTTGCAGATGAGGTTGTTGTTGCCGTGCTGATCAATAAGAAGAAGTCGAGTCTCTTCACCGTCGAGGAGCGCATCGAGATGCTGCGTGACGTCGTTGCACCCTTGGGCAATGTCACCGTAGACGCATTCCACGGCCTTCTTGTCAATTACTGCACCGACAACGGCATCACCGCGATCATCAAGGGTTTGCGAGCCATCAGCGACTTCGACTACGAACTCCAGATGGCACAGATGAACTATCGCCTTACGAAGGTCGAAACCATCTTCATCTCTACCAATCCGTTGTACAGCTACATCTCATCGAGCCTGTTGAAGGAGGTGGGCACATATGGAGGCAGCATCGAAGGGCTGGTTCCCGATGTCGTTCACGGACGCTTCGTCGAGGCCCTGAAGTCGCAAAGGTAGGAATATGGACGTCATCGAACGGCTCGACGACCTCGCCGCAATCGTGGAGGAAGCCAAGGCCATGCCCCTGTCGGCATCGTGCTTGGTCAACCGGGCGGAGGTCTTGGGCCTGATCGACGAAATCCGCGAGATGTTGCCGACCGCGCTCAGTCACGCCGAGTTGGTCCTGCGCGATCGACAGTCCGTCCTCGAGGGTGGTCGGTCCGAGGCCAACGCCATCATTGACTCGGCCCATGAGGAGCAGCGCCGGCTTGTCTCCCAGCACGAGGTCTACCTGGAGGCGATTCGGGAGGCCGATGCGGTCCGCGCTGCCCTGGTGAACGAACTTGAGGCGATGCGCTTCGAGACTGATGACTACATTGACGGCCGTTTGGCAGCTTTTGAGGTCACGCTGCATAAGACGCTGACCACGGTTGAGCGTGGGCGCGAGCGTCTTCGCGAGGACGCTGAATCTGCTGCCCAGCCCTATGAGGATGAGCAGGGCGCCTTCCTGTCCTAGCGGCCTCACCTGACCGGTGTCGTCGTACGCTCCGATCTCGGATATCCTGTGCGACGGCCCTGACGGGGTCGATGTGATCCTGTGTAGACATGGGGGTAGCCCTGACCGGCCCCGAATCTCGCTCACCGCTGGTGTTTGACACCCGCGAGATCAAGCGAGGTTCGTTGCTGGAAGTGGACCGCCTCGTGCCGGCACCGGCTGATCTCGGCGTCGCCTTGGCTACCTTCCCCGAAGGGTCGGACCTGTCGTTGAACCTGACGTTCGAGTTCGTCGTTGACGGGATCCTCGTTAGGGGGACGGTCGAAGGCACTGTGCACGCAGAGTGTGCGCGTTGTCTGGATCCGGTCACTTGGCGAGAACAGGTCGCACTCACTGAGTTGTTCCTCTTTCCGCCGCAGCGGGAGGGCGAAGAACTCAGCGAAGATGATCTGGTGCTCGAGGGAGATCTTCTTGACCTAGAGCCAACGGTGCGAGATGCGGTTGTCCTTCAACTGCCCCTCGCACCAGTGTGTCGGGAGGACTGCCCCGGACTGTGCTCCGCCTGTGGAGCGCGTCTGGCAGAAGATCCCGAGCATTCGCACGATGAGGTCGACCCACGGTGGGCCGCTCTCACAGCACTGATCGAAGATGAGCAGGATTAGGTAAGGAAGGTGTGACGTGGCAGTTCCCAAACGCAAAACCTCGCGTTCCAATACCCGGCATCGCCGGTCCCAGTGGAAGACATCGGCACCCACGCTCGTGTTGTGCGCGCGATGCCGAGAGAAGAAGCTCGCTCACACTGCATGTCCGACATGTGGCACCTACGCCAAGCGCCAGGTTCTCGACGTCTGATCTCGGGTAACGGGGAGCCGAGCGCATGACTCATCGCGATCCGGTGACCTTGCTAGCTGACCTGGGTGTGGCACTTGACCCAGAGTGGCTAGAGATAGCCCTCACCCATCGTTCTTTCGCGTACGAAAACGGGGGCCTTCCCCACAACGAACGACTGGAGTTCCTCGGCGACTCAGTCCTAGGGCTGGTCGTTACCGACACCCTGTTTAGCGAACACCCCGAACGCAGCGAAGGCGATTTAGCGAAGATGCGCGCAGTCGTTGTCAACGCCACCGCTCTTGCGGCCGTGAGCCGGAGTGTCGATTTGGGCGCCTATCTTCGCCTGGGGCGCGGCGAAGAGCAGACGGGCGGACGTGAGAAGAGTTCGATTCTCGCTGACGCGATGGAGTCGATCATCGGTGCCGTCTACGTAAACCTTGGGTTACCCACCGCGACCGAACTCGTGCACCGATTCTTTGATCCGCTCATCGCCCGTGCGGCCACGTTAACTGCCGGTTTGGATTGGAAGACCTCCTTGCAAGAAATCTCGGCGGCCCGCGGTCTGGGGGTGCCCGAGTATCTGCTGACGGAGACCGGCCCTGATCACGCCAAGGAATTTACGGCTCATGTGCGTGTCGGTGAGCAGATTTATGGCGAGGGTTTCGGACGATCCAAAAAGGAAGCTGAGCAGCAGGTAGCAGAAGCGGCATACACGGCTATTTCGCAGGCCTGAGGTGCCCGAACTCCCCGAAGTCGAAGTGGTTCGGCGCGGACTTGCGTCGTTCGTCGTGGATCGCCGAATCTCGCGGGTTGAAGTCCTGCACGATCGTGCTGTACGTCGTAATCCGGGCGGCGCCGGGAGTCTCGTGGATCGGCTGACTGGTCGGTCATTCGCGTGCGTCAGCAGACGGGGTAAGTTTTTGTGGTTGCCGCTTGATGACGAGCAGTCGTGTCTAGTGGCGCATTTGGGCATGAGCGGCCAACTCCTTGTGGTGCCACGATCCAGTCCACCGGAATCCCACCTCCGGGTGGGCATTGGCTTCGCCGACCGGGGCCGAGACCTCCGTTTCGTCGACCAACGCACCTTCGGTGGCCTGGCGATGGATGAGTTGATCGATGACGGCAGCGGTGGCCGGATTCCTGCGACAGTCGCCCACATTGCCCGAGATCCCTTTGACCCCTATTTCGATGACGATGCTTTCGTGGCCACATTGCGCAGGCGAACCTCCGGGGTAAAACGCTCATTGCTTGACCAGACCCTGATTTCTGGTGTGGGCAACATCTACGCGGATGAGACCCTGTGGCGCTCTCGGATTCACCCGGAGCGCTCTGCCCAAGCCTTGACGCGCCCCCAAGCGATGGAACTACTCGGGAATGCCCGTGACGTCATGGGGGCCGCACTGGCCGCCGGGGGCACCTCCTTCGATGCCCTGTACGTGAATGTCAACGGCGAAAGCGGCTGGTTTGAGCGCTCGCTGGACGCCTATGGGCAGGCGGGTGAGCCCTGTGGGAGATGCGGGAGCCTCATTGTCCGGGAGCCATTCATGAATCGTTCGTCCTACCGCTGCCCCCGTTGCCAGCGCACGCCCCCAACTCGCCGTACGGCTGGAGACCGCTGAGGGTAAGGTGGCGCCACCCGAACGATGTGGAGCGGCGTCCGAAGTGCATCTGTCCAGCATGACCCTCAAGGGGTTCAAGTCTTTCGCCTCGGCCACGACTCTTAACTTCGAGCCGGGGATCACTTGCGTGGTCGGTCCCAACGGATCCGGCAAGTCCAATGTCGTCGATGCCCTTGCCTGGGTCATGGGCGAGCAAGGTGCTAAGTCCTTGCGTGGCGGCAAGATGGAAGATGTCATCTTCATGGGCACATCCACTCGTGCCCCGCTAGGTCGCGCTGAAGTTCTGCTGACGATCGATAATTCCGACGGTCTACTTCCGATTGAGTTCGCCGAGGTCACGATCGGTCGCACGATGTTTCGCAACGGCGGGTCTGAATACTCGATCAACGGCAGCCCCTGCCGCCTTCTGGACATCCAAGAGTTGCTCTCGGACTCAGGCATCGGTCGCGAAATGCATGTCATCGTGGGCCAGGGTCAGCTTGATTCGGTGCTACAGGCATCGGTCGAGGATCGCCGTGGATTCATTGAGGAAGCAGCGGGCGTTCTGAAGCATCGCAAGCGCAAGGAGAAGGCGCTTCGCAAGCTCGATGCCATGCAAGCCAACTTGACTCGCTTGCAGGACCTCACCGCCGAACTACGGCGCCAGTTGAAGCCGCTCGGCCGGCAGGCAGAGGTAGCGCGTCGCGCAGTTGTCATCCAGTCAGATGCGCGTGATGCACGTCTGCGGTTGCTTGCTGACGATCTTGTGCAGATGCGGCACGCACTCGCTGCAGAGGTTGCTGACGAAACTGCGCTGCGTGAGCGTCGCGCTGAGGTCGAAAAGGCCCTGCACGAAGCCCAGGCCCGACTTCAGCAAGTTGAAGACGCACTTGTGCAAGACAGCCCCTTGCTCGCGCAGTCGCAGCAGACTTGGTACGCCCTTGCAGCACTCAAGGAGCGCTTCATGGGCACAGCCTCCCTAGCTGCCGAGCGTGTGCGCGTGCAGGATCTCAATGAGGAGCCTGCCGGACGCGATCCCGAAGTACTTGAGCACGATGCCCGCACACTGCGCGCCGAAGAGTTCGAGCTCGGTCGGGAAGTCGAGCGAGAGCGCACGGTTCTCGCCGACGCTGTCGCTGCTCGAGGCGTTGCTGAAGAAGCGCACTCTGCTGAAGAGCGACGCGTTGCAGCGGCAAAGCAGGCCGAAGCCGATCGCCGCGAGGGCATGGCGCGTCTCGTAGGACGTGTCGCGGCTGCGCGCTCGCGCGTCGAGGCGGGCACCGCCGAGATTGAGCGACTCGACGTACAGGTTGAAGATGCGCGTGCACGCGCCGAGAAAGCACAGCAGGAGTTCCACGCGCTGGAGACCCAGATCGCCGGTCTCGACGATGGCGAACTCGGTCTCGATGCACAGCACGAAGAGGCTGCTGAGCGACTTGACTTGGCTGACCGTGCACTCTCCGCATTGCGCGCGGAGGAGTCTGATGCCGATCGTGAACGAGCGACCGCTGCTGCTCGACTTGAGGCACTGCAGATCGGTCTTGATCGCCGCGATGGCACCGGCGCACTTCTCGACCCAGAGCGTGCAGTCCCTGGAGTCGTCGGCGCAGTCTCGGCACTCCTGCAGATCGAGGCGGGCTACGAGGCGGCAGTGGGCGCTGCACTCGGCCCCTTAGCGGATGCCGTAGCAGTTACTGGCGCCGAAGCGGCAGCAGGTGCGATCTGGGTTCTGCGCGAATCTGATGGTGGGCGAGCATCGCTGGTGCTCATCGATGGGCAGACTCAGCAGCCTAGTGTTCCCTTTGGTATGCGTCGCGTCCGTGACTTTGTTCGCGGTCCGGAAGACTTGATTCGTTCGCTGACCGCATTACACGGCTCGGTGATTGTTGATGATGTGCGCTCCCCGGAGGCTCTCCAGGCGGTTCGCGCCGGGCTTACTGTTGTCACGCTTGATGGCGACGTCATTGGTCCCCATGTTGCCGTGGGTGGGACTAGTCGCGCACCAAGTCTGCTTGAGGTGCAGGCTGCCGTGGATGCGGCGAGTGCGGCTCTCGAGCAGGCGCAGCATCGGGTGGAGCGCGCACGTTTCCAGCAGATCGCCGTACTCGTGGAGCAAGAAGCCGCAGCGAGCACTGTTGCAGCAGCACTCGATCGCCTACACGATTCAGATGCGCGAATGGCCGCAGTGGCCGAACAACTCGGTGCGCTTGGGCAGGCTGCTCGAGCCGGTGCAGCAGAGTCTGATCGTTTGACACAGGCTCGTCGTGACGCCGAGCAGGCGCGTGACTCCGACAGTGCAACTCTCACCGAACTCGAAACGCGACTGGCTTCCGCCGAGCAGGAGCGACCTGCCGACGATATCGATGTTGATCATCGCGAAATCTTCGCCGAGCGTGCGCGTGCCGCGCGTCAAACAGAGGTAGATGCTCGTCTTTCGGTGCGTACAGGTGAGGAGCGTTGTGGTGCTCTCGCTGCGCGGGCTGAGCAACTCGAGAAAGCTGCTTCCGCCGAACGTGCGGCTCGTGTTCGCGCCATCGCGTTGCGCGAGCGTCGCGAGCGTGAGGCTCTCATAGCTGTGGCCGTGAGTGCGGCGATTGTTAATGTCCTGGAGCGTCTTGACGCCTCACTTGCGGAAGCCGCACAGGTTCGTGATGCGGCTGAAGCGCTGCGCGCCGAACGTGATGTTGAGGCGGGTCGTCTTCGCATCTCCGTGCGCGAGTGGGGCGGGGAGATGGAGAAGCTCACCGATTCCGTACACCGCGATGAAGTCGCCCGCGCTGAGCAGCGTATGCGTATTGAGCAGATGGAGATCCGAGGGATTGAGGAGTATGGCGTTGAGCCTGAGGCTCTGATCGCTGAGTACGGTCCCGATCAACTTGTGCCGCCGTCACCGCAATCCCCGGGTGATGAGCCGGTCGAGCAGCAAGAGCCGCAGCCGTACAACCGCGTGGAGCAAGAGAAGCGGCTGAAGGAGGCCGAGCGCGGGCTCGCCCTGCTTGGCAAGGTCAATCCATTGGCTCTCGAGGAGTTCGATGCGATGGAGGAACGTCACCGATTCCTCACCGAACAACTCGAAGACCTTAAGAAGTCCCGCAATGACCTTCTTCAGATCATCAAAGATGTTGACGATCGTGTGCAAGAAGTATTTTCGCAGGCATTCGAGGACACAGCACGGGAGTTCGAGCGTGTCTTTGCCCGACTCTTCCCCGGTGGTGAAGGTCGATTGATCCTTACTGACCCGTCCGATCTGCTCAACACCGGCGTCGACGTCGAAGCTCGTCCACCAGGCAAGAAGGTCAAGCGCCTGTCGCTGCTCTCTGGTGGTGAGCGCTCGCTCACGGCGGTTGCTTTCCTCGTCGCGTTGTTCAAGGCCCGTCCGAGTCCGTTCTATGTACTTGATGAGGTCGAGGCCGCGCTCGATGATGTCAACCTCGGGCGGCTCATCGACATAATCGAAGAACTGCGCGACTCGTCACAGCTGATCGTGATTACACACCAGAAGCGCACCATGGAAGTTGCCGACGCCTTGTATGGCGTCACTATGCGCAGCGACGGCGTGACCCAAGTGATCAGTCAGAAACTTCGCGACACCGCCTGACTCTGGAGGACCACCTCGTGGAATCTGTCTGGATCTACCTGCTTATCGCCCTAGGCGTACTCGTCGTTGGTGCGGGTCTCTTAGTGGGGCTGGTCCGCGGTCGCGGGCGCACGCCGGCCAAGCCCGTGGCGACACGCCCTGCGGCACCAACGGTCGATCAGCTTGTCGACGCGCCAGTGATCGAAGCCCCAGATGCCTTCTCCGAAATTCTGGGTGTCGCGACTCCGCCGGCTCCGATGGTGGAGCATGTCGCCGTTGTCGAAGACATCGACGCCGCTGTTCTCGATGTTCCTGAGCCGGCCCGCGGCCGGCTCGGCCGCCTTCGTGCTCGCTTGTCGCGCTCAAACAACGCTCTCGGCAAGGGTCTCCTCGCTTTGTTGTCGCGCGACACCTTGGACGCTGCGACGTGGGAAGAAATCGAAGAGACTTTGCTCATCGCCGATCTCGGTGTTTCCGCGACGGCGGAATTGCTCGAGAGTTTGAAGACTCGCGTACGTGTGGATTCCGTACGAGACGCAGCCACCATCGAGGCCCTGCTCCGCGAGGAACTGCTCGCGCTTGTTGATCCGAGCATGGACCGTTCCTTGGCCACGGCCCGGCATGTTGATCGCCCCGCGGTTGTGTTGGTCGTGGGTGTCAATGGCACGGGCAAGACCACCACAGTGGGGAAGTTGGCACGCCTTCTTGTTGCCGAGGATCGCACCGTCGTCCTCGCCGCCGCCGATACGTTCCGCGCCGCGGCTGCACAGCAACTGCAGACGTGGGGCGATCGTGTGGGCGCCGCGGTCGTGACCGGCCCTGAAGGTGGCGACCCTGCAAGCGTGGCTTTTGAAGCAGTCGCCGTAGGTGTGGCGGCCGAGGTGGACACCGTCGTGATTGACACCGCCGGTCGACTTCACACGAAAGTCGGTCTCATGGACGAACTGGGCAAGGTCAAGCGCGTAGCCGAAAAGCACGGACCCGTCGATGAGGTACTCCTCGTTCTCGACGCGACGACGGGACAAAACGGTTTGGTACAGGCCAGAGTGTTCGCGGAGGTTGTTGATGTCACTGGCATCGTGCTGACCAAGCTCGATGGCACCGCCAAAGGCGGCATCGTCGTGTCGGTCCAGCGCGAGCTGGGCGTTCCGGTGAAGCTCGTGGGTCTCGGCGAGGGCCCGGATGATCTAGCGCCCTTCGACCCAGTCGCCTTCGTTGACGCCATCATCGGCACGTGACCTTGTGACATACCTGTAACACAAATCGCCCCCTTAGTCACCGGCATGAAACATCACGGGCCTTCTCCCGAAACGCGCTATTGCCAGACTCCGGAATGTCCAGGGGTCAATGGCGACTCCATACCCTTAGCCCGTTTTCAAGGAGGCTCTTCCTATGGAGATCAGCGCAGGCGATACCGCCTGGGTGCTTACAGCAGCCGCACTCGTGCTGCTCATGACGCCCGGTGTGGCGTTCTTTTACGGGGGCATGGTTCGCTCAAAGAGCGTGCTGAACATGATCATGATGTCTTTCCTTGCGATCGGCATTGTTACGGTGCTGTGGGTGGCATTTGGCTTCTCACTGGCGTTCGCTGACAGCGGCAATGGATTCATCGGTGACTTCTCACTCAACGGTCTTACTGGTCTAGTGGGACATCTCGCGCAGAACGGCGGTCAGTACCCGATCCCGGCCCTCGCGTTCGCGATGTTCCAACTCATGTTCGCGATCATCACGGTGGCACTCATTTCCGGAGCAGTTGCAGATCGCATGAAGTTCCTCGCGTGGGGCATCTTCGCTGCAGCGTGGGTCACGTTGGTCTATTTCCCAGTTGCGCACTGGGTGTTCGACTTCGGTAGTGACACTCTCGGTGGCGATGGCGCAGGCTGGCTGGCCAACCTTGGGGTCCTCGACTTCGCCGGCGGTACGGCCGTACACATCAACGCGGGTGCGGCTGGTCTGGCACTCGTTATCGTCATGGGCAAGCGGATCGGCTTCGGCAAGGTGCCGATGAAGCCGCACAGTCTGCCATTCGTTGTATTGGGTGCTTCGCTGCTGTACTTCGGCTGGTTCGGCTTCAACGCCGGCTCGGCGCTTGGTGCTAACGACATTGCTGCTTTGGCCTTCACCAACACCATGGTCGCTACAGCAGCTGGCGTCTTGGGCTGGCTGATTATCGAGAAGATTCGTGATGGCCACGCCACCAGTCTGGGCGCCGCCTCTGGCGCGGTGGCGGGCTTGGTCGCGATCACGCCTGCGTGTGCCTTCGTAGCTCCCTGGGGTGCGATTGCAATCGGAGCCATCGCTGGCGTCATCTGTGCCTTCGCAGTCACGCTTAAGTACAGGCTCGGCTTCGACGACTCGCTCGATGTTGTAGGCGTGCACATGGTCGGCGGCATTGTTGGCTGCCTGCTCATCGGTTTCTTCGCTACTACCGAAGTGAACGCCTTGGGCAAAGATGGACTCTTCTACGGCGGAACCTTCGACGTGTTGAGAGTCCAGGCAATCGGAGCAGGAGCAGTGATGGCCTACTCATTTGGCGTCACGGTCATCTTGGCCCTGATCTTGAAGTACACCGTCAAGCTGCGTGTCAGCAAGGACGAGGAACAGGCAGGCATTGACCTCGCCGTACATGCGGAGAGTGCGTACGAATTCGGTGAGAGTGGCGGCGGTGGCATTCTCGCCGGTGTGGGCCACGCAGGACGCAGGACGGAGGGGAACTAATGAAGATTATTACCGCGATTATTAAGCCGTTTAAGCTCGATGACGTAAAGACAGCCCTTGAAGCCAAAGGTGTTCACGGTTGCACGGTCTCCGAGGCCAGTGGCTTCGGGCGCCAAGGCGGACATACCGAGGTCTACCGCGGCGCTGAATACACCGTCGATCTCATACCCAAGGTGCGTGTCGAGGTTGTCGTGGACGACGCCGAGGTCGATGCTGTGGTTGAGGCAATCGTCGCGGGTGCGCGCACCGGCAAGATTGGCGATGGCAAGGTGTGGGTTACTCCGGTAGATTCCGTTATTCGGGTCCGCACGGGAGAACGAGGTACGGAGGCTCTTTAAGTGGTTGCCACGCCGCTCGATGCCGCGCAACTTACGGCTACCTATCGAGATACGCGTGCCGAACTCGTCGCGCGCCCCGGGCAAGCTGGTCGGGGGCGCCGACGCGCTCTTACGGCACTGACCGACGAATGGCTGACGGAGCTCTTCTCGATGTCGAGAGCCGGAGATGCAGCTCTCGTCGCAGTTGGCGGATACGGCAGAGGTGAGCTTTCCCCTGGTAGCGACCTCGACTTAGTTCTGCTCCATAAGGGTGGCGATATTGCAGAGGCCGCTGACCGCATCTGGTATCCCATTTGGGATTCGGGCGTAAAACTTGATCACAGTGTTCGCACAGTCGCAGAATCGCGACGGATGGCTAATGCTGACTTGTGGGTCCTTCTGGGGCTGCTCGACGCGCGCACGATCGCGGGCGATGACTCGCTGACGAAGTCTTTGATTGGATCAGTTCTTGGTGATTGGCGTGCGTTGGCTGCGTCGCGCATTTGGGATCTTCGCAAGTCTGTCGACACCCGGATTGAGCGCTCTGGGGAGCTCGCTCACCTGCTCGAACCAGATCTCAAGGAGTCCTATGGCGGGCTTCGCGACATCACCGTTCTGCGGGCAGTCGCAGCCTCGTGGCTCACAGATGTACCGCACCAAGCGCTATCCACCTCATCTAGTTTTCTGCTCGATGTCCGGGATGCCCTGCACCAATCCACAGGTCGGCCCGGTGACCGACTCGTGCTGCAAGAGCAGGAAGGAATCGCGCAGACGCTTGGTTTGGCTGGTGCGGATGCCCTTCTACGTGCGGTGTCCACCTCTGCACGGGCCGTTGCGTACGCAAGCGACATCGCTTGGCATCGAGTCGGACGCTTGACTCGTTCGCCGCGCAAGTCGCCATTGCGACGAGGCATTCGCCGGCTCGGTCCCGAGCGCACTCCACTTGCTGACGGCGTAGTGGTGCAGGACGGTGAAGTTGTGTTGTCTGCCGATGCTCGCCCGGATCGCGACCCAGTGCTGGCGCTTCGTGCTGCAGCTGCTGCGGCTCAGGCTGGCCTTCCTCTGGCACCGCACACTGCAGAACGCCTCGCCGCTGAGAGCGCTCCCATGCCAGTGCCGTGGCCCGATGAGGCGCGCGAAGCATTGGTATCGCTCCTTGGAGCAGGTCGCCCCACGGTCGCAGTGTGGGAGGCGCTGGACCAGGTGGGCCTCATCACGCGTTTGATTCCCGAATGGGAAGCAGTTCGCTCCGCGCCGCAGCGCAATGCAGTGCACACGTTCACTGTCGACCGCCATCTCGTTGAGGCAGCAGTCGCAGCGTCCACTCGCACTCGTCGGGTCGCACGACCGGATCTGCTTTTGGTTGGTGCGCTGCTTCATGACATCGGCAAGGCGCGGGGCGGTGATCACACTGAAGTGGGTATGCAACTCGTAGCCGATATTGCTCCGCACCTGGGATACAACGACAACGACACAGCCACCCTTGTATCCCTCGTAGAGCATCACCTTCTTCTGCCAGACATGGCTACGCGACGTGATCTCGATGATCCAGCGACGCTTGACGCTGTTGCATCGGCCGTCAGCACCCGTGACTCACTCGACTTGCTACATGCACTCACCGAGGCTGATGCCGAAGCGACTGGACCGGCGGCGTGGAGCGATTGGAAGGAGTCGCTCATCCGCGAACTCGTCAAGCGCACTCACGCGCTCCTCGAAGGCACTGCCCCCGTGCTCCTCCCGCGACTCGCTGAAGCCGATCGCGCACTCGCGTCTGAAGAGGGTGTCGTTGTCCGGCTTCAGATTGGTGCGCCGACTTCCACTGTGACCGTAGTTGCTCCTGACCGGCTCGGTTTGCTGTCGACAGTTGCTGGAGTGCTGTCTTTGCACCGGCTCCAGGTACGCGCGGCTGATACCGAGACTCTTGGCGATCGCGCCGTGTCAGTGTGGCGCGTGACTCCTCTGTACGGCGATTTCCCGTCTGAGGACCTGCTTTCTGAAGACGTTCGGCGAGCCTTGTCTGGCAGCCTCGATGTGTCGGCACGACTAGCTCGCCAAGACGATGGCCGTCCAGTGCCACAGCCATGGGTGGAGTTCGTGCCGGAGGCCAGCGCCCGTTGGGACGTGCTTGAGGTCCGAGCGCATGACATGCCAGCTCTGCTCCACCGAGTCTCGGGGGCTCTCACCGAGGCCGGGATCTCGATTCAGGCGGCCCGGGTCGCGACTCTCGGTTCTGAGGTTGTCGACGTCTTCTACGTCTCTGAGCCGGCCGGCACCCCATTGACCGATGAGCGCAGAGCGCAGGCTCGGGGGGCAGTGTTCGCGGCACTGGCCCCGACTACCCTGTGACCACCTGACGAAAGGCAGTTGTGTTCACATCGCTCTCTGATCGTTTGGCCGCGACGTTCAAGAACCTCCGCGGCAAAGGCCGCTTGTCTGAGGCCGATGTCGACGCAACTGTGCGTGAGATTCGCACTGCGCTTCTTGAGGCAGATGTGGCCGTATCGGTGGTGCGCGACTTCTGCGCGCGCGTACGAGAGCGATCGTTGTCCTCAGAAGTTTCGGGGGCGCTTAACCCCGCCCAGCAAGTCGTCAAAATCGTCAACGACGAGCTCATTGCGATCCTTGGTGGCGAGACACGTCGGCTGCGATTCGCCAAGACCCCACCAACTTTTATCTTGCTCGCCGGTCTTCAGGGTGCGGGCAAGACGACGCTCGCCGGCAAATTGGCCAAGCACCTCAAGGACAACGGCCATGCGCCACTCCTTGTTGCCGCAGATCTTCAGCGGCCAAACGCCGTTGACCAGTTGCGCATCGTGGGTGAGCGCGCAGGAGTGCCGGTCTATGCACCCGAACCAGGCAATGGAGTGGGCAACCCAGTCGACGTTGCAAAGCAGTCGCGCAACTACGCAGAAGTGCACGTTCATGACATCGTCATCGTCGACACTTCGGGTCGTCTCGCTGTAGACAGTGAACTCATGCAGCAGTTGCGTGACGTGCGAGATGCCGTCACGCCAGACGAGATCCTGCTTGTCGTTGACGCCATGATTGGTCAAGATGCGGTTCGCACGGCTGAGGAATTCGGCGATGGCGTCGGCTTCGACGGCGTCGTCCTCACCAAACTCGATGGCGACGCCCGAGGCGGTGCGGCACTGTCGATCGTGTCGGTTACCGGGCGCCCTGTTCTCTTCGCGTCGACAGGTGAAGGTCTCGCAGACTTCGAAACTTTCCATCCCGATCGCATGGCGGGCCGCATTCTCGATATGGGTGACGTACTCACTCTGATTGAGCAGGCAGAGAAGGCTTTCGACGCTGATCAGGTCGAGCAGATGGCGCGCAAGGTGGCGCGTGGCGACGACTTCACCCTCAATGACTTCCTGCAGCAAATGCAGGCTGTGCGCAAGATGGGCTCGCTCGGCAAGATGCTCGGCATGCTTCCCGGCATGGGCGACATGAAGGCTCAGCTCGAGCAGGTCGACGAAAAGGAGATTGACCGCGTCAGCGCGATCATTCAGTCGATGACGCCAGCAGAGCGCGAAGACCCCAAGCTGCTCAATGCTTCGCGTCGCCAGCGCATTGCGCGCGGCTCGGGAACCACGGTCACTAACGTCAATTCCCTCGTGGAGCGCTTTGGCGAAGCCCAGAAGATGATGAAGCAAATGCGCGGTGGCAAGGGCATGCCCGCGATGCCCGGCATGCCAGGCTTCGGTGCTGGTGGCGGTAAGAAGTCCAAGGGCCGTTCGGGTCAGGTCGTAAAGGCCAAGAAGGGTCGCTCTGGCAACCCGGCAAAGCGGGCCGTGGAGGAGCAGCCGCGTCCCGCGAGTCAGCCCGGCAGCCTCCTGCAGAGCGGAGCAATGGACCCCGCTGACGTCGATCTGCCCCCCGAACTGAGGGACCTCTTCAAGCAGTAGGCAGCCTCAATTGGGAGCCGATGTGACCGCAGGCCCCTGTCTCTGGCAGGATGTGCGAGTCGTGCGGCAGTTCCGGCCCTCTATCCGGGTCTGCCTCGATACCGGCCCGGCGAGACCGCACCCCCACGCGGAATTTAACGGCCTACCCAACCTCAGGAGAATACGTACGTGGCTGTCAAGATCAAGCTCAAGCGGCTCGGCAAGATCCGCACCCCCCAGTACCGCATCGTGATCGCCGACTCGCGCACCAAGCGCGGCGGCCGCTCGATCGAGGAGATCGGGGTCTATCACCCCACGGAGGAGCCCAGTCTCATCCGCATCGACTCTGCGCGCGCGCTGCACTGGCTCGCGGTTGGTGCACAGCCAACTGAGGCAGTCATGGTGCTGTTGAAGGTCACCGGTGACTGGCAGAAGTTCAAGGGCCTTCCCGGCGCCGAGGGCACGCTGCGTGTTGCTGAGCCCAAGCCCAACCGCCTCGCGGTGTTTGCTGCTGCGGTGAGCGATGCTGCCAACGAGCCCGAGCACAAGCCGAAGAAGCTTGAGCCCAAGGAGCCCGTTGTCGAAGTAGTTGCCGAGGCCGTCGTTGCCGAAGCCATCGCCGAGGTCGTCGCTGAGGAGATCGTTGCCGAGGTCGTCGCCGAAGAAATCGTTGCTGAAGAGGCTGTCGTAGCCGAGGCCGAAGAGATCGTGGCCGAAGCCGAGAAGTCCGAGGAGTAAGAGTGCTCGAGGAAGCCCTCGGTCACTTGGTCCGCGGCATCGTGGACCATCCCGACGATGTGTCGGTCTCGACGCGCTCTCAGCGTCGCGGCAATGTGTTGCTTGTACGTGTGCATCCCGAGGACATGGGTCGGGTGATTGGTCGCGCCGGCCGGACCGCGTCTGCCCTGCGTACCGTCGTGGGTGTCTTGTCCACCGATGGGCCCGTACGCATCGACTTCCTCGACGTCGACGAGCGCTGATCGGGGCCACCATGCAGGTGGTTATCGGTCGCATCGGTCGTCCACACGGAGTCCGTGGCGAAGTGACTATTGAGGTTCGCACCGACGAGCCAGATCGGCATTTCGTAGCCGGCAACGTGCTACTCGTTGAAGGTGGCCAGCCGCTCACTATCGAGACGGCCAAGTGGCACAGCGGTCGTCTCATCGCAACCTTCGCAGGGTTCGCTGATCGAACCGCGGCCGAGTCGCTGCGTAACACCATCCTCGAGGCCGAGAGAGCAGATGATGAGCGGCCCGAAGACCCCGACGAGTTCTACGACTATCAGTTGGTCGGACTCGATGTGGTCACGACAGCGGGTGAAGCAGTAGGCATAGTGAGTGACGTGCTGCACTTGCCGGCCCAGGACGTTTTGTCGGTGACGAGTGGTGATCGCGAGATTCTGGTGCCGTTTGTGTCTGCAGTAGTTCCTCAGGTTGATCTCGATGCGCGACGCATAGTCATCGACCCGCCTCCAGGGCTGCTTGATGCTGACCTCTGATGCGCACCCGCAACTGCGCATCGACATCGTGTCGATTTTTCCTGACTATCTCGCACCGCTTGAGTTGTCTCTTGTAGGTAAGGCCCGTGAAACGGGGCAGATCGACGTACGTATCCACGATTTGCGTAATTGCACCCAGGACCGTCATCGCACGGTCGATGACACGCCATATGGCGGTGGCCCCGGCATGGTGATGCTGCCCGAACCCTGGGGCGATGCGCTTGATGCCATCCTCGACAGTGACCCCTCCCGCACGCCGGTGCTCGTCGTGCCGACACCATCTGGAGAGCGATTCACGCAGGCGCATGCGGCGCAGTGGGCTCTGGGTGACTGGCTCATCTTCGCCTGTGGCCGATACGAGGGCATCGACTCGCGCGTTATGGAGCATTTCCGTGACCGGGTCCAGGTGGTCGAGGTTTCGCTGGGCGATTATGTGCTCGCCGGGGGAGAGGTCGCGGCTTTGGCGGTCACGGAGGCTGTCGTCCGCTTGCTTCCGGGAGTGTTGGGCAATAGTGAAAGCGTTGTCGATGATTCGTTTGCCCCCGGGCGCATGGCCGATCTTGTCGAAGGCCCGGTCTACACCAAGCCACCGCTCTGGCGCGGGCTCGAGGTGCCAGAGGTGCTCCTGAGCGGCCATCATGGTCGTATAGAGGCGTGGCGACTTGAGCAGGCCCACGAACGTACTCGGACTAGGCGGCCAGACCTCCGTGGCGAATCGCCCTCAGGAGATGTGGCAGACTAGGGCGCCGACGCTCCTGCCGCAGGGGGAACGTCGAGTTCTCCAAGAGCAATGTCCACTCCTCGGCCTCGTGGCCGACTTAGAAGCGGGCGACCTGTGGCGCCGGCCGGGAAGCAGTTATGAATATTCTCGACGATCTCGATTCAGCCTCTCTCCGCGACGTACCGGACTTCCGTGCCGGCGACACCATCAAGGTGCACGTCAAGGTTATTGAAGGCAACAAGAGCCGCGTGCAGGTCTTCCAGGGAGTTGTCATCGCCCGCAACGGCGGTGGCGTCCGCGAGACCTTCACTGTGCGCAAGGTTTCTTATGGTGTTGGAGTGGAGCGTGTGTTCCCGCTTCATACCCCGATCATCGACAAGATCGAACTTGTCTCCCGTGGCGATGTTCGTCGCGCAAAGCTGTACTACCTGCGCGATCTTCGTGGCAAGGCGGCCAAGATCAAGGAACTCCGCGACAGAACAGACTCCTGACCGCGAGCCTTCGGGCTTGTTGGGGAGTTAGTCTCGATAGGTGAGCCAGACGTGGCGGTCCCGCATCCCCGGTTGGGTTGAGGTTCCCGCGATAATTGTTGTTGCGCTTCTGGTCGTCTTCTTACTCAAGACATTCGTGGTGCAGGCGTTCTACATCCCCTCCGGGTCGATGGAGAACACTTTGCAAGTAGGCGATCGCGTTGTAGTCAACAAGGTCGTCTATCACCTCCGGCCAGTACAGCGCGGTGACATCATCGTGTTTGACGGAAGTGGCATTTTCACTCCCGAGGTAGCCCCTACTGGGAGTGGCGGGCCCCTAGCGGTCGTTGGCCGTGCATTGGGCGCTCTGTTTGGGCTTGCGCCGCCAAGTGAGCGTGACTTTATTAAGCGCGTCATAGGCGTGGGCGGTGACCGAGTGGTCTGCTGCAACTCTCAGGGCCAGATCACTGTCAACGAAATTGCGCTCGTCGAGGGTTCGTACCTCTATGGCAAAAATCCCCCAAGCCGTGAGCCCTTCGACGTCATCGTTCCCGCTGGCAAGTTGTGGGTGATGGGGGATCACCGATCCGCGTCCGCAGACTCGCGGGCGCACTTAGGGGACCCCGGTGGGGGCTTCGTGCCCCTAGATCGCGTCCTCGGTCGCGCGTTCGCCGTAGTATGGCCGCTGTCGGATGCTCAGGTTCTCGAAGTGCCGAGCACCTTTGATCAACCCGGTCTTACTCAACCGAATGGCGGTAACTGATGTCGGAGCCCACAGCGGAGCAGACCCCAGAGCCAGTCGATAACGCAGGGCCGATCGACAACTCACTTGTTGACGAAGCTCCTGCCGAGACTGATCCGATTGAAGCGGCGCCCGTGAAAAAGTCCAAGAAAGAGAAGAAGAAGAGCGGACCGGTTCGGGCGCTTGCAGAGACCGTGGTGATCATCGGCGTTGCCCTTGCTGCTGCCGTGCTCATCCGGCTCTTTCTCGTGCAAGCCTTCTACGTACCCAGCGGCTCAATGGAAAACACTCTGCTGCCCAGTGACCGCATTGTGGCCTCGAAAATTACGACTCACTTCTCCGGCGTGCAGCGCGGGCAGGTCGTGGTGTTTAAAGATCCTGGCGGATGGCTCCCCGCACCCGGGCCGGCGCCCGGCGGGTTAAGCGGGGCAGTTCATAGTCTTTTCACATTTATTGGTCTCCTGCCTTCTGATTCCGGGAGCGATCTGGTGAAGCGCGTGATCGGCGTTGGTGGCGATCACATTGTCTGTTGCGACATAGATGGCCACATTCAGTTGAACGGTAAGTCACTCATCGAGCCGTACATCAAGCCGGGCGACACAACCGATCAGGTCCTTTTCGATGTTGTTGTTCCCAAAGACAATATCTTCGTCATGGGCGACAACCGTTCGAACTCACGAGATTCCCGATATCACCTTCGGGTGCACGATGGTGGTGTCCCGGTAAAGGACGTGGTGGGCAACGTGTTCGTGACGGTGTGGCCGTTATCAAGATTCACGTTCATGTCGATTCCCGACACGTTTAGCGATATTCCCTCTGCGCCGTGAGTGCCAGGCCCACATTGCGGGTCGAGCGCGGGCTACTGCGTGACGGCAATCAGCTCCTCGCCAGCATGGACGAGGTAGGTCGTGGTTCGTTGGCGGGCCCGGTGTCTGTCGGTGTTGTAGTTATTGATGTGGATTCGCGGCCCGCGCCCGATGGCGTGCGAGATTCCAAGCTCTTGAGCCCGGCGCAGCGCGAGGTACTTGTTCCGGCTATTCGTTCGTGGGCATTTGCCTCAGCGGTAGGGCATGCCGAACCCGAGGAGATTGATGAGTTTGGTCTCACGGCGGCATTGCGACTTGCTGGCGAGCGCGCCCTCGCCCAGTTGCCCGAGCCCCCGGATCTGGTGCTTCTGGATGGAAGTCATGACTGGCTGACTCGCCCGACTGTGCAGGGCGATCTCTTTGCGGATACGACTGCTGCTGGTGATCGATGGGGGCTGCGAGCGGCGCCACGCGTGACAACTCGAGTTAAGGCCGACCTCACGTGCGCCTCGGTAGCAGCGGCAAGCGTGCTGGCGAAGGTCGAACGCGATGGCCTCATGCGGGTGCTCGGGACTCAAGTTCCGGACTATGGCTGGGCGTTCAATATGGGCTATTCATCGCCCGAGCACGTACAAGCACTCGAGCGGATCGGCCCATCGCAGTGGCACCGTCGTTCGTGGAATCTGCCCGGCGTCTAACTGAGTTATCCACACGTGCGGCTTTAACTCTGGCGTGATTCACTCCGGTCACGAAGTGTGTGCCGCGGAGGTGGCATATGCGCGTATCCGACGCACTCGGAAAGTTCGGTGAGCAGCTAGCAGCTCAACACTTGATCGCTGCAGGCATGGAAGTTCTTGATCGAAACTGGCGTTGTTCAATCGGCGAGATCGACATCGTGGCTCGCGATGGCGACACCCTCGTCATCTGTGAAGTGAAGACCCGTCGTTCCCTCACCTTTGGCCATCCGCTGGCTGCGGTGACCCCGATCAAGTTGCGGCGACTTCGCAGGTTGGCAGCAGAGTGGATCTCGACAAGTGGCATTCGCGCGCGCACTATTCGCCTCGATGTGGTGGCCATCCTTACTCCGCGTGACGGACAACCGATCATCGAGCATGTCCGGGGCGTGAGCTGATGCCCGTTGCGCGCACACGTGGCGCGATTGTCGTAGGTGTGGAGGGAGTGATCGTCGAAGTTGAGGCCGACGTTGCTGCTGGATTGGTGGGCATGACGATCGTGGGTCTGCCGGACAAAGCGGTAGGGGAGTCCCGTGACCGGGCGCGCACCGCAGTTGTCAACAGCGGACTTGAGTGGCCGCAACGCAAGATCACGATTGCGCTCCTGCCGACCGACTTGCACAAGCGCGGTTCCGGACTAGACCTCTCCGTTGCTGTCGCGGTCCTTGCGGCAACAGAGCAGGTCCCCGTTACGGCTGCAGCAGCATGCGTGGTGATGGGGGAGCTCGGGCTTGATGGGCGTGTACGCCCAGTGAGTGGTGTCGTGTCGGCTGCGATTGCGGCGTACCGCGCAGGTGTAGCCAGACTCGTGGTGCCGCGAGGCAATGCTGCCGAAGCTTCGCTGGTGCCTGGTCTCGAAGTTGTCCCGGTCGACTCTCTCCTGCACCTAGTCCACGTTCTTCGCGGCATCACCCAACCCGAAGCCGTGCCCGAGGCACAGGGACACGCACAGTCGTCCCATCTTCCCGACCTCGCAGATGTTCGCGGTCAGTCCGAAGCGCGCTGGGCACTTGAGGTGGCTGCCGCGGGTGGGCACCATCTCGCGATGATCGGCATGCCTGGCGTAGGCAAGACGCTGCTGGCTGAGCGACTGCCGGGGATTCTGCCGCCGCTGGAGACCGAGGAAGCTTTGGAAGTCACGGCGATTCGATCAGCTTTCGGCTTATTGCCAGAGGGTGCTGGGTTGGTCGACCGCCCGCCTTTCGAAGCACCTCATCACTCGGCCAGCGAGGTCGCTTTAGTCGGCGGTGGTGCAGGTTCGCGCATCCGTGCCGGGTTGGTGACACTCGCACACCACGGAGTGCTGTTTCTCGATGAGGCTCCTGAGTTTGATCGCGCTGCCTTGGAGGCGCTGCGGCAATCCCTCGAATCCGGAGTCGCAGTCGTTGCGCGGTCAGGATTTAGCGTGAGGTTGCCTGCTCGATTTCAACTGCTGATTGCCGCCAACCCATGTCCATGCGGGTTTGGATTAGGGCGTGGCGATCGGTGCACCTGTTCTTCGATCGCAAGGCGACGATACGCACATAAGTTGTCCGGTCCGCTTCTCGATCGCATCGACTTACGCGTCGAACTTGAGCAGTCGGGTGACTTGATCGGCGAACCAGCCGAATCCTCAGCGGCTGTCGCTGATCGCGTGCGGCTTGCTCGTGAACGCGCCGCCCGCCGCTGGCAGGCAATGCCCTGGACGTTGAATGCGCACGTTCCCCCCGCGGCACTGCGCAGTACCTTCCCACCGACCCCATCGGCATGGCGCCTCTTGCGCGGAGCCGTGCGCGAACGATCCGTCAGCCAACGCGGCGCCGATCGCGTCCTTCGCGTCGCGTGGACCCTCGCTGATCTTGGCGGAACGGCCGTACCTGGAGACGACGAAGTGGCCGCAGCACTGGCCGTGCGTTCCACTGCACCGGGGTGGGCAGCATGAACGATCTTGATATGCGTGCGCGGGTGCTGCTTTCACGACTCAGCGAGCCGGTCGATGCTCACCTCAACCGCCGCATTAATGAAATCGGAGCGGCTGAAACAGCAGCTGAACTCGTCGCAGGCACTTCGCCGCTGCGCAACGCGGAGTCATTGCGGATTCGACTCGACCACAACGACCCAGAGCGCATGGTGGACGCCGACCTTGCATCGGCTGAACGAGTCGGTGCGCGTGTCATCACCCCAGGTACACCTGCGTGGCCCACGCAGCTTGACCAGCTCGGTGAACGCGCGCCCATACTCCTGTGGGTGCTCGGCTCCGGTGATCTGCGGCTCTTGGCCCTGCGGTCAGTGGCGATGGTGGGCGCTCGAGCCGCAACGTCATACGGCGAAACAGTGGCTCGCCGTTGGTCAGCCGATTTTGTGACGCACGGATGGACCGTCGTGTCTGGTGGAGCATTCGGCATTGACGCTGCGGCACACCGAGGGGCCCTCGCTGCAGGAGGTGCCACGGTCTGCATCCTTGCGAGTGGTGTCGATGTGCCCTACCCGCGATCGCATGACCTACTACTGGCGCAGATCGCAGAGAACGGTCTAGTGGTGAGCGAATCCCCGCCAGGTAGCTCGGCGATGCGGCAAAGATTCCTCACTCGCAATCGCCTAATCGCTGCAATCTCACGCGCAACTGTTGTCGTTGAGGCCGCACTGCGTTCCGGTGCCCGAAGCACTGCTGGAGAGGCGGCCGAACTTGCCCGTCCGGTGTTTGCTGTTCCGGGCCCGGTCACCTCGGTGAGTTCGGCGGGCTGTCACGCCCTCATTCGCCAGCATGCGGCCGAATTGGTGGCGGGCTCCGATGATGTGCTCTCGCTTCTCGATCCGCTAGGCGTTGCTGCTCCAGTCGACCGCGAACCGGCACGTGTCGATGACGGCCTCGCCACGCGAGAAGCCCGCGTGCTTGATGCCGTGCCTCTACGCAAGCCCGCATCTATGACTGCGCTGGTGCGGACGGCTGGACTCACTCCCACTGAGGTTGTGGCTGCCCTGGGGCACCTGCAGTCTCGGGGTCTCGTGCGGCGTGCACCGGATGGTTGGGTCAAACAGGCACGCCAAGAATCCGTGCCTGCGTGATCTTGAGCCAGTCTGCAGCCACCATGGGGGAGTGAGCGCGGGAGAGTCACTCGACCTGCCGGTCGCCTGGGAGCAGGCCCTGGCCAGCTTCGTCATGCATTTGCGAGATGAGCGTGGTCGCAGTGCCCACACCGTGCGCGCCTACTCGGCGGACATTCGCGATCTGCTTCAGCATTCGCGACAGTCGGGATGCGTTGACCTAAGCGACATCGATCTGGCCGAACTTCGCGCATGGCTCGCGGACCAGAACTCCGCAGGTCACGCGCGTACGTCACTGGCTCGTCGGGCTGCCGCCGCGCGATCATTCACATCGTGGTTGCGTCGCCGTGGGCTCATTGAAATCGACCCTGGGACCAGACTGTCGAGTCCGCGCCCGCATCGGCACCTTCCCGAGGTTCTCACTGCGGCCGAAGCGGAGACAATGCTCGACAACGCGGCTGTCCGTGCCGATGACGGCGATCCGCAAACTTCTCGTGATAGGGCCATGCTCGAACTTCTCTATGCGGGTGGCATCCGTGTCTCCGAACTTTGTGGGCTCGACCTTGGTGATGTCGACATGTCGCGACGGGTCATGAGAGTGCGGGGCAAAGGCGACAAGGAACGCATGGTCCCGTTTGGAGTTCCGGCAGCAAAAGCTCTGCAGGAGTGGCTTGGCGTGCGAATTCAACTGCTCGCACCCGCCAGCGGAAACGCGATCTTTCTCGGAGCGCGCGGTGGCCGAATAGATCCTCGTCGGGTGCGATCGGTCGTGCACGAACTCATTGCGTCTGTGCCGGGTGCGCCTGATATTGCACCGCATGGATTGCGACACTCAGCAGCGACGCACGTGCTGGAAGGTGGGGCAGACCTTCGGATGGTGCAGGAACTACTTGGTCACTCCAGTCTCGCCTCCACTCAGATTTACACGCACGTGTCCGTGGAGCGTCTGAGGTCAACGTTCGAGCAAGCGCACCCTCGGGCGTAGGCCTAGAGCGGTTTGAGGACTATGCGTCGCAGCAGGCGCATCGGATCGAGGTAGGTGCTGCCGCGTTTTAGGCCCCAATGTAGACAGCGGCAGTGTCCCCCGGTGGCAGCGATGCGACCGATCACTTCTCCAGCGAAGACCTGCTCGCCGACCGACACGGAGGGGTCGACCGGCTCATAGGTCGTGCGAAGGCCGCCGTGATCAATACTCACGACCCCCCGGCCAGCCAGATCTCCGGCGTAGACGACCCGCCCCGCGCCTGCTGCGAGGACCCACGATCCTGCGGTGGCAGCCAGATCTACGCCCCGGTGGCCCACATCCCAATCGGCGGCACCGGGGGCGAACGGAGCCGAGACCCGAAGGGTGCCATCGAGGGGCGCTCGCCATCGGGATGCTTCGGCCGGGGACGCCATGAGGAAGGCAAGCAGGGTGAGTAGGGAAACGAACACGAGTCGGGTTCGGCGCATAGGAGCCACAGTCGGGGGGCGTGGCCTCCGCGGCAAGACCGGGTGACCGCCCTGTGGATGGAGCACTGTCCCTCGCCCCGTACACTGCTCCTTGGACCAGACGGCCTCGGCTAGACGGTTACATCGCACGACCTTCGCGGGCTCCGGCCCGCCCGACACGTTCCAGAGGTCCCGCTTCCCAGCGGGTGGAAGGTGCGGTGGTCGTCAGGAGGCTCTCCCCAGCCGGGGCGGGCTTATGAACCTATGAATGGAGTACGCCATGGCCGTTGTGACCATGCGTCAGCTGCTCGAGAGCGGCGTTCACTTCGGGCACCAGACCCGTCGTTGGAACCCGAAGATGAAGCGATTCATCATCACCGAGCGCAATGGCATTTACATCATCGATCTGCAGCAGTCGCTGTCCTACATCGATCGCGCCTACGAGTTCGTGAAGGAGACCGTCGCACATGGCGGTTCGATCATGTTCGTTGGCACGAAGAAGCAGGCGCAGGAGCCAGTTGCACAGCAGGCTGCGCGAGTCGGTATGCCCTACGTCAACCAGCGTTGGCTCGGTGGCATGCTCACCAACTTCAACACGGTCTACAAGCGTCTTCAGCGTATGAAGGAACTTGAGCAGATCGACTTCACGAACGTTGCTGCTTCCGGACTGACCAAGAAGGAACTCCTCGTTTTGGAGCGCGAGAAGGACAAGCTCACGCGTACCCTTGGCGGTCTTCGCGACATGCACAAGGTGCCGAGCATTGTCTGGGTCGTGGACACCAAGAAGGAGCACATCGCCGTAGGTGAGGCTCGCAAGTTGGGCATCCCCGTTATCGCGATCCTTGACACCAACTGTGATCCCGACGAGGTCGACTTCCCGATTCCGGGCAACGACGATGCAATTCGTTCCGTTGCGCTCCTCACACGCGTCATCGCCGATGCGGTTGCCGAGGGCCTGATGGCTCGCGCGAGCCGCTCAACCGGTGAGGTTGCCGCTGCTGAGGTCGTCGAACCGCTCGCCGAGTGGGAGCAGGAGCTCCTTGCTGGCGCCGGTGAGGTTGTTGCGCCCGTTGAGGACGCTGCACCCGTCGCTGAGTGACATTTTTTTTCGTACGCTTGCGCATGTGCGCACTTTGAGAGGGATTCATGGCTGAGTTCACTGCTGCCGACGTCAAGAAACTTCGCGACCAGACCGGCGCCGGAATGATGGACTGCAAGAAGGCACTTACTGATGCCGACGGCGATCATGCCCAAGCGGTCGAGATCTTGCGTATCTCGGGCGCTGCCAAGGCTGCAAAGCGTGGAGCTGAGCGTGAGACGTCCAATGGCATCGTTGCCAATGACGCCAATGCACTCATCGAGTTGCTTTGTGAGACCGACTTCGTAGCGAAGTCCGCCGACTTCCAGACCTTGGCTAACGCCATCGTTGCGGCAGCCAATGCTGCACAGGTCGGCGACCAGGCAGGTGTGCTCGCGTTGAGCCTCCCTCAGGGTGGCACGGTTGCCGAGGCAATTGCGGGCATTGCTGCTGTTATTGGCGAGAAGATCGAGCTGGGTCGCACTGCTGTGCTCCCGACTCCCGTCTCGGTGTACATGCACCGTCGCGCATCCGATCTGCCCCCGCAGGTTGGTGTTTTGGTTTCTTATCAGGGCAGTGAGGAAGCCGCTCGGGGCGCCGCGATGCAGGCAGCGGCCATGAAGCCGTTGTACCTCGTGCGCGAGGATGTCCCTGCGGATGTCATCGAGACCGAGCGTCGGGTGGCCGAGGCCAAGGCGATCGAGGATGGCAAGCCCGAGGCTGCGCTGCCGAAGATCATCGAGGGTCGCGTGGGTGCCTACTTCAAGGACTACTGCCTACTCGAGCAGGATTCGGTCACGGACTCGAAGAAGAATGTGGCCGCTGTGCTGAAGGATGCGGGCACCACAGTGACCGCATTCGTGCGCTTCGACGTAGGACAGGGCTGACGTAGGGCAGACTCGGAGCGTACGTACTGCGGGATCGCACGAACCAAGAGGGAGACTGCATGAGTGCACCGGCAAAGTGGCCTGCTGCTCCTGAGGGCGGTTGGTCGCGTGTTCTGCTCAAACTCTCTGGCGAAGCATTTGCCGGCGGAGGCGGGCTCGGCGTCGATCCCGATGTCGTGCAATCGATAGCGACTCAAATCGCTGCCGTTGTCCGTGCTGGCACCGAAGTGGCCGTAGTTATAGGTGGTGGCAACTACTTCCGCGGTGCTCAGTTATCCGAGCGAGGCATGGACCGTTCTCGCGCCGACTACATCGGCATGCTCGGGACCGTCATGAACTGTCTGGCTTTGCAGGACTTTCTCGATCATCAAGGTGTCGACACGCGCGTGCAGACTGCTATCACGATGGGGCAAGTAGCGGAGCCGTACATCCCGCGACGTGCCGTGCGCCACTTAGAGAAGGGCCGCGTGGTCATCTTCGGCGCCGGACTCGGTGCCCCGTACTTCTCCACGGACACTACGGCCGCGCAGCGCGCGCTCGAAATCGGCGCACAGGTCGTCTTGATGGCAAAGGGCGTCGATGGCGTCTACGACTCCGATCCGCGTACAAATCCCGATGCAAAGCGCTTTGAGGAACTCACGCACAGTGCGGTACTCAACCTCGGGTTAAAGGTTGCCGACGCCACCTCGATCAGTTTGTGTGGTGAAAACAACCTGCCTATCGTCGTCTTTAATCTCCTAGTCGACGGCAATATTGCTCGCGCGGTCCGCGGAGATCGCATCGGCACGATCATCAATACAGCCAAGGGAGCCTGACGTGAGCGACCAGACCGACGAGATCCTGCTCGAGGCCGAGGACAAAATGGACAAGGCCATCGCCGTGGCTAGGGAAGACTTCGCGACGGTGCGCACCGGTCGTGCGACTCCGACCATCTTTAACAAGATCGTGGTCGACTACTACGGCACGTTCACGCCCATACAGCAGCTAGCGTCATTCCAGAGTCCCGAAGCACGCATGATCATCGTCAGCCCTTACGACAAAGGTGCCTCGGCGGCAATTGAGAAGGCGATTCGCGATAGCGACCTCGGGGTCAATCCAACCTCCGACGGCAGTGTCATTCGCGTGGTGTTGCCGCAGCTCACCGAAGAACGTCGTAAGGAATACATCAAGTTGGCAAAGCACAAAGCCGAAGAAGCACGAATCTCCATGCGCAATATTCGTCGTCATGCAAAAGAGAGTCTCGATAAACTCCAAAAAGACGGCGATGTGGGCGAGGACGAAATACGCCGTGCCGAGAAAGCTCTCGATGATCTCACGCACAAGCACGTGGAGGCCATCGACGAAGTTCTCAAGCACAAGGAAGCCGAACTCCTCGAGGTCTGACAGGTGACGACCCCGGAGTCGGAGTCCGCGAAACCCACGTCGCGTGCTGGCCGTAATCTCCCAGCTGCCATCGGGGTGGGTCTCGGCATCGGCATCGTCGTGCTCATCAGCCTGTTCACGTGGCGGCCGCTTTTTGTCGGCGTAGTCATTCTCGCGATCGGTATGGGCGTACATGAGCTGATCAAGGCTGGTGCATCGCGCGATATCGCGATGACTCGTGTGCCGCTTTATGCCGCTGCAGTTGTGAGCCCCGTGGTCGCCTACATCTGGGGCATCACGGCTATCACGGTCACCTTCGGAGTGACCGTCGTATTGATTTTCATGAGGAGGATTCGCGGGGGCACGTCGGGCTACGTACGCGATGTGACTGCCAGTGTGTTTGTGGCTGCCTACCTGCCGTTCATGGCGGGCTTCGTCATGGTCATGTTTGCCGCGGATAACGGACCAAGCCGAA